>NZ_CP104550.1:0-280000 GCF_025397995.1 Methanothermobacter wolfeii
AAAAGGACGGAATTTGCAGGTATAAGGACATTCATGCTCATATCCCTCATGGGGGCCCTCTCAGCGAATCTCTCAGGAGCATTTCCCCTGGTGTTCCCTGCAGCCCTCCTCGGCCTGATTATCCTTATACTGGCAAGCTACATTGTAACAACATGGGATGAAGGAGATGTGGGGCTTACAGGGGAGGTGGCGGCCATCATCGCCTTCCTCCTCGGAGCCCTCTGTTTCTCATATGACTATCGACTTGCAGTTATACTTGCCATCATCGTCACCGCGATACTTGCACTTAAACGGTACATACACGTCTTTGTAAGGAAGATAAGTGAGAGGGAGATGATTGACACCCTCAAATTTCTCATGATAGCCTTCGTGGTCCTCCCCCTCCTACCCGACGCTCCAATGGGGCCGTGGGGCGTATTCAACCCCAACAGGATATGGCTCATGGTTGTTTTCATATCAGGGATAAGTTACGCCGGCTACATTGCCATGAAGGTCATAGGACCAGGGAGGGGACTCGGAGCCACAGGGGTCATAGGGGGGCTGGTTTCAAGTACAGCTGTGGTGACTGCAATGGCGGGGCGCGTGAGGGAATCTGAATTTTTAATGGGCCCTACAGTATTTGCAGCCGTCGTTGCAAGTTCCATGATGTTTCTGAGGATGCTATTTGAGGTTGCGGTGATAAACCCCTCCCTCCTGGGCTTCATAGCACCTCCGATGATTGTGATGGGAGGGCTGGGCTTTTTACTTGGATTTTTATTCACAAGGACCCATCAGACATGGAATCTGATATCAAAATCGAGAACCCCTTTTCAATCAAACCCGCCCTCATATTCGGGGCGCTTTTCATGGGCATACTCTTCATTTCAAAGTCTGCAAGCATTTACCTTGGAAGGAGCGGGTTACTGATAGCAGCCATGGTTTCAGGCGTGGCTGATGTTGATGCAATAACGGTCAGTCTCTCGGTACTTGCAGGGGCCGGCTCCATATCCAGTGGCACCGCAGCCGCAGCGATAACAATTGCAGGCATATCCAATACACTGGTTAAGACAGGCATAGCCTTCCTGCTTGGAACAAAAAAAATTTGGTAAAAGGGTGGGGATGGTTTTTCTTGCAGTTATAGCTGCAGGTGTACTGACGGTCTTCCTGACAGTACTTTAGTTGTAGGGATGTGTTTGCTGTTTACCCGACTGTATTGACCGGATCTCAGTTTTCCTGTACAGGGAATTTCAGGATTTTATCATGGTCAGCACCATCTTGAAGGGCTCCCTTGCCATCAAGGCGTGGGGTTCATCTGCAGGCATTATTATCATGTCACCAGCACCGAGAACGTGCCTCTTCCCGCTGATGGTGATCTCAGCCACACCATCGATAACCTGGACGAGGGCATCAAAGGGGGCTGTGTGTTCACTGAGGCCCTGGCCCCTGTCAAAGGCGAATATGGTAACAGTCCCGGTGTCCTTCCGGATTATCTCCCTGCTTACAACGGCACCCTCCTGATAATCTATGAGCCCGGCCACTTTCAGCACCTTTCCAGCAAGTTCCATTGTATCACCTATTTCAGCATCTCCTCAATATCCCTTTCAGGTTCTCCTATGTGTTTAAGGTTGTAGTTCTCAATGAGGAAGTTGATTATATCCTGATTTGCCCATCCAGGGAGCACAGGACCTAAATACATTCCTTTGAGGTCCAGTGACAGGAGACTCCACAGTATAGCTGCCGCCTTCTGCTCCATCCAGCTCAGGACGATGCTGAGGGGGAGTTCATTCACATCCATCCCGAAGAGGCTGCTGAGGGCCTCAACAAGCTCCACTGCAACTATGGCGTCATTGCACTGTCCAAGGTCTATGAGGCGGGGCACTCCATCTATATCCCCAAGGTCCATTGAATTGAAACGGTACTTTCCACAGGCCAGTGTGAGGACCACGGTGTCATCCGGGAGTTTCCTGACGAATTCTGTGTAGTAACCTGCCCGTGGGAGGGGGGAGTCACAGCCTCCGACCAGGAAGAACCTCCTGATCCTTCCATCTTCAACGAGTTCCTTTATTTTATCTGCAAGTGAGAGTATGGTTGAGAGTCCGAAGCCCGTTGTAAGCGTCCCTGCATCTTCCTCACTGAGGGGTGGCAGTTCAAGGGCCCTGTCTATGAGGGGTTTGAAGTCATAGTCCTCAAGGTGCCTGACACCCGGAAGCCCTGCAACTCCACAGGTGAACATACGATCCCTGTAATCATCTGCCGGGAGCAGGACGCAGTTTGAGGTTCCGAGGATTGCTGCTGTGTATCGTGAGAAGGTTTTCTTCTGATCGAACCATGGACCTCCAAGCTGACCTGCAAGGTGGGGGTACTTTCTGAGTTCAGGGTACCCGTGGGCCGGTAGGAGCTCTGAGTGGGTGTAGACGTTTATACCGGTGTCCTCTGTCTGTCTTAGGAGTTCATCAAGGGCCCTGAGGCTGTGGCCTGTTGCTATTATGGCCGGACCTTCAAGTGCACCCACCCTGACCTCTGCAGGTTCAGGTTCTCCGTAGCTGTCTATATGGGCCTTTTTAAGGAGTTTCATTGTCCTGATGTTCATTTCACCGGCTTCAAGGGCCAGTTCCACGAATTCCTCTGGATTGAAGTTGACGTTTGTGAGTGTTGAATAGAAGCCCTTTTCAAGGAAGGCGTCTATCTTGCTGTCGGTGTATCCAAGTTCACGGGCATGGTAGAGGTAGGCTGAAATGCCCTTTATGGCAAATAAAAGGTTGTCCTGGAGCCTTGCAACGGTTGGTTCCTTACCGCAGACCCCCCGGCTGGTACATGCCCTTCCACGCACGGTCTGTGAGCACTGATAACAGAACATGTCTATATCTTCGGGCCTTACACGTCTTATTTCACCCTTAAGGGGTTCGAACTGGTCCTTCCCAACATTGCAGACAGGGCAGACCCACTCTTCAGGGAGTTCTTCAAAAGGTGTCCCCGGCGATATTCCTGCCCTCGGGTCACCTGTATCAGGGTCGTATATGTAGTCGCATACTATGCAGCGGTACTTCATTTTCCATCACCATATTAAAAACTGGCAGAAAAATATATATAATTTTTGTCACTAAGTGAGTATAAAATGAGACAGAGGTGTGTTTATGGAGAGGAGGATCAGGAAGGCCCTCAGACTCATGGACCTCACAGACTACGAGGCATCTGCGTATACAGCACTGACATCACTTGTTTCAGGCAGGGCAGGTGAAGTCGGGGAGGCTGCAGGGATTCCAAGATCCCGGGTATATGATATCCTGAGGAAACTGGCAGAGAAGGGATTTGTTGAGGTTGAGAGGGGTAAACCAATGAGGTACCATGCAGTCCCCCCATCGGAGGTCTTCAGAAGAGAGAAGAAGAGGATAAATGAAGTCCTTCATGAGGCAGGTGTTGAACTTACAAGGATCTATGAGGATCAGATATCACGTGTACCGGCCCCTGTATGGCTTATACATGGACAGGAGAAGATCATAAAGAAGGAGATTGAGATAATTTCCAGGTCAAGGCATGAATTTAAGATGAGGATGGGCTTCTTCTTCAGGGGCGAGCTTAAAACACTTGAACCGGTACTGGGGAGGATAAACGACCGGGGCGTTGATGTCAGGGTAATGGCAGGAGCCGAGATCAGGGGACTTCCATGCAGGGTAAGGATTGTGGAAATGCCACCAGTCAAGATGATGGTGAGGGATGGGGAGGAGATGATGTGGGTCTTCTCAAGGTTCACACCGGACGGCTCCCCAATACCAGAAACAGCCATAGGTATATGGAACCAGTACCCTGAAATCGCCGAGAACTATTCAAGGATATTTGATACGATATGGGAGGGTGGAAGGGCAGGAATATGAATCATAAACAGTCTAGTTAATTACTCTATTTTAATACTGAATATATCAGCAGAGCCAACCCTTATCAGTTTCAGCCGCTTAAAACCATTTTTCCCTGACCTGCATATTCCTGGGACCCCAGCCGAAACAATTAAAAAGATCACATAAAACAATAACATTAATTATTTTTAAAGGTGATGATATGCGGATACTTTTAATTCACTCTGATTACATTAAATACAGGACAAAGAATAAGACCGGCATAGCAGAGGATATACCCGATGAAATGATGGAGGGACAGTTCAAAGAGTCCCTGGTGGTCTTCACAGCAGTTGAGGCAGAGGACGAGGAAAACCCGGCGTCAGTTGTTGAAAACGCGGTCAAGGAAATAGTAAAGGTATACAATGATGTGAAGGCAGAAAACGTTGTCATATACCCCTACGCCCATCTGAGCTCCTCCCTGAGTTCACCTGCAACAGCAAAGAAGGTCCTTAAGGAAATGGCCTGGAGGATCGGTGAAATGGGAATCAAGGTTTCAAGGGCCCCCTTCGGATGGTACAAGGCCTTTGAAATATCCTGCAAGGGACACCCCCTTTCGGAGCTGTCAAGGACAATCAGACCGGAACCTGTTAGGGAGGAGTCAGGGTCGGAGGAGTCCGAGTGGTTCATACTCTACAGGGGGGAACTTGTAAAACCAGAGGAGTTCGAATTCAGGAACAGGGACCTTGAAAACCTTGTAAACTATGAACTTGGAAGACTCGAATCATCAGGGGATGAACCACCCCATGTTAGGCTGATGAGGGAGAAGGGACTTGCAGACTATGAACCCTCTGCAGATGTGGGACACCTTCGATGGTACCCCAAGGGGAGGCTCATAAGGGACCTCCTTGCAGACTACGTTTACATGCTCGTGACCAGTGAGGGTGCAATGCCTGTTGAGACACCCATAATGTATGACCTTGAGGATGAGGCCATAAGGGTCCATGCAGAGAAGTTCGGTGAGAGACAGTACAGGATGAAGAACAAGAAGGAGCTCATGCTGAGATACGCCTGCTGCTTCGGGGCATTCAGAATACTATCAGACTCCTTCCTCACATGGAAGAACCTCCCGGCAGGTATATATGAACTTTCAACCTACAGCTTCAGGCTTGAGAAGAAGGGGGAGGTTGTGGGGCTCAAGAGGCTCAGGGGATTCACAATGCCCGATCTTCACACTGTCTGCGCTGACCTTGAACAGTCCCTTGAGGAGTTCTCAAAGCAGGTTGATATGTGCATGAGGACCGGGGAGGACTTTCAGGTGAACTATGAGGTCATATTCAGGGCCACAGCAGACTTCTATGAGGAATACAGGGACTGGGTCCATGAAGTTGCAGATAAAATAGGGAAACCCATACTCCTTGAGATACTGCCGGCAAGGAAACACTACTGGATAGCTAAAATGGACTTCGCAGCCATAGATTACCTTGGAAGACCCATAGAGAACCCAACGGTTCAGATAGACGTTGAAAGCGGTGAAAGATTCGATATAACCTACATCAACCAGAAGGAGGAGGAGGCAAACCCCATAATACTCCACTGCAGTCCCACAGGGAGTATCGAGAGGGTGATATGCAGTTTACTTGAGAAGACAGCCATTGAGATGGATGAAAGGCCGCCCATGCTACCGGTATGGCTTTCACCGGTGCAGGTGAGGGTTCTGCCGATTGCTGAGCGCCACCTTGAATATGCCGGGGAAATAGTATCCCGGTTACTGGCTGCAGATGTGAGGGCGGACCTGGATGACCGCTCAGAGACCCTCGGTAAGAAGATAAGAAACGCAGCCCAGGAATGGGTCCCCTACGTTGTTGTTATAGGGGACAGTGAAATGGAGGGTAAACTCACGGTTAATGTCAGGGAAACCGGTGAGAAAATCCAGATGACCCTTGATGAGCTCATAGAAACCTTAAGGTCAGAGACAGAGGGCATGCCCTTCAGGAGACTTCCACTTCCTGTAAGACTCTCAGAGAGGATTAACTTCTAGGGTCACACGGATTCTTTTCAGGATCCTCCCGAAACCATTTTTTTTAATCTCAGGATCACAAGCGGGTGTCCTTCACCTACAACCCGGTTATAAGTTATAACTTATAAGATATACTTTATAAGTTCTAAATTATAAGTTCTAATGGATGACCTTCAGGCGGTGATGATTATGGGAGAAATGATTTCCATCATAAACCAGAAGGGAGGCTGTGGAAAGACAACCACGGCGGTCAATCTTTCAGCGGCACTGGCCCTTCTTGACAGGAGGGTCCTTGTAATCGACATGGACCCCCAGGGAAACGCAACAACAGGCCTTGGAATTAAAAAATCAGAGCTGGAATCAACAATATACACGGTCCTCAGCAGGAAAACAGGGTTATCAGATGTTATCCTGCCAACAGAACTCCAGGACCTCTACATAGCACCCAGCAACATATCCCTGAGCGGTGCCGAGATTGAACTCAGCAGTGAAATAGGGTACCATGCAATACTCCAGGAGGCGGTCAGGGATGTGAGAAATGAGTTCGACTACATATTCATAGACTCCCCACCATCCCTGGGCATACTGACACTCAACGCCCTGGTGGCATCAGACAGTGTTATAATACCTATCCAGGCAGAGTACTATGCCCTTGAGGGAATGGCGGACCTCTTAAAGACCATGAGCCTTGTCCATGAGCGCCTCCAGAGTCCATGCCCAATAAAGGGCATACTAATGACCCTCTATGATTCAAGGACCCGGCTTGCAAGGGACGTCCACAGGGAGGTTAAGAACTTCTTCGGTGAGAGCGAGAACATTTTCAGAACCACCATCCCACGGAACGTCCGCCTTGCAGAGGCACCAAGCCATGGAAAGCCATGCATAACCTATGACCCTGAAAGCACGGGCACAGCAGCCTACATGAAACTTGCAGGGGAAATAATAGGGATGGAGTGTGAATGATGGCACAGAAAAAGGGGCTTGGAATGGGACTGGATGCCCTCATCCAGGCAAAGACAAGAAAGGAACCTGAAAATGAACCTGAAACTCATGTAACCAGTGAGGAGCAGGTTAAAGCCGTGATGGAGGATGTTAAAAAGAACCCGCGGATAACCCTATGGTCCGCAAGGTCAGCGGCGGTTCTGAGGTACCTTAAAAAGACACAGCCAGAGTTCAGCATAAGCAGGGAGGCCTCTTCTCTTATAGAGAGGGCTGTAAGGGAGAAGTACCCTGATATATGGGAACTTTTCTCAGACCTCTAGAGGCACCAGTTAAAGAAGATCAAAATGGGGGGCTGGGGTCATCCAAGCCACTCTTCAAGACTTGTCTGTCTTTCATCAAACCGGATGAATGGCTCGGCCCTTTTTAATCTGACACCGATTTCCTTCAGCAAGTCAGGACTCAGATCCCTCTTCTTCCTTATACTTATTATCTTCCTGGCGGATACCGGGCCGATGCCAGGAACGCGGATGATCTCCCTGTAGGGGGCTTCCCTTAAATCCACAGGGAAGATGTCCATCTCAAGGGCGGCGGCGTACTTCGGGTCAACCTCAGGGTCAAGGTATCCACCATGGAATTGAAGTTCATCAGGACTGAAACCATAGGATTTAATGAGGTTGTCTGCCTGGTAGAGCCTCATAACCCTCTCAGGATTTTCAGCTTCTCTTTCCTCCAGGGGAGTCCCTTCCACTGGTTCAAAGGCACTGAAGTACACCCTCCTTGTCGAGTACTTCTCATGCATCCACTTTATCCTTTTAACTATTTCACGGTCAGTCTCGTCCACGGCACCAACCATCAGCTGGGTGCTGTGACCCGCCGGAGCAAGGGTCCTGTCCCTGTCAAGGAGTCTCTTAATCCATCTGATTCTCCTGAGTATGTCCACACCGTAATCCTTGGTTGATGATAGCTCCTCGAGCCCGTCCCTGGTGGCTGTTTCAATGTTTATACTCACACGGCTTGCAAGTTCCATGGCCCTCCTTATACTGTCCATGGATGCCCCGGGTATGATCTTGAGGTGGATGTAACCGCCGTAACCCTCTGTGCGGAGGATCCTGAGGGTCTCGATAAGTTTTTCCATGGTTTCATCAGGGTCCCTGCTGACACCTGATGAGAGGAAGAGACCATCGACGTACCTTTTATGGTAGTAGCTGAGGAATATTCCGGCTATCTCCCTGGGTTCAAGCTCAACAGGGGTTATCCCTGAATTGTTTATGCAGTACCTGCAGTCATTGCAGCAGCGGTTTGTAAGTAAAACCTTGAAGAGGGGGACCCTGCAGCCCCTGTAGCTGCTGTAGTATATTCCCGGCACCGAGGGATTCCTCTGGGAGGGATCTGCACTGTAATCACAGAGATCAAACTGTGCAGTATCACTGAGGATCTGAACCCTATCCGCAAGACTCATGGAGAATGTTATGTATCTGATTCTATAATTAGATTACCATCCTCATGAGAGCCCTGGATGTTGAGTTAATGAAGTCATTTTCATGATTAAAGGATGAAACTTAAAAATACAATAAGATGATTAAAACAGATATAAATCCATTAAGACTTTTTTGTAACCTTGAATGGCTTCAGGGGATCGCATGTCTCCTGAAATAAAATATGAATGCTTAACTCTCAGCAGCAACATTCACAATTCGAGGAGTACATCTTAAAAAGAATTTTAAAGGTCTTATTTTTTAAAAATAAGCATTGAAATGATTATAATGGATTAAAGGAGAAATTAAAATGTGAGACTGGATACATCCATCTTTAAAAAGGAATGAGAAGGGCTTAATCCAAAAAAAAGGAATTTATGAAGGCTTCTTTCACGATTTTGAAGCAAAATATTTATATATTATGTTTGAATTAATCTATCTAACATCTAGGAAAAACAGCAGATTTTTTCTGGATTGGAGGCGGTAAAATTAAGCGAATTTTATTAACATCCCTTTTTTTATCTTCGATAATTGCTGCAGGCGCAGTATCCTCCTTTGATATGGAAGATAAAGAAAGCAGTTTCAGGGCCCCGGGTCATGTTAAGGTGGATGCAAAGATCCATAAACACACAGTGAAGGTCCATGTAAAGGCATCCTATAAAAAGAAGATCAAGAGGAAGTATGCAAGGGCATACTATAAAAAGAAGGTTAAGAAGAGGAAACATGCATGGGCATACACCCTGAGATACACCACCAGAAGGCATGTTGGCGCATCCCATCATGAGGTGAACCCTCAGTGGGTGGAGGCCAGTGGAAGATGCTCATGCTCCCTTCACACAGATTACAGGGAACACACTTCACGCTTCAGGAATTACTGTCCATTCTGCGGTAGCCATGGAAAACTGGCCTATGAGGAGGGACCAACCTGTCCGGAGGGTATGTGGGTGTGCAGGGGCTGTGATGCCGACTTCTGCCTGGTTCATGGCAAATCACACACATCAAGGGCAAAATACCTCTCAAGGGTATAAATACCCTACTCAGCAAATAAAAGGCGGGGGCACTGAAAGAGTTAGAATCTACTGTTCATCGTATATCCTCCGGGATCTGATTCAACACCCCTTCTTTATTCAGGGCGGACCCCCCATAACCTTTACCCACCTCAAGGACAGCTTATGATTGTAATAAGATGACGTACAACCACATCTAAGTTATTCTCATCCTGAATATTGAATAAATGCTGCATTGAACCTGTTAGTAGCTCCACAATAATTAAATAAAGAGAGCCTTGACTCTTATATATGAGAGTTGTACTTGCAGGGACCGGGAGTGCGGTTGGCAAAACCACAATTGCAACGGGTATAATGAAGGCACTATCAGGGAGGGGGGTTCAGCCCTTCAAGGTGGGCCCGGACTACATAGACCCCTCCTATCATACCATGGCCACAGGCAACACATCAAGGAACCTCGACTCATTCTTCATGTCAGATGGCCAGATAAGAGAGGCTTTCATAAGGGCAATGGAAATATCAGGGGCCCGCATGGGGGTAATAGAGGGAGTAAGGGGTTTATATGAGGGTATAAGCCCCGTTAATGATGTTGGGAGCACGGCTTCAGTTGCAAAGGCCCTCAACGCCCCTGTTGTACTGATAATAAATTCAAGGAGTCTTGTTAAAAGCGCCGCCGCCATTGTCCTGGGATTCAGGGCCCTTGACCCGGAGGTCAGGATAAAGGGCGTCATACTTAACCAGGTCAAAAACAGGAGACACTACCTCAAAACAAAGAGGGCTGTGGAGGAACTTGCAGACACCCCCGTGATCGGGGGAATCCCCAGGGATGAGGAACTGGCCGTTGAACAGAGGCACCTGGGACTGGTACCTGCAGTTGAAAGGGAGAGCATAGCATCCTTCATTGAGAAATGGGGCCTTGCCATGGAGGAGTACATTGACCTCGACGCCCTTGAGGATATAATGTCCTCTGCAGGCAGGATCCATGGAGGAAGAGAAAGGCTCTGGAAGAAGGAAAACAGTAAAAGGGTTAGGATAGGGGTTGCCTTTGATGAGGCATTCAACTTTTACTACAGGGAGAACCTTGAGGCCCTTGAGGATAACTCGGCATCCATCATCCACTTCAGCCCCCTCCATGATGAGGAACTGCCTGATGCAGACGCATTATACATCGGCGGAGGCTACCCCGAGGTTTTTGCAGGGGCACTTGAATCGAACATTCCCATGAGGAAATCCATAATGAAGTTTCATGGTGATGGGAGGCCCATCTTTGGCGAGTGCGGAGGCCTCATGTACCTCATGGCATCCATAAATGACCATGAAATGTGCAGGGTCTTCCCATACCCCTCTGAGATGACCCCCAGGGTTCAGGGTCTCAGCTACGTGATTTCAGAGGCCATCGAGGATAACATAATCACGGAGGCAGGTGATGTCTTCAGGGGCCATGAGTTCCACTACTCCAGGGCCCTGGTGGATAAGAATGCCAGATTTGCATTCAGGGTGCTCAGGGGGAAGGGTATAATGGATTCAATGGATGGTGTGACCTCGGGTTCTGCCCTTGCAAGCTACATCCATATACATGCAGCCTCCTGTCCACAGTTCGCAGCTAACCTCACAAGGAATGCATGGGAGTTATAGGATGAGGTCTGATATCTTTTCACCCTACTCAGTCCTTCTGGTGCTACTCATATACCTTGCACTGGCCCTTGCAGGAACAGGGCTGGGTCTAAGGGGCCTTGGCCAGCCATCAGCATCCACCTTCGGATACATGGCCATTGGGGGGTCGGCATTTGCCCTTGGAGTTTATCTTTCTTCACGTATTAAAACAGAAACATTCACCTCCATGGGCAGTCAGGGAGGAAACCCGGCCTGTGGCAGGGGAGAAGACAGGCTACTCTCTGAAGAACAGAAGAGAACAGTGATCATTGCGGCTGTCATTACAGGGATCATCTTACAGGCAGTTAACATTTACCTTCTTGGGGGCATCCCTCTTCTCAGCGGGTACCTTAAGGCAAGGGCGGTTACGAAGATATGGCTCCTATCATATCTTCTTTTCCTGCCTTCTGTTAACGTGCTTCTTTCCATTGACCCCAGGAGGAGGAACTATATACCCGTAATTATAGGCGCCTTTCTCTTTGCACTCACAGGTTACAGGACAACGGTGGTTGTGATACTCCTAAGCGCATTCATCACTGTTTACTATTCAAAGAAACCATCAGCCGGTAAACTCCTCGTCTTCATCACGGTTCTTGCTGCGGTGGCACTGATCGTGGGGTATCTGGCTGTCAGGTCAATTGAGTGGCAGCAGTGGGATCTGAACCCGGTTGAGCTCATACTTTACAGGGCAGGGTACACCCTGATGGTCTTTGACAGGCTCATTGACCTCCAGGGCGCAACCAGGGGAAGCCTCCTCTACTACACCATAACAGGCTACCTTAACTCCACAGACCCACGTGCGATTGTGGGTGAAGTGGTTCTGGGGTACCGGCACTCAACAACTTCCCTCATATTCGGCCCCGCGCTCCTGGACTTCGGCCTTCATGCCATGCTGATCCAGATGTTCATCCTCGGCACAGTCCTCGGAACAGTCCACAGGATCCAGCATGTTACAGGGGGGGCTTTAAGGGGAATCTACGCCGTTATACTCGCCCAGACCATGGTATGGGTTGAAACCGGACCCACGGACCTCATAGTATGGCTTTTTTACATCATGGCAATCCTGGGCGTATTCATGGTATGGAGGTGTTCATCTGAGGCTGGCAGTGGCTGCTGAACTTGCACCTGCAAAGACCTTCCATCCCTTCATGGAGAGATATGAACATGAATATCACTGCCTCTGCCATGGAAGCGGTGTCAGGGAGGTCCTTGGGGGACTGTGTTCATCCTTCCATGATATGGGGACTGGCAGGAGCAGGTCAGGCAGGGCCCCTGAAATAGCATACCTTGTGGCAAGGGACATAGTCAGGACATGGAGGGCCATGGGCAGAATAGACCCTGACCTTGTACTTACATGTGGAAATGCAGGTGATGTGAGGAAGGCCATATCTGCTTCTCTCCTCAGGGGGAGGGGGGTGCTGCATATTGAACAGGACATATACAACCCCATCGAGATGATAGCCTTCGCAGATATCATAACGGCACCTTCAGGCGAATACAGGGATTACCTTGAGGAAGAGTATCTCCTTGAGAATGTGGAGGTCATTGGGGGCTACCCCCACGCACTCCATGTAAGGGATCTTGGATTAACCCACAGGGGCGGCGGTGACTTCATACTCCTCGTGCTTGGCGGAGACCTTAAAGGGGAGGATATCCCCGGGGTCATGGGGATGGTTGGGGCTCTTAACAGGAAGGTGGTTGTGGTTCCCTTCCGTTTCAGCAGCGATTATGTCAGGGGCCTTGCAGGCTCCAGGGATGTAAGGGTCCTTGCAGGCTTCGTGGATCTCCCCTCCCTGATGAGGGACGCTGACCTCATGATCTACGGTGCCGGTATGGGTGTTACAATTGAGGCGGCGGTTATGGGGGTTCCTTCCATCAAACTGAGGGGATTTCACAGAAGACATGCCAGCGTGGACCTTGCAGAGTCTGTAGGTATTCCTGTGGCTGGTGCTGATGATCTGCCTTTCATTGTGGATGACTTGAAACCACCCAGATCCGGAGGTCTTGTTAAAAAGGCTGAGAGGGCTGTGGATAATATTGGAAGGATTGTTGAAAGTTTTGATGATATATCCGGTCCCAGGGGCGGTTTGGGGTCCATGAGGCGCATATGGAATGCAAGGAAGAAATTTTGATTCATTTCATTCACGGGGTAATATCCCCGTTAAAATATCTGATTTTACCATCCCCCTGGGAGCACCACATTTATTAATAATAATTATTAATCTAATATTAACATTAGTAATAATAAGGAGGTATTAATTATGACTTCATCTGCCAGCGGGGATCCGATAGTGATGCAGAGCAGGGATTACACCTGCGGACCTGCTGCACTTGCAACGGTGTTAAAAAGCCTTGGAATACCATGCAGTGAATCTGAACTTGCCGAACTTGCAGGTACAGATGAATCAGGCACCACCATGTATGGCCTGATAGTTGCAGCCATCACAAAGGGCCTGAAGGCTAGGGGCCTTAAAATGGATGTCTCTCAGCTTAGAAAAAACCACATAGTCTTTGTCAGGTTTGGTGAGAGCTGTCACTACAGTGTCATCAGGTCGGTTAATGGGAGGACAGTAACCCTTGCCGACCCCTCACTCGGTGAAATCAAAATGAAAAGGGAGATATTTTCAAGGATCTTCACGGGCAACGTTCTGGTGGTGGAGAGGCCGGATGATTAATAATTAAGTATTAATTTAAACTATTAAAATATTATTAAAATTTTAAATCATAATCATTCAACCACATGAAAAAATGGAAATTGTACTACTACTATAAAAGATTAATCATAATCTTTAAATCATAAACTACTTAATAAGGCACAAAATAATAAGATTCTGGTGATATAATGGTTGTAAAAATTGGGATAATACGCTGTGGTAACATTGGAACCTCCCCGGTACTTGACCTGCTCCTTGATGAAAGGGCTGACAGGCCAAACATAGACGTCTGTGTTGTGGGATCAGGGGCTAAAATGAACCCTGATGAAATTGAAAGGGCCGTACCAACAATGCTTGAAATGGACAGGGACTTCGTGATATTCATAAGTCCAAACCCTGGCGCACCTGGTCCTGCAAAGGCAAGGGAGCTCCTTTCAGAGGCAGATGTTCCTGCAATGATCATTGGTGACGCCCCTGGCCTCAGGGTGAAGGATGAAATTGAAGAACAGGGCCTTGGATACATAATAGTCAAGGCTGACCCCATGATAGGGGCAAGGAGGGAGTTCCTTGACCCAACAGAGATGGCATCATTCAACTCAGATGTTATAAAGGTTCTTGCATTCACAGGAGCCTACAGGGTTGTTCAGAACACAATAGACGCCATGATAGCAGATGTTGAGGCAGGAAAAGCACCTGAACTCCCACAGATCGTAATAGACACCGACGTCGCTGTGGATGCAGCAGGTTACGAGAACCCATACGCAAAGGCCAAGGCCATGGCTGCCTATGAGATAGCAACCAAGGTGGCTGATATAGACGTTAAGGGCTGTTTCATGGTCCAGGACCCTGAAAAATACATACCAATCGTGGCCTCTGCACATGAAATGCTTTCAGCAGCAGCCAGACTGGCAGCTGAAGCAAGAGAAATCGAAAAGGCCAATGACAGTGTTCTCAGAACACCACACGGCAAGGAAGGCGAAACCCTCAGCAAAACAGATCTCCTGGCAAAGCCAGAATAGATCAAATTATCTATTTTTTTAGTTCTTAATTTTCTGAAGAATTTGATGAACTTCCACATCATCCTCCACACTAATGAGCGAGGACTTTAACCGTTTATATCCTTCGGGGGACCTCGCTGTGTCCCACTGTTCTATGCCTATCCAGATGGTTTTCTTATATTCTGCCCTTTGTACTGGGGATCTCCCCGTGTTCAACCCGCACAGCATCCCTGAGTGAAAGTGCCAGTGCCTTGAAGAGGGCCTCGGCCATGTGATGATCGTTTTCACCCCTCACTGAGGCATGTATGTTAATGGCTGCAGACACGGCCAGTGATTCAATGAAGTGCCTGATGTTCTGGGCTGAGACGTCACCTATCTTCATCTCCCTGAATCCAAGTTCAAGGACGGTGTAGGGTCTCCCGCTGAGGTCCAGTGCAACCATTGCAAGGGAATCATCCATGGGGACCATGGCAGAGGACATCCTCCTTATACCCTTCTTATCACCCAGGGCCTCCTTAAGAGCCTCACCGAGTGCCAGGGCAACATCCTCGACTGTGTGATGATCATCCACATCCACATCCCCCCTGGCCTCAATTTCAAGGTCCAGGAGCCCATGACGTGCAAGGGATTCCAGCATGTGATCAAGAAACCGCAGTCCAGTATTTATACTGAATTTTCCACTCCCATCAAGGTTCAAATCAACTTTAACATGGGTTTCAAGGGTTTTCCTCGTTTTCAGAGCCTTTCTCATAGTTATCATCCCTTATGATTCGTATAGCCCCTTCAGGGCATTTACTGGCGCAGATTATGCACTGGTGACAGAATTCAAGATTTGATGCGGCGGCCTTACCTGTTTTCCTGTCAATGGTCCAGATCTTTCCCCCCTTGGGGCATGCCTCCCGGCATTCACCGCAGCCGGTACACTTATCCTCATCAATGATTATCTTCAACTCAAACACCCTTCTATCACTTTACTATGGTAACAGCTACGGCCTTAAAGCCGGCAAATATGTTCATGCCAAGTTTAAGTTTGAGGCTTTTTAGGGACCTTGAGGTTATGCTGGTGTCAAGCTCCAGGCCATCACCTATATCTATTTTCACGGTTACAGTGTCCCCCTGCATTTCCATACCCTTTACAGTACCTGGAATAACATTCCTCATACTTGAGACCTGCCTTTCAGGCATAATGACAATATCCTCCGGTTCTATAAGGAGCGTTACAGCCTCTCCTTCAACGACATCATCATACCCTGCAGCCTCTATAATGGAGGAACCTGCCTGGATCCTTATCCCCCCATCTTCAAGGACTTCCTTTACCACCCCTCTTATCTCGTTGCTGGCAGAGTGCCTTTCAAGGCCTTTTTTAAGTTTGATGTACTCCCTCACAATCTTCTTCCCGGTTTCGGTGAGTCTGCTGCCGCCCCCACCACCTCTTCCACCACGCCGGGTTTTAACTATTCTGGTGCCGAGAATTTCCTCAAGCCTTCGTATATAGGCAAGGGCGCTTCTGTAGGGGATGCCAGAATCATGGGATGCGCTGCTTATGGATCCCCTTTCATCTATCAGTTTAAGGAGCATGAATCTTTCATGGTCCACCGGCACCTCTTTACCATTGACCCTTACCCTCATAGCACCACTCATCATAGATCCTATGGTCCTTGTTCTTTATATTTTTATCCTTTTCGGGAGTTATCTAGAGCTGAGTGGCTCTGAAGGTCCTTATACCACTACTTCGCCCATCTTTCCATCATATCAGCCATCCTGCTTATGGGTTTTTCAAGGGGCCCTGTCTTTGAACCGAACCTCCTGAGAAGCCTAAGATCCCTCTTTTCAACACCTCCAATTAAAATAAGGGCAGTGGTATAGACTGGGGGTGATATGAGTACTGCAAGGAGCAGTCCGGTGATGTTCTGGGGGAGCAGGAGCATTGAAAGGCCCATAACAGCGGATGCAAGGGTTATTCTCATGAAGGCTGCTGCCGGTGGTTTGACATCGGTTATCCTGAAGGTTTCCCAGAGTATAACAAGCATTATTATGAAGGCCGCCATTGTTGTTGCAAGGGCCCCTCCCTCAATTCCAAGGAGAGGTACCAGTAAAAGGTTAAGTGCAAGATTTATGATGGTTCCCCCTACGAGAACATACATTGGAAGCCGGGGGTAGCCGATTCCCTGGGCGATACTTGAAGATATCATGAAGAGGGTGTAGAAGCTCATACCGACCACAAGTATGCTGAGGGCACCGGCACCATGGACGAACTGGTCACCGAAGAGGAGTTCAAGCAGCGGACCTGAGAACACCGCTATCCCCACACACATGGGCAGCACCAGGAGGGTCACGATCCTGTAGGACTGCACCATGTAGGTTTCAAGGAGCCGGTGATCATTAAGTGCGAAGGCCTCAGAGGCTGCAGGTAGGACTGCGGTTGCAACAGAAAGGGATATTACAAGGGGCAGCCTTGCAACAGGGTCTGCGGCGGTATAGTACCCGACGGACGTGGTGGCCATGAAAACCCCTATGACAAAGACGCTTATATCATATATGGCCATCTCAGAGAGGGCTGTGATTATGACGGGTATTGAAAATGCAAGGAGGGTCCTGACAAGTCCAAGCTCCTGGGTGAAACTGAGCCTCTTCTCCGGGGGGATGGGGGGGAAATAGTTACTGGTCAAGCGCCTGAAGATAAGGATTGCGGAGATTGCAGAGGCCAGGAAGCCCATGGCAGTCCCCATAACGGCCCCCGCCGCATAGAATCCGAGCATCACAAATACCACTGCAAGGGTTATCATGAACACCTGTTCAACGGCCCGCGTGAGCACCACGTACTCCATATGGTATATGCCCTGAAAGGCACCCCTGAAGGCACCCACTATGACGCTGAAGGGTGTGATGAGGGCAACAGCCTGGAGGGGGTACTGGGCCAGGGGCTTATGGAAAACATCATTTGCAAGCCAGGGGGCAGTGAAAAACATTACAAAGGAGAAGGTGATACCCAGGAATATCATAACCTTCAGGGAGGTTATAAGAACCTGCCTTGCCATTTCATCCTCGTTGAGGGCCCTGTGCTGCGCAACATACTTTGCGATTGCAGGTGGAAGTCCTCCGGCGGATAGTATCTGGAATATTCCCTGGAACGGGAGGGTGAGTCCAAGGAGACCGTAACCTTCAGGTCCAAGGAGTCTTGTCATGAGGACCCTGTAGATGTATCCACCGACCCTGAAGAGAAGGTTGCCGATCATTATGAGAAAACTGCCCCTTAGAAGCTTTGAAGTGCCTGAAGATGCCATTGAATCACCGGAAGAATAAATTGTGGCCAGGGCTTAATAAAGGTCTTCAGGGCCCCGACCTTAGAGGTTATCCAAAAATCAGCCTGTTTTTTCAAGGAATTTCATGAACATTTTAAGGGTTTTATCAAGGCTTCTGAAGCCGTAGGGGTCTTCTTTAACACCCTCTGCAGTATCCCTTGACCAGAAGCAGGCCCCAAGATTTGCCCCGAAGGACCCTCCGCTAACGGGTATCACTCCGTTGAGGATGTAGAAGGTGTGTATCTGGAGAAGGGCGGGTTCCTGACCCCCTGCCCGGTCTCCACCAACCGCTATACCCATCCCCACCTTGCCCCTGAGGGCATCGTAGTCTTCAGCTCCAAGGGCGCGGCAGCGGTCCATTATGGCCTTTATCTGGGCACTGACACCTCCATTGTAGACGGGTGTTGCGATTACGATACCTTCAGCCTCTTTAAGCAGACTGTAGAGGGGGTACATGTCGTCCTCCACAAGGCACCTCTTTTCCCTGAGGCAGTAGTCACAGTGCCTGCAGGGGCCGATGGTCTTACCCCTCACCGTGAAGAATTCGGTTTCAAAACCGGCTTCCTCAAGCTGAGAAAGGGCCCTCTGAAGAACATATTCTGTTGCCTGTTTCCTCGGACTTCCACATATACCCAGTATCATATAAAACACCCTAGATGGCTTCGTCTTCGTCCAGCGGTAGCCTCATGGTATCTGGGTCCTGTGGCATGTGCTCAAGGAAGTCCTCAGCGGCCCTTCTAACGTCCCTTGAGCCGATGATGTACCTTCCAACCACTATTATATCGGCGCCGCTTTCAAGGGCCTCCTGCATCTTGGATGGAGTTATACCTCCAGCGACTGCAACAAGTCCCCTGGGACCCAGGATTTCCTTTATCTCCCTTATATTACCCCATTCACTCATATCACCGATGTCTTCTCCACGTTCGGCCCTGAGGGTTTCCAGGTCCACGTTCCTGTGGAGCAGGACGATGTCCGGTTTGTATTTAAGGCCCTTCAGTTTCTCAACGAAGTTCTCAACGTTCATCATGTCCAGTATTGAGTATATGCCCTGCTTCTGGGCCTCGTGTATGGCCTTCTCAATGGATTCAACCGTTCCAAGGCCTGATATGGCCACAGCATCCGCGGTTTCATCTGCAGCCATTTTAACCTCTATTCTACCAACGTCGAGTGTTTTAAGGTCAGCTATTATGAAGGCGTCCCTGCGGAGTTCCCTTATCCTGCTCACCACTCCAACACCGAATTTTTTAACCAGGGGTGTCCCGGCCTCAAGGAGTATCCTTTCCCGGTTCGGGAGTGAATCGATGATTCTCTCCATCTCCTCCATGCTGTCAAGGTCAAGGGCGACCTGGAGGTATGGTGGGTTCCAGAGGCGAACGGCGCGGAATCCCATGATTGGATGGCTTCCACGATCCTTCTCGGTTATCACCTTCCTTATTGATGGATAACCTTCCATGGCCCTTCTGAGGGCGAGTTTGGTGGCGCCATAGTTGTACTGGTATATCTTGCGGTAATCCTCAGCATCAGGGTGTATGAACACACTCACAATTACAACAAGGTCCTCTGCCTTTTCTTCAGGTATGATGCCCTCTTCAACAGCGTCTGCCACTGCACGGGCAACGGCTGTCTGTGCTGGTCCAAATATCTTATCAGCGTCTTCCAGGCAGCTCACCGTGACCTTCGGCACGATGAGGGTGGCTGGCTTGGTCATGAGGTTGGGTCTTATGACCGAGAGCAGGGGGGTGTGCCCCAGGGAGAGGTTTGTGAGGCCGTTTGCAAAGGCCGCTCCTGCGTTTCCCTCCTTGTCCCCTATGATGAGGTCTATGTGGGCGACTTCATTCCTGCTTCCTATTAATGCTTCACCTATCCTGTACAATTATAATCCTCCTTAACTGGTTTCATTACCCTGTGGTTCCGGTTCCGGTTTCTCATCTGTACCGTTGGATCCGCCAGTACCGGAAGTCCTGTTATATTTAATGGTGGGTTTCATGGTTTTATCAACACTTACCGGTGCTGGAGATTCGTTTGCATAACGCATATCTGTTGTTGCATTGTCGGCCCAGTCCAGCTGTGTTATGTTCTGTTCCTGGGACCCCATGTACATGGCCACATTTAAGCCAACAAGAAGTGCTATTACAAGAACCATAGCACCAATAACTACATTCCTGCGGTCCATATGATCACCTTGATGAGACTGAATATGCTCAATTTAGTAGGTGGGTAATGATTGTATTTATATGTATTGACAGTTATCGTTAACCGGGTTTCGGTGGCTTCAGATATGGGTGGGGGATATGCTGGATATGAGCTTATTTAAGTCCATAGTCCTCATCGATTAAGCCACACCTAAAATGTCTTTCAGAATCCAGGATACTCTTGATTGTAAAATAAAAAATAGTTCGGCTGATGGCACTTAAAGGTTGTTATCATTCTTAACAAGCATAAAATGAAAAATGGGGGTTAAATTTTACCCTCCAGGTAGTCACCGTAGCCCTTGAGGTCAAGGAGGCCGTGACCTGAGAAACTGATAACAATGGTTTTTTCCTCGCCGGTCTTTTTGCATTTTCTGGCCTCTTCGATGGCCACACTGATGGCGTGGCAGGTCTCAGGGGCAGGGACAACTCCCTCGGCCTTTGCAAATTTGACTCCGCTTTCAAATATCTCATGCTGTGGAACCGCCCTTGCATTTACAATACCCTCCTTGGCAAGGAGCGCCACCTGGGGGGCCATACCATGGTACCTGAGTCCACCTGCATGGACAGATGGCGGTACGAAGTCATGTCCAAGGGTGTACATCTTGAGAAGCGGCGTCATGCCCGCGGTGTCACCGAAGTCATATCGGTAGTCGCCCTGTGTGAGGGTGGGGCAGGATCTGGGCTCTGCTGCGATGAACTCACAGTCAAGCTTACCATCGAGCTTATCCTTTATGAAGGGGAATACCGCCCCGCCAAAGTTGCTGCCACCACCAACACATCCAATCATGATGTCGGGCGTTTCACCGGCTATTTCAAGCTGTTTCTTTGTTTCAAGGCCTATTACTGTTTGATGAAGGAGAACATGGTTCAGCACACTTCCAAGGGAGTAGTACACGTTATCATACTGGAGCGCCTCCTCCATGGCCTCTGATATTGCTATGCCCAGTGATCCGGGGTGTTCAGGGTCCTCTGAAAGTATCTTCCGCCCGAATTCTGTATGGTTGCTCGGGGAAGGTACAACCTCTCCGCCGTAGAGCTGCATTATTGTTTTCCTGAAGGGCTTCTGATTGAAGGACACCCTTACCATGTAGACCTTGCATTCAAGTTCCATGAGGGAGCATGCAAGTGAGAGGGCCGTACCCCACTGACCGGCCCCTGTTTCGGTTGTGAGTCTTTCCGCACCGTCCTCCTTTGCATAGTATGCCTGGGCGATTGCGGTGTTCAGCTTGTGGCTTCCTGTTGGAGAGTAGTCTTCCCTCTTGTAGAATATCTTTGCAGGAGTGTCAAGCATTTCTTCAAGGTCCTTCGCCCTGAAGAGGGGGGTGGGCCTTCCTATCATTTTATAAACCTTTCTAACAGCCCTGGGTATCTTTATCCATCTTTCCATGGACATTTCCTGCTCAAGAACACCCTTTGAAAAAACCTTAGGGAGGTTTTCAATGTTTTCTCCGCCTTCAGGGTTTTTTGGTGAGGGCAGCGGTGAGGGCAGGTCAGGGTTGATGTTGTACCATTTTTTCGGTATCTCCTTTTCATCAAGGACTATCTTGTGCATAATTTTCACCTCTGATTATCATTAACATGCATCATTTCTATTTAAAGGACTATTTAAAACTTTACTGTACATATATGTACATTATAGTTTTTAAGGAAAATTTAAACAGAGGGTTACAGATATGTTTCTTACATGAAGATACTTGCGGTTGATGTCGGTGTCGGAACCCAGGATATCATGTACCATGATACAGGGATCGATAGGATTGAAAACTCCATCAAGATGGTGATGCCCTCACCCACAAGGATACTTGCAGATAAGCTGCGGAACATTGATGAAGATGTTTTCATTGAGGGCCAGACCATGGGCGGCGGCCCTGTTTCCTCTGCAATAAGGGAGCATATAGAAAAGGGACACAGGGTTGTAATGACAGAGGAAGCGGCAAGAACCATCCGGGATGACCTGGAAAGGGTCCGTTCAAGGGGGATAGAAATATCCCCTGAGAACAGGGATGACCTAAGAACAGTCCACTTCACGGATGTTAACCTTGATGCCATAACAGGCGCCCTTGCCTGTTTCGATGTCAGTGCAGAATTTGACATCCTCGGAGTCGCGGTCCAGGACCATGGAGCAGGAGGGGACATGGGGGACCGGAACTTCAGGTTCATGAAGATAAGGGAAAGGCTTTCAGAGCCCCTGAAGCCTGAGGAGTTCTCCTATTATGGTGACGTGCCCGCCCACTTCACGAGGATGAAGTCCATCCAGGACGCGGTTGATCAGCCGGTCCTTATCATGGATTCAAAATTCGCATCGGTGGCAGGAGCCCTCTCAGACCCCTTATTTGACCCGAAAAAACCCGCAGTTATAGTTGACGCTGGAAACGGCCACACCCTCGCTGCAAGTATCATGGACGGAAGAATACATGGAGTTATGGAGCACCACACACGCATGCTCACCAGGGATAAACTTGAGGACTTCATAAACCGGCTTGCGGCGGGAGAACTGACCCACAGGGAGATACATGCTGATGGAGGGCACGGGGCCCATGTACTCGGAGGTGTGGGTGAACCCGAGATGGTTATTACTGCAGGCCCCCAGAGGCACATCCTTGATGAAACATCCCTCAACACCCACCACGCTGCACCTGCAGGTGACGTGATGATGACCGGACCAGTGGGCCTGATAAGGAGCATACTCTACAGGGTGGAATCATGATAAAGATAGATCCCCACATACACAGCCAGTACTCGGGTGATGCAAGGGGCACACCCGCAGAGATAATCAGGAGGGCATCCTCCATAGGACTGGATGCTGTTGCAGTAGCGGACCATAACACCATGAGGGGATCCGAACTGGCGGTGAAGGAGGCCAGTGGGTCAGGGATCACGGTGGTGCCTGCAGTGGAGATCAGCACCTCAGGAGGCCATATTGTTGCACTGGGGATACAGGAGGAAATACCCAAGGGATTGAGCCCAGGGGAGACTGTTGATGAGATACACTCCCAGGCCGGCCTTGCGGTTGTACCCCACCCATTCGTCCGTTACAGGCAGGGACTCTTTGTAAATGAGAGGAACATCCCGGTTGATGCCATCGAGACCCTGAACTCACGCTACATAATAGGTTACTCCAACTGGAGATCAAGGAAATTTGCAGTTGAAAGGGGCCTCACACAGATAGGTGCAAGCGACGCACACTTTGTTGAAGCTGTAGGCAGCTGCTTCACCTATGTTGAATCTGATAACAGTGCCGATGACATAATTGAGGGGATAAGGAGGGGCCGGACCATGCCCGAGGGTAACAGGACACCCCTCCCCCTCATTATACGTGAGGTTATCAATAAGAAGGTCATGGGACGGAGGGTTATATGATGGGAGCAGGGGGTGTTCCATGATATCAGGGGTCATGAAATTCCTTGAGGACAACTTCTTCTACCTCCACCCTGGATACACACCCCTGAACACCCTTGTATTTGGTCTTACAGTTGGACTCATAGTTCTCATCATCATGAAGATGTTCAGGTGGCTTGACAAGGATCCCGGGGATCTTTTCGCGCCCCTAATCCCCTTCATATTCTTGGGGTCATGTGCAAGGGCCCTTGTTGATAACGGCGTCTACCCCCTGACGCACCTCCTGGTGACACCTGGCATCTACATCCTCGTAGGCCTGGCAGCCATACTGACGCTTATAGCCTCTGTCAAGGTTGAGGAGAAGTTCGGATGGGACTACAGGAGGACTATATTTACCGCCGGCACCATCCTTTCCATACCCAACATTATAAGCATCCCTGGAATAAACCCGGCACCCTTCCTGACCGTTACAGGGGTATGGCTTCTCTTTTCAACAATGTTCAGGGCACTGAGCATTAAATGGGGGTTTCTAAGGGAGGATTTCAACCTGCCTGTCCTTTATGCCCATATCTTTGATGCTTCATCCACTTTCGTGGCTGTTGACCTCTATGGCTACACCGAGCAGCATGTACTGCCATCGGCCCTCACCGGCATTACAGGAACGGCCCTTGTGATGTTCCCCCTTAAAATTGCAGTGATAATGACGGCACTCTACATCATAGATGCATACGTTCCTGAGAGGAGGGACGCCAGCACACTGAAACTTGTCATATTCATCCTGGGCCTTGCACCGGGGTTGAGGAACTTCCTCAGCCTCAGCATGGCTGTCTGACATGAGTTCAATCTTCTTCTGGAAACGTACCCCTGCAGAATAAATTCACTTATAAGTTATAAGTTATATATTATAAGTTATAAGATGATAACAGCTACTCCGTGAAAGCTTTAAAGGACCGGTGATCAATTAATAATCATACAGCCAGACCATGGGGATATGAGAATGTACATAGAAGATGTTAAGGACCAGATGAACCTACCGGAGTCGGTACGGATATTTGATACAACACTCAGGGATGGTGAACAGACACCTGGAGTGGCCCTCACGGTTGATGAGAAGATAGGCATAGCAAGAAAACTGGATAAGCTGGGTGTTGACACCATAGAGGCAGGGTTCCCTGCAGCCTCTCCAGGGGAGATGAACTCCATAGGGAGGATAGTGGAACTTGACCTTGATGCGAACACCTGTGGTTTGGCAAGGGTGCTCAAGGAGGATATAGACGCGGCAATAGACTGCGGTGTTGACTACATACACACCTTCATAGGCACATCACCCCTCCACCGCAGGTACAAACTCAAAATGTCACCCGAGGAGATAATAGAAAAGGCTGTCTTCGGAGTTGAATATGCCGCCGACCACGGCCTTAAAGTTGAGTTCTCTGCAGAGGATGCCACAAGGACAGAATTTGATTATCTCCTGGATGTTTACAGGGCAGCAGAGGACGCGGGAGCAGACATCATAAACGTGCCCGACACCGTCGGGGTGATGATCCCCAGGGCCATGAACCACATGGTATCCAGACTTGTGGATGAACTGAAGGTCCCGGTAAGCGTCCACTGCCACAACGACTTCGGCCTGGCGGTTGCAAATTCCCTTGCAGCAGTAGAGGCAGGAGCATCACAGGTACATGCAACCATAAACGGCCTCGGGGAACGCGCAGGCAACGCAGCCCTTGAAGAGGTTGTAATGGCACTCATAACCCGCTATGACCTGCCGCTCCCTGTAAGGACAACGGAACTTGTCAGCATATCCGAATTCGTATCAAGGCTCACAGGGGTCAGGATGCCGCCCAACAAGGCCATAGTCGGTGAAAACGCCTTCGCCCACGAGGCAGGAATCCATGTCCACGGAGTCCTGGAGAAGGCAGAGACCTACGAACCCATAACACCCGAGATGGTTGGCCACAAGCGCAGGATAGTCCTCGGAAAACACACAGGCGCAAACGCCCTCAGATCAAAACTAAGGGAATACGACATAGAAATGAACGAGGAACAGTTCTGCACCCTCTATGAACAGGTTAAAAGGCTTGGAGATAAGGGTAAAAGGATAACAGACGCTGACCTGAGGGCGATGGCAGTAACCATCCTTGGAAAGGCGGCAAGGGAGATAGTGAAACTTGAGGGCATAGCCGTCATGACCGGTGAAAGCGTCATGCCAACAGCCACGGTAAAACTCAGGATCGGTGACGAGGTTAAAACAACATCCATGACAGGGGTCGGACCTGTTGATGCAGCCATAAACGCCATACAGAGCCTTGTAAGTGAAACTGCAGACATAGAACTTGATGAATATAACATCGAGGCCATAACAGGGGGTACAAATGCCCTGGCAGAGGTCTTTGTTGTCATGAGCGACGGGGAAGGTAACAAGGCAACAGGAAGATCCACAAGGGAGGACATCGTCATGGCAAGTGTAGAGGCTGTTCTTGACGCCATAAACAAAATCCTGAGCCTTAAATAGGTGTGTAGATGGAACCGGTATCAACGTGCAAACTCTTCGGAGCCGTGAGGGCTGCGGCGGCAATGAAGAATACACTCCCTGTAATCCACGGTCCAAGGGGCTGCGGCTACCACATAAGGTACCTCCTGACTGCAAGGGGCGGCAAGAGGATAAGGATTGCATCAACAGAACTTGTTGAGGAAGATGTGGTCTTCGGGGCCTCAGATAAACTCAGGAGGACCCTCATGAACGCTGATGAAACCCACAACCCTGACCTCATGGTTGTCATGAGCTCCTGTGCAACGAGTATCATAGGAGAGGATATAAGGAGGGTTGCGGAGGAATCAGCAGGGGACCTGGGATCCGAAGTCATAACAGTAAGTGCAGGGGGCTTTGAATCAACACAGGGGGAGGGCTATGAGGAGGTGATGACAGCCCTCATCGAGAAGTTCTGCCTGGAAGGGGAGCCCCCCAGGGAACCCGGGGTTAACATTATAGGAGAGTTCCGCGGGGGCCCGGACCTGAGACACATAACCGGATCCCTGGAGATGATGGGTGTTTCAGTAAACTGCGTCCTCACCGCAGGGTGCACACTGGATGATGTGAGGAGGATACCATCTGCCCATCTGAACCTTTCCTTCTGCGACGTCTCGGGTATAGGACCATGCCGATTACTTGAGGAGAAGTTCGGGATCCCCTTCCACCACCATCCATTCCCCATGGGACTTTCAAATTCAAGGGAATTCTATGCCGGCATCCTCAGGTACTTCAGCATAGATTATCCCCTGGAGGAGGCCTACCATGATTTCATGGACGCCCTCATGGACAGGGCCGCTGAGCTTAAGGGCCTGAGGGCAGCCATTGTCTCAGGACCGACAAGGGCTGCTGCACTTGCAGGACTGTTATCAGAGCTTGGAATGGAAGTTGCGCTTGTTTCAATGGACATGATAGGTGAGTACACCCTGGAAAACCTTGGCCGTGTCCCCGGGTTCAGGTCACGGGTCCTTGTAGGCACGGATGTCTCAGATGTTGAGGATGCCCTCAGGGATGCTGAGCCAGATGTAATTGTAGGGGGCCTCGCCGAGACCTGTCTCTCAGAGGGCCTCAGGATGCCCCTTGTTGACGTGATGCATGGATCAGTACTCACGGCAGGCTTCCAGGGAGCCCTTAACGTGGCAGATAAAATCAGGGATGCGGTTTCATGTTCCAGGGGATGAATCTCTTCAAGGCCATTGACAGCCCAGTGAAAGGGTCCTGTGGATGATTATTAAATTTTTCAGTTATCATATCACAAAGTTTATATAATTCCAGAGGACTATTCTATTACAGACACTCTTGGAGGTTAAGTGATGTCAGAGGAAAATGTAGTATACATCGGAAACAAGCCTGTAATGAACTATGTTCTAGCCGTAGTGACTCAGATGAACGGTGGGACCAGTGAAGTAATCCTTAAAGCCCGTGGAAGAGCAATAAGCCGGGCTGTTGATGTTGCAGAGATTGTAAGAAACAGGTTCATACCAGATATACAGATAGAGAACATCGATATATGTACAGAGGAAATAATTGGTAACGAGGGAACCGCTACCAATGTTTCAGCGATAGAAATACAGCTCCGCAAGGATTAAGGATATAAAAGATGGAAGCCACTGGTTTCCATTTTTTATATTTTATTGTTAAGCCATTATCATCCTCTTTTCAGTTGCGCCACAGCCTTTCAGATCATCTGCTGATAATAGATCTCCCAACACCCCATTGGGGTTTACTGCAACCATGTCGGGAATGAAGGGGTTTCCCCACATTCAGGGGCTCTTTGGAATAACTATTTTTACATATGACTCTTTTCACTTTTATTGGAATTTTCAGTGACAGACATCCCTTAATAATAATTTTCAGTTATCTTCTGACATTTTAAAAAGCTATTTATGTCGGAAATTCCATAAAAATAGTTACAGAGTCCCTTAAGAAAAATAGGGGTTCTGTTTTAATGTTTTATGGGGGGATGAAAATTAGAGTTTTTAAGGCCGCCGGCTTAAAACCAGTCGGCTGGTGCCTGATGGCATTCCTGTTAGTTGTTCTTCTATCAGCAAACTCCTCTGCTGCAAGCAGGGGTGCTGCTGGAACAACTCTAACTGCTAATGTCACGGCAGATGCGAATTATGTGAGGGAATACTCCTGGGAGATAGATAAGAGTGTGACTCCAGATACCTGGAACATCTCCAGGGGGATTCAGCCACCTCAGAGTATACAATAAACGTCAACAGGACAGGTTACACTGACAGGGCGTGGATTGAGGGTAATGTGACGGTCTGCAATGGAGGTGAATTTGCAACCGAAAACCTTACGGTTCTACTTGAGCTACGTGATGGCTTACCTCCACCAAATGACCTTATAGGTACATACACCCTTGATCTATCCTCAAATCCGGTTTTAGACCCCGGTGAAGTGGGAGTATACCCCTACAGGATAGATCTTACACCGGAGCAGGTGCATGCAGGCGGGACATATAAGGTAACAGCGAATGTTAAAATAACCAACCATTCAGGGCACCTGGGAACACCCTTCGGCCCATCACCTTCAGCCACAACCATACTACCGGGAACACTGACACCTCTATATGAATGCATAAATGTGGATGACACTAATGGCGGTTCATGGATGTTCAGTGACTCAGGATCAGTTAAATATAATGTGACCTTCACCGAGAACGGAACCTACGTGAACACAGCAACAATAATGGAAACGGGTCAGAGTGCAAATGCAACAGTAACCGTGGTAATACAGGCCAGTCCCGTTGCACCACTTACAATCGGCTACTGGAAGACACATGCAGGGTTCAATGGAAACAATGATGATGTTGTGACAGAACTCCTCGGCACCGGAATCTGGCTGGGAACTCCGGGAGGCGAGGACAGCATCCTTGTAACCACCGCTGAACAGGCCTTCAGGATACTGCAGTTTAATGGAGCAGCATCTAACGGCATAAACAAGCTATATGCACAGTTACTTGCCGCGAAATTAAACATACTGAACGGGGCCTATGCAAGCGACGAGGTCCTTGACATGATTTCAGATGCTGATGAATTCCTTGCAACATACGATGCATCTAGCTGGACCAGCATTACAAAGCCAGAGAAGCAAGAGGTCCTCTCCTGGATGAGCATGCTTGATAAATACAATAATGGAATGTTATAACTGGCATTCCACTAAAATTTTATTTTTTCAGTTAAAGACTGCTGCTGATATTACAATAGGGAAATTATTTTTTTTACTTAGCCAGTTCTGGTATAGCTCCAATGAATCAGCGCCACATTTCCTTCAGGGATGATGCTCTTAATTCACTTGAACTGCAGTGTCTGCCTTACATGGAAACCCTCATCTCTGAATCTGCTGTAGAGAAATTCAACCCTTGAGATGGTTACCTTTATGATATTCAGGTCCACGGGAAGTTTATCAATTAAATCGGTGCCCAACCCCTTTAAAGCCAGCACTCCGGCCATATAATCTCTGCCATGAACAATCTCGGCGCTTCCTGTCAGCTGCATTCCTGCAAGGTTGTTCATGGAGGTGTAGTCCTCGTAGACGGCAACAGAAACCCTGCCGTTCATCAGGAGCCCCGCGAATTTCTCCCCGCCCTCACTGATAAGGTAGAGGCAGCCATCATGGTATGTGTATTCAATTGGCGTTGCCCTTGGCCATGACCCATGGCAGGTTGCAAGGGTGCATGTGTTGTGGGATCTTAGAAATTCTTCAACGTACTTTCTGAGTTCCTCATCACCCATATCCTTCATGAGGGAGTCCCGTATATCTTTGAGTTCAAGTCCAAATTCAATGACCTCCTCCGTGGATGTGAGGTCAGTATCCTTGAGTGGCATTCCTGTAAGAGCGGAAAATCTCCTCAGTTCCCCCAGATCTTCCTCTGAGAGTTCATCAAGGATCATGCGACCGCCAAGGCACCCTGAAATCAGCGGATCCCCATGAGTTCCTCAGCTTCTCTGAGGGCTCTGGCCCCATCCTCCATGCTCAGTGAGACCGAGAAGAGGGCCACAGGCTTTTCAGCGATCCAGGGTTTGTCCCTGATAAAATCAGTTATCTCGGGATGCAGTTTTCCCCTGTATACCCCGGAGCCCATGATGATGAATTCAAATTCCCTGTACTCATCCCTGAACTCTTCGGGGGTGCAGCACCTCGATGGGCCCAGTATCATCCCGAGCTTCCTGGCTATCTCTTCTGTTGAGCCATACACGCCTTTATAGACTATAAGGGTCCTTAACATTCTATCACCAGTCAAATGAAAAAAATAAAGGGTTATCTGCGCCTGGAGATGACTTTCCAGACGACAAGGATGACTCCTGCGACTGCAATGATTATGGCTGCCAGGTAGTACCCGAATACTGATGCGGGACCCTCTTCCTTTTCACTGTTCAGTGAGTAGATGTATCCGTTCTCAGTTGCAAAGTAGACGGTTTTACCGTACACCACGGGTGAGGAACTTACAGGCGAGTTGAAGAGATAGTAGCCGGGTGAATATGCCCATTCTTCCTTCCCGCTGTACTTGTTCAGTATGTAAAGGGTTCCATCATCTGATCCCACGGCTATCTTGCTGTCAAATATTGCAGGGGTTGATCTTACAGCGGCCCCTGTCCTGATGGACCATTTAAGTTTCCCGGTCCTTGTATCCAGGGATGTTATGTTCCCATCATCGGATCCTATGAATACACTGTTTTCCTCATCATCCACGGCTGGTGAGGAGCGTATCCTGTTCCCGAGGCTCTGCCTCCATACTATGCTCCCATCACCGGCTGAAAGCGCGTAGAGGGTTCCGTCATCAGATCCCACGTAAACCGTGTCGTTCCAGAATGCAGGGGATGATTGTACAGCGTCACCTGTTGTGTAGCTCCATAACTCCTCCCCGTTTTCATTGATGGCGTATATCTTTCCGTTGGATGATGCCACGTACACGGTCCCGTTCACTGGAGCAGGGGATGATTTAACAGCATCTCCTGTGTAGAATTCCCACTCTTTTGACCCGTTGTCGATGTCAACCGCGTAGAGTCTGCAGTCATCTGAGCCAACATAGACTGTGTCATTGGTAACTGCAGGTGAGGACTCTATACTGTTACCTGTCTTGAACTTCCATTTAAGGTCCCCGGTATCTGTTTCGATGGCGTAGAGGTAACCATCCATGGAACCCACAAATACCGTGCCATTCAGAACTGCTGGTGATGAAATTATGGCTCCACTTGTCTTATAGCTCCATATAACACTTCCGGTCTCAAGGTTGATGGCGTAGAGCTTCCCGTCAATGGAACCGATGTACGCCACCTTGTTGAAGATGGCCGGCGATGATTTCACGCCACCAATCTGCAGGTACCATGTGCTGGCTGAAAAATCGCTTGGCTCCTCAGCAAAACCTGTGTGCTGGAGGTTGCCATGAAAGACCGTCCAGTCAGCTGCTGAGACAGGACTCAGAATCATTCCAAGGGCCATGAAGACCATTATGAGATTTTTGATTTTCATGCTATCACCTAAATATCTCTATTGAATCTTGTAACTCCCATTGAAAAGAAGAGGAGCGTGAAACCTGCAAGTACAAGGATATCCACCCATATGCTGCCGACACCGGCCCCCCTGAGCATGACTGAACGGAGGGCGTCATTTGCATAGGTGAGGGGTACGATGTAGGCAATCTTCTGGAATATCCATGGCATTGTTTCTATGGGATAGAATACCCCTGATACAAACATCATGGGCATGGCGAAGGGCATCACCATCTGCATGTAGTCCTCCTGGGTCGCCACCCTCGCCGATATCATTATCCCGAAGCCAACAAAGCAGAGGGCTGTTAGTATAAGGAGGAGTACTGTGAGGAGCATGCTGCCATTTATGGTGATCCCGAAGAGGGCTATGGCAACAAGGAGGAGTAGAAACGCCCTTCCACTTTCTATTACCAGTTTTGAGATTATCTTCCCGCCAACAACCGTTGAAACACTTGTTGGGGTCATGAACAGTCTTGCAAGTTCACCCCTCTCCCTCTCACCTGCAATGGACTGGCCCATTCCAAACATGCATGAGAACATTATGGTCATTGCAAGGACAGCAGGCACAAGGAAGTCCATGTACTTGATATCCCCGTATATCCTGTCTATCTGGAGGTTTATAGCATTCACCATACTCTGGAAACTCTCTCCGGGTCCTGAAGCACTTCCAGCTGCAGGGTTCATGCCGCCGCCCTGCATTTTTTCAATGGCTAGCTGTCCTGAAAGCCTGCTGAAGAGGGCCTGGGTTGCGGGTACCAGGGCCTGACTGGCCAGCTGATCCGAGGAGTCGAGGTACATTACAACAGTCGGCTCTTCACTCATGCTGTCATAGTTTGGAGGGAGTATTATGGCGGCCTTCACCTGACCCGTGTCCACCATGTCCCTTGCAGTGTCAGGATCCTTCAGAATATCCTTTATATCGTAGAGGTTCATGTTCTTCATGGCAGCGACCGTCTGGTCTGTCAGGGGGCCGCTGCTCTGTTCAACAATCACCACAGGGATGTTCTCCAGTGTCCCTCCAAGCCCGTACCCGAAAAGGGTTATCATGAGTATCGGGAACAGGATAAGGGAGATAAGGCGGGGTTTGTGCCTCCAGAGGACTATCAGGTCCTTTTTAAGCATCCACATTACCTTTTTCATTTCCATTTCCTACCCTCCGGTAACCTTTATAAACACATCCTCCAGTGATGGGTCCCTGGTGGATATTGAAGTTATACGGGCGTTGTTCCTTAGGAGAGCCATGAGGACTTCGTTTATGGCTGTTTCACATTTCTCGTCAAGTTCAAGGATTACCCTGCCTGTGCGGTGCTTCCTGACCTCCAATGTAACCGGGAGGGATTCAAGTTCAGATAGAAGGTCGTCTGTGAGGTTTGTTATCAGCATGCTTATCTCGGTACCCCTGCAGACCCCCCCTTTTTTCCCTGTTTCTCCGGGTTCAGCACTTTCCTGTTCAATCTTATCAAGGATTCCTGTGATTTCACGGGCCTTCACGGATTCTTCTTCCATTATAAGGGTGTCCTTCAGGCCCTGGGGGGTGTCGAAGGCCGCAAGGACCCCCTGATTTATGATGCCCACGTAGTCGCATAGCAGTTCCACCTCGTACATGTCATGGGAGCAGAGTATTATGGTATGGCCGCTGCTGTTGAGTTCATCAATGAGGTTCCAGAGCACCCTCTTGGTTGTCGGGTCAAGCCCTATGGTGGGTTCGTCAAGGAAGAGGATGTCTGGCTGGTGTATGAGGCTTGCAACAAGGGATACCTTCTGCTGCTGTCCCCCTGAGAGCTGGCCAACAGGTTTGTCTGCAGCGTACTTTATATCCACCAGTTCCATCAGATCATCTATCCGGGTCTCCCTGAGATCCTGGGGCATACCATAGAAGTCAGCGCACATTTCAACGTTCTCCCTGGCTGTGAGGTCCATGTAGAGGCTGACCTTCTGGGGCACCATACCTATCTTCTGCCTCACCTCGTCGGGGGATTCCAGCACGTCGTGGCCTGCCACCCTGGCGGTGCCTGATGTTGGGGGTATGAGGCAGGTTAGCATCTTTATGGTGGTTGTTTTACCGGCACCGTTGGGGCCCAGGAACCCGAATATGGAGTTTTTCTTTATCTTCATGTTGAGACTGTCAACTGCAGTGAAGTCCCCGTAGGTTTTTGTAAGGTCAAAGGTTTCGATTGCATATTTCATTCTTCACCCTCCCCATCCCTTTCAGATGGGAAAATATCCCTCCAGAAGTCCTCCCAGATCTTTGAGACGTGTTTTTCCATTATATCCCTTATACGATCAATGGTGGCTTCTCCCAGGGGGGTTATCTCGTAGTACTTCACCCTTTTTTCTCCGTGCATCTCCCAGCTCCCCTTTATGAGGCCCTTCTTCTCAAGGTCATGGAGCACAGGGTAGACAACGCTCGGGCCCGGTGGTTTGATCCGGCAGTGGGCGCCCTCAAGGGAGTAGAACTTCTCCAGGCGTCTCATTATCTCATAGCCATGGATTTTCTCCTTACTTATCATCCAGAGGATCATTGTCTTTCCAAATCCCCTCATGAAGCTCTTTATTATCTTTTCATCAAACTTCCGAGCTTCTCTGTCAGAGGGTGCTGTTTCATTCTCCAACCCTAACATCTCCAGATTTTGATATATCGATTTAATGATATATCATGAGTTATATATAATTTTCGGTGCAGCTTATGGATACATGAACTGTACTCATTCACAGATTTAAGGAAATAGGCGGGATATTTAACTTCAAAATTTTAAAAAACCTTCAATAATGGCTTTTACTGGTTCTTCAGGGTCATTATGGGATCAGCATGGAAAAACTGATAAATGTTGATGATAGAACATGATTACGTGATCAGATATGAAGCTCGGGTTTTCAACACTGGCGCTCTTCATGAAATCCCTTGAGGATATGCTTGAGACCGCCGAAAGGGATGGATTTCAGCTTATAGAGGTCCTCTGTGAGGGTCCTTACTGGCCCAGGAGGCTGATGGAGGATGGATTTTCAGCCGAGATAGTTGAGTCCTATGATGTGGAGGTGCTGCTCCATGCACCAACCATAGACCTTAACCCTGGAAGCATGAACCCGGGGGTGAGGGAGGAGACAAGGAGGCAGATGCTGGAGACAATTGAACTGGCATCCATGATGGGCGCAACAACCGTCACAACCCACCCTGGAGTGGTGCACAGGAAGGAGGAGAGGATAAGGAACTTTGCACTGGAAATGGCCATCGATAACATCAGGGAATGCGCAGGGTATGCTGAGGATAAGGGTGTTAAACTTTCTGTTGAAAACATGCCTGGAAGGTTTTCATACCTCTGCAACACCCCCAGTGAACACCAGGACTTTGTTGAGAAATGCGGATGCCATGCAACAGTTGATATTGGCCATGCAAATACCACGGGGTTCCTTGAGGATTTCCTTGAAATAAGGAGGACCACCCACTATCATCTTAGTGACAACAATGGGGTCAGGGACCAGCACCTCCCCCTCGGCGAGGGAACCCTTAAACTGGGCCTCCTAAAATCAGTTCACAGGGGCGTTATAGAACTCAACAGCTATGAGGGTGTCCTTAAGAGCAGGAGGATCATTGAAAGATCCATCATGAATGAGGGGACTGTTTAATGCTGATGAAAAAGAATCTTATCGAGGGACTTACTGTTGGAATCTTCGCCATTGCCATGACCCTCCTTGTCCTGACCATCGAGTTACCAGGTAACATTACAGCGGAATCATCAATGGAGACCCACATCTCTTCGCTGGCACCCCAGCTCTTCACCTATGCCCTGAGCTTCATTCTCCTGGGAGTGTTCTGGCGGTTAACCACATACACCTTGAGAAGGTTAAAGGTGCTGACACAGGGGTTCTCTGGATAAACCTGCTCTGGCTCATGTTCGTGGCCCTGGTCTCCTTTTCAACCGAGCTCATTGGGAACAGCAAAGGCCTTGCAGCATCAAACATGTTCTTCCATGTGAACATGTTCATCATAGGGGTCCTTTTAACACTGAACTGGTTCTACTCATATCACAGGGGACTTCTGAGTGTTGAAATGAAATTTTACAGGGATTCATTCATCAAAAACCTTTTAATGCCTGTTGCGGCTTTACTGGCAATGGCGGTAACCCCCTTCTTCCCTGATCAGAGCTCCCTCTGCTACCTGATAATAATTCTGAAGCGATTCCTCTAGGTTAGGGTCTCATGTAGGCCCAGCCATCAGCCTGTCACCTTACTATTTCCCTGGCACCTGATGGAACGGCCTCAACACCATCCAGGAGGTCCTCAGGACCTATGCCCATCCCCTTTGAGGGTGTTTGAGCAGGCCGCGAATTTCACTCCCCTATCCATGAGCATCTTAATGGTATCTGAATACCCTGAGTTCCTTCTTAGCGGATTCACACCTGAAGCATAGGCCACCAGTTCAACCTCCACATCTACAAGGTCAGCAATAAGGTTTCTTATATTGTTCAGTGCAAGACTGACCCTCATGTCATCGTCCTCATCAAGGTGGAACACGACACGGTACTTCATCACAAACCACCATTTATACTGCTGTTATGCTGCCATTAATTTCAGATTCAACAGGACTCTTCCTCTCCACGTATTCAATTAGAGCATCAACGGCCCTTAAATCGGAGGCTGAGTGGTTTTCACCATAAACATCAGGAACGCCCTGTGATGTAACATAGACGGCCCTGTACCTCCCTGAGGGGTCCATGGATTTCCCATTTATGAATATCTTCTGTATCCGGGCCCCGGGAGGGTTTTCTATCTTGAAGTAGATCTCCATACCCATGAACCTTTTAAGGTAACCTCCCATCTGGTTGTATGGATTCCTTGAAAAGGTCAGCTCTATGTTCTCCTCCATCATATTCCATATTTCCCTTCCAGTAAGCTCCACACTGGATACCGGGGGATTGGTGGGTATGATGTTCCAGAGGTCCTCAACTTTAATGTCTCCTGGAGGCACCGGAGCCCCGTAACGCCAACCATTTGAGAATGCAACGTCAAATTCTCCCGTCGCCATTATTGACTTAAGTAGAATGTTATCCATGGTTGACTCCATTATCGTGTAACGGTTGAGATGGGTGCTGGTTGAGCCAACCACCCTTTCAAGGTAATCACTGTCCTTTTCAGTCGCCTTCAGGACCAGTTCTTCAGTGTCAGGGTCGGGTTCGCCCTTCACCTTTATCAGTTCATGTCTTTGTATTCGTATTCGATTTGAGGGTCTTCTTCTGTGGTTCGCCCTTCACCTTTATCAGTTCATGTCTGACTAGTGCATGTACTCAGTGGATATCAGTGGCGGGGGTTCGCCCTTCACCTTTATCAGTTCATGTCTGAATCTCCGGACGCCACCATCAACTTCAAGGTCAAGGCGCCCCACAAATGACCCGTGGCATCCTGACTGGATTATTATGGTGTCCCCCACAATGAAGGGTTTCTCCAGCCTGTTGTGGGTGTGGGCGCTCAGAAGCACGTCCACACCATCTACATCGGATGCCAGCTGACATTCCTGTGGAAAACCCAGATGGGATATCAGGACAATGAGATCCACCCTTTCCTGGTTCCTGAGGACTTCAATCCAGTATGGAAGTTCATCAAGGCCAAGGGTGAATTCAAGGCCCCTGCTGAACCATGGGGGCATCACCTTATCCACTATGTTGGATGCTATTCCGATTACACCAACTGAAGGTCACCCACATCCAGGATACGGTATGGTTTAAAAACCAGCTTACTGGTCCCCTTATAATAGCAGTTCACAGCCAGAACAGGGTAATTAAGCTTTTCTGAGAGTTTAATGAAGTTTTCAGGTCCATATGCAAATTCCCAGTGGGCTGTCATGGCATCGAATCCCATCTCATTCAGCACAGGTAACATTGCGGAGCCCTGACTCCTCACGGCATGGTATGTGCCATGGAGGGTGTCACCGCAGTCAAGGAGAAGGGTGTTCCCCTCATCACGGATCCGGTTGAGGATACCTGCAATGTGATGATAACCACCAAGGGTCTCGTACCTCACACTCCCACCCTCCCAGAAGAGTTCAGGGTGGGGTTTCAGGTATCCATGGGTATCATTCACCTGAACTATGCTTATATCAGCCATAAATCACCCCCCAATAGTTTTTATAAGGCAGTTTAAGGGATCGGCTAGAAATCTATATCCAAGAGGTCCATTATGTTCACTATTATATGGTCGGCGGCATCAAAGACTCTCGGGGGCACGTCTTCATTCTGCTGAAGGGTTAAAACACCAACATCGGCTTCTCTGAGGGCCAGGATATCGTTGGGTCCGTTGCCAACCATCATAACCTTGCTGTACCTTTCCTTGAGTCCTCGTATTATCCTTGCCTTCCCTTCAGTATCGGCTGTTCCAAAGACGTTCTCTTTGGGGATGCCGATCACCCTTGCAAGTTCCCTCAGTGAACCCTGCCTGTCCCCTGATGCAACGTAGATGTCAATATCCCTCATTTTGAGTTCCTCTATGACAGCAGGGACCTCCGGGAATAGTTTTCCCCCGGCGGTTATGGTGAACTCCACGGTATTTCTGTCAAGGTTGACGATGAATCCTGAGCCACTGCATATCTGTATGTTGTAGTCCTTCTCAACAACGGCCCTTATGGTGTCCTGTATGTCCCTCACGGTTGCAGGGTCCCCCCTGAGTATTCTGAGGATGTCTTCCCTGCTGGCATCCCCGCTGGAGTAGCTGATATCAAATCTTATCCGATTTCTTGTGATGAACTCGTAGATTGTCTGATCACCCCTGGCATTGATTATACATTCTGATGGATCCGTCTGAAGTACAACAAGGGCCCTCCTGTAACTGTAATCCACCAGGTCCAGTGAATTCATGTAATCACAGATCTCACCTGTTTTAAGGTTCTTAAGGGCCCTGTATCTCTTTATAAGTGTCCCTGAGTTATCAAAAACAACCGCCTTCATCATAACCAGTTATGTCTTCAGTTCCATATTAATCCTGCAGTTTTACTGCGGGGGCCGGGATTCTGTGTGGTTGAGGTCTGCATCGTTCAGTTTTCAGCATGTTCATGCATCAGGGGGGTGATTCATTGCGCGGCAAGGGATAGAACACCCTTCACTGTGAAGTATGGTCCTGCAATTATGCAGCAATGGAAAGGACACCTTTCAATGCGAAGTACAGTCCTGCAATGACTATGAAACCATTACATACCACCATCAGGACCCTGTAGGCTATGGAGCCGGTGTCGAAGGATTTTCTTGATGATAGGAATGAAACGGTGCTGTACCATCCAATATCGGCCAGCCAGTGACCTGCAAGAAAGCCCAGAATCCCCAGGAAACCCGCCATCTCAACCCCCCTGTACATGAGGGCGGCTCCAACGGCCCCCCACCATATGAAAAAGTACGGGTTTGAGTAGCTGATAACAAGTCCCTTGAGGAAGGACCCCCCTTCATCTGAACCTTCGGTTTTAATATCGGATCGCCTTAGACCCATGGCACCCATCCATATGAGCACAGATCCTCCAACAAGTCCTGTGAGGGATGATGCGGCTTCAGAGGAGAGGATGTATCCAAGGCCGAGGAATATGAGGGCAACTATGATGACCTCTCCGATTATGTGTCCCGTAATTAGCGATGATCCTGCCCTGAAACCCCTCTGAACTGAATCAGACACCGTGACCGTTAGAAGGGGGCCTGGGGCAACTGCACCTGAGAGCCCGATTAAAAATGAGGTTAACGTGAAAAGAAGGAGTTCGGTCATAATATCAGTTGTACTGGTTGAGTATCTTCATGATCTCTGTCAGGTGATAGTCTATTTTCTCGATCTCTTCCTTCCTGAAGGATCTTGTCCTGCTGAGTATCCTCATCCTCTCAAATACATGGTCCATCCTGTTGAGGAGTTCGTTCATATACGTCCTGGTGGGGTACATGGTATCACAGCTCCATTAAGAGTTATGGTGATACAACTATAAAACCCTGCACATCTGCGGGATGGACCCTATGCCCATTAACCTCATCCAACCATAGGGCCATGCATCCCTTATGACCGCTTTCTGGCCCTGAAATTTAGAGCATCATCTGAGGTCTATTAACAGTCCCTGCATCCAATAGAGCTTATCATCATCCCTGAATCAATGAGTGAGATAACAAGAGAGGATGTGGGTGTTCATGGAGACTTATCATCATCCCTGAAGATCTATTTCAACACCCCTACCCTCTTCCACGGCCCTTTCATAGACCATCCATGCGGATACAACGTCCTGAAGGGAGAGCTCGGTTGAATCAAAGACTGTTATATCATCATCTGACGTTCTCCCCTGTATTCTCCCGGTTATAACATCACTTATGGTCCCCTGGAGGTCATCCTCTCCCAGTATGCCCATCTTGAGGGGAACGTTTATCTCCCCGCTGTGGGATGCCTGCTCCCAGTTATCATAGAAAACCCTTGCACTGATGAGAATCTCCGGATCAAGTTCCTGTTTCCCGGGGGCGTCGGCACCCATTGCACAGATATGTGTACCAGGGGACACCCATTCAGCCTTCACCACAGGTTCCCTTGAGGGGGTTACCGTCACCACAATATCCATACCCCTCACAGCTTCCTCCGGACTTGAAGCAGCCCTCACAAGAACTTCAAAGGTCTTTGAAGCCTTATAAGCAAATTTTTCACGGTTTTCAGGTGTTCTGCAGTATACATACACCTCTTCAAGGTCAACAACCCGCTCTATCGCCATCAGCTGGGTCCAGGCCTGTCTACCGGCACCCACTATTCTAAGTGTACCGGAGTCCTTCCTTGCAAGGTACCTGACTGAAACGCCACCAGCGGCACCCGTCCTCATATCAGTTATATATGTCCCGTCCATGAGGGCAATGGGGAATCCGGTTTCAGGGTCCACAAGTTCTATAACCGCCATGACGGTTGGCAGCGAGTACCTCCCCGGGTTTGAGGGGTGGACATTCACACACTTCACACCTGCCATTTCGAATTCCTCAAGGTAGGATGGCATGATCCGCAGATCACCCCCATACCTCCTGAAGAAAAGATAATTCTTTGGGGGCATCTGAACCTTCCCGAGGGCATCCTGGATAAAGGCGGTTTCAACGGCCTTCAAACAGTCATCCATGCTCAGGAGATCCTCAACATGGCTCTTTTTAAGTATAACAGTTTTTTCCATCAGCTCACCTGTCATGATAATAATATTCTCTTCCAGAGTCCCATCATTATTATTACTCCATCTTCACATTTATTAGTGTTGAAAATGAAATTACCATTAAGGCATTCCAGGGACTGAAAATCAAATCACCCTGATGGTGTAGCCTCGGCGGATTCACGGTTTCGAGGACCGCCTGAATGCTCATCTGATCATAAGTTCACTCCGGAATTACAGGTGTTAACCATGGATATTGTTGAGAAGGTTGAGATGGTTAAGAATCATGATGTCACTGCACTGGAAAACCTTGAAGGCTTCCTAAAGACGGTGGAGGCGAGGAATGAAGATATCAACGCCTTCATAGAGATTAACACTGATGAGGCCATAAGAAGGGCAGAGGAGATCGATTCAAGGATAAAGAGGGGGGAGAAGACAGGAAGGCTTGCGGGACTCGTTATAGGGGTTAAGAGCAACATAAACGTCCAGGACTTCACGGTGTCTGCAGCATCAAAGACCCTGGAAAATTACAGGGGAAGCTATGATGCCACCGTCATAAAACGCATGAAGCAAGAGGATGCCGTGATAATAGGGATGACCAACATGGATGAATTCGCAGCCGGAAGCTCAACCGAAACATCCTTCTTCGGCCCTACAGATAACCCGGCAGCACCTGGACGGATCCCTGGAGGTTCAAGCGGAGGAAGCGCCGCTGCAGTGGCTGCAGAGATGTGTGACATTGCACTCGGTTCAGACACCGGAGGATCGATAAGGAACCCGGCATCCCACTGCGGAGTCATGGGATTCAAACCCACCTATGGCCTGGTATCAAGGCAGGGCCTCCTTGACCTTGCAATGAGCCTTGACCAGATAGGGCCCCTCGCAGCCGATGTATCAGGCATAAAACTTGCACTTGAGGTTATATCTGGCCATGACCCTGCCGACCCCACAACAATCGACGGAGCCGCTGACCTTGAAGCCGACCTTAAACTCGATGAGATGAAATTTGGAGTCGTTAAGGAATTCTTTGAGGTTACAGATGACTCCATAGATCGTATAATCCAGGATAAGCTTGGAGTCATAGAGGATGAGGGTGCGGAGATAGTTGAACTGGAATTCAGCCACATAGACCTCTGCCTGCCAACATACTACCTTATAAATTACGTTGAATTCTTCTCTGCAACAAGGAAGTATGATGGGAGGAAGTACGGCCACAGGATAGAGGATGTCTGCGGCCCCGAGGTCCTCAGGAGAATCCATATGGGATCCTACATAAGCCAGAAGGAACTATCCGGCAGGTACTATAAGAGGGCCCTGCAGGCAAGGTCACTTATAAGAAGGGAGATACAGAGGATACTCAGGGACGTTGATGTTATACTCGGCCCAACGGTTCCAAAACTCCCCCACAGTCTCGGAGAGGAACTTGAACCAATGGAGATGTATGCATATGACGTCCTCACGGTGATAGCCAACCTTGCAGGGATACCCGCCGCCAGCATGATGGCAGGTACGGTGAAGGGCGTGCCTGTGGGACTTCAGCTCCAGGCAAAACCAGGGGATGATGCTAGGATCCTTGCTGCAATGAGGGAGATCGCAGAACTTAACTGATACATGAGTGTTTCCATGAGAATCGGCCTGGCATACCTCCGTGGTTCGGTACCTGCATTTGAAACCTTCGGCTTCCTCCCAACGGATATAGTGGGTGATAACGGTCTTGTGGACGGCACCAGGGCCCACAGGGTCCTTGACGGGATAATAATCCCCGGGGGTAGTATTGTTGAATCAGGAAGCCTCTCCAGGGAACTTGCAACTGAAATAAGGATGATGGCGTCCAGTGGCAAATTTGTACTGGGTATATGTTCAGGGTTCCAGGTCCTTGCCAGGAAGACAGATATAGGGAGAAAGTCACCCTGCCCCATCTACAGGGAGGGACTGGGGCTCCTTGATGTTTCATTCCATCCAATGATAAGCAATGACCGTGTTGAAGCAAGGATAACCGGTGAATGTTTCCTCACCAGGGACTTGATGGGTGAGACGGTCACAGGGTTCCACTGCCACACCTACGGGGAGATAAGGGGGGATGCAGATGAGATCATGCGCTCCATTATAAGGAGAGCGGACTACAGGGACACGACCCTGGAGGTGACATCGGGGGTCTGCAGTGATGATGGAAACATTGCAGGGACAATGGTCCATGGATGCCTTGATGAAAACCCGGCGATGGTTGAAAACATTCTCCGATTCCTTGACGCTGACCACGAGGACCGTGAAAGGATAATGGAATCCAACCGGGAACTTAGGAGGAAGATAAGATCCCAGATCGGTATAACCGGTGAGAAGGTAACTGAAAATCCTCAGAGGAAGAGTTCAGATGTCCCACCCGTCCTCATGATAGCATCAACAGGCTCTGATTCAGGGAAGACATTCATTCTAACGGGACTTGCAGGTGCCCTCAGGAGGAGGGGGCTGCGTGTAGGTGTCATGAAGGTCGGACCCGACGTCAGGGACATAGTACCTGCACTTTACCTTGTTAAGGAGCCGATGGAGAAACATTCATCCATAAGGATAGGCCACCTGGGCTGGATGGACCTCCAGGACGTGCTTGAATCCATCAGGGGCAGGGGCTATGACATAGTGCTCGTTGAGGGTGTTATGAGCATACTCACAGGACTTTTAAATGAAAGAACACCCTACTCAGGGGCCGAGATTGCAGCCGCAGCAGGCATCCCTGTCATACTGGTCGCAGGCTGCAGCAAGGGTGGGATAGAGTCTGCAGTGGTCGATCTCCAGGCCCATATAGACGTTCTTGAGGCCATGGGGATCCAGGTGCCCCATACAATCCTTAACAGGGTATATGACATGGATATAGCTGAGCGGGCATCCCATGGGAGGTTCATGACCATACCCCGGGTTGAGATGAAGGAGAGGGGAGGCACACCCGAGGTTGAGATAAAACTTGAGGACTTCTGCATCATGGCAATGAATACCATCGAGGAGAACCTTGACATTGAATCCATAATCTCCTCTGCAAAAAAACCAGATTTCAGGGGCTACTTAACCCCTGATGAGATACAGGGGATATTCAAAAAAATTAATCATCCCCCGGAATGATGCCTTCAGACCTGAAAATCATCTTCAGAGATTTCCTCTTTACCCTCGGTTATCATGATACCCTCTTCGCCACCGATCTCATAGGTGAGGAACTGCAGGGGAGTCCGGGTGCTCCTCATCTTCACTATATCCATTATACGTTCCCTTCGACCGGTGTAGGGATTCTCACGTCTACCAAGCTTTATGGCACCGTAGACAGAGAAGAGGGCCAGTTCATTGAACTCCTTTGAAGTTGCACTGTCAAGGATTATAACCGATGTGATACCCCTCTGCTTAAGCTCATATACAAGGAGATCGAACTGATTCCTGAACTCGTAGGGTGTGAGTTTGGCCGTGTAACCCCCCAGGCTGTCGATAACCACAACCTCTGCCTCAGGGGGAATATCATGAATTATCTTTGTGAAGTTGCCCTTCATGGGGTCCATGTCCATGCTCAGCTCTGCTTCGGTTATCCTTGCCCTTATACCTGTAAGTTCAATGAAGTTAAGCAGACCCTTCTCCTCCAGTTCCTGGGTGTTCCATCCAAAGGAGTTGGCCTGTATGTGAAGGTCACTGGCGTCCTCCTCGGCAGTGATATAGATGGTATGGTACCCCTCCATGCAGCTGCTTATCGCGAAACGCAGACAGAAGATTGTCTTTCCACATCCAGGTTCGCCTGTTATAAGCACGGATCGTCCCATGGGGAATCCGCCTATGGTATCGTCAAGTCCACTGATACCTATCCTCATCCTCTCCATATCAACACCTCTATGATCTGAACTCTCTGTAGGATTCTATGAGATCGGCTCCGCTCATGAATATAAGGTCATGCTCCCGGGCATACCTCATGGCATCTTCAGTTGGAAGGGAGTTCCCGGTCCTGTCATCCATCATCTCACAGCATACAGCGACTCCAGTAAGTCCCGCCATCTCCATGAGGGCTATGCTCATCTCTGTATGACCCTTCCTTCTTGTAACATGACCATCAGTTGCCCTTAGGAGGGTTACATGGCCGGGGGATCTGAAGAGATCTCCGAATTCGCTGTGTCTTCCATCCCTACATATATCTGCAAGCTCCCTTATTGTAAGGGCCCTGTCATTGTCTGTTATCCCGGTGAAGGTTTTCCTGTGGTTCACCGTTATTGAGAATGCTGATTTTTCATCGTAGGGTATGTCATAGGGTGATAGCTTTCCAAGGACAGGGAAGGCTTCTGAGGCCTCATTCATCACATCCGTCATGTAGGGTATGCCGAGCTTCTCGGAGTTCTCATGGGATACCGGGACGCATATGAGTCCCCCGGCATCATTGCGCATGACCTTTATGTGTTCGGGGGTTATGTGTTCAGCGGCCACGATCATGTCGGTTTCTCTTTCACGGTTATCAGCATCAAATACGAGGACCATTTCTCCCTTTCGCAGTGATTTAAGGGCTTCTTGAATCATATAATCACGACTCTGTAAATTTCACTCAGTTTTCAGTTAATTATCTTCAGGGTAACGGTATCTCCATCCCTTAATTTAAGGGTTTTTCTGAGGGGCATGGGGGCTATGAATTCGAGGCATGAAGGACTGTGTCTTGTTTTAAGGGGAAATACAAGGGCTCCCTCAACATCATCATTCAGGAGGGCCTTCACATAAAGGACGTCACCGAAACCGTGCCCGCCCCTGATCCTGCGGGCCCCCTTAAGGATCTTTTCCGTGATCAGGGGGTCATCAATTTCTATGTTCAGGGTACCCGGGAATGGATCAGAGCCCAGAATTTCCCTGAACGGCTCAAGGTAAACGTCCCTTGTCATGAAGTAGGCTCCTTCGCCAAGCCCTGATCTAACACGACCCTTCACCTGCATCCCTTTCATCTCCCAGATTTCAGTTCACAGGTTATGGTTGAGAATAACGGTCCCCTGAGGTCTATCTCACGGTTCCTGCCGGTTATGTACCTCATGGCAGCATCCTCCAGGGTCAGGTTCAGGTCAGAGAGGGACCTGGCTATGGTGCTCCGGATTTCAACCTTTTCATCCCCCCGCACCACCATCTCCTCTATCCGGTAGGCGGCCTCGGCTGCAAGGGCATCCATGTACCTTATGCCGGTGTTGAGTCCCTCTTTACGGGCCCTTACTATGAGTTCGGTGTCAAGGCCGGTTCCAGGGGGCACACCGAGGATGTTCCCATCATGGATGTAGATGGTGTTCCAGACCGCCGGTCCAAGGAGGCGGGTGTTCTTCTCCACCTCCACGGCATCCACCTTTATTTTTCTTCCAAGGAACTCGCCAGAGTACACCTCAAAGCTGCAGGGGGAAGCAGCATCTGCATGGGCCTCCCATGTCTCGATTATGCGTTCCATGAGTTCCCTGCCATCTGAGGTTACCGGGTGGAGGTTTATCCTGAGCATCTCTGCAATGTCCCTGTCTGAAAGGCTCCAGGAACTATAAATCTGGGGGTAGACCATTTCACGGACATCCCTCTCCTGGTTGAGGACCATGGCAACCCTCTCAACACCCACACCCAGGTTCATGACCTCCTTATCTATACCGTACATTGAAAGTGCAATGGGGGAGTAGAGACCGAAGGTTGCGATTTCAACCCATTCACCGAGGCGGGGGTGGTATGCGTACACCTCGGTCTGGGTCCCGGGTATGTAGTACTTTGATTTTTTTTCATCGGGCCGGAAACGGAACCTTGAGAATCCGAAGTGCTCTAGCAGTCCCTCTGCAACGGCCTTACCCACGTCAAGGGGGACCTCATCATCCACAACAACGCATGATGCTGAATGATAGGTCATCAGGTGACTTGAGTCCTCCTTCTGCTCCCTCCTGAAGCACCTGTCAATTGAGAAGAGCTTAAGTGGCATCCGATAGTGGTCATGGATGCTGCTAAGGGATATGAACCACCCAGATGTCATATGGGATCGGAGGGTTGTCCTGCCTGCAACAGGTTCAAGGTCCTGTATCTCAGGGAAAACCCTTTCAAGGACCCGCAGACCATCATGGCTCTCAACCCCCAGGGCCTCCGAGACCTCAAGGACCAGGTCATCCCCCGGGAGATCACCCTTCTTGTAGGACCTGAAGACATCCTTGAGTTTTTCAATCCTACCTGGATCAGTGTCAATACCCATATCCCTCATCATTTCAATCTTATCGGCTGCCAGGCCAATATCGGGTCGAGGGAGGCCCCCAAGGTAGAAGCACCTGTCAAGGACAGCCGGTGCCTCGGGCCCGAACTGTTTGTAGATGTGTTCCTCATCTATGAATAGAGGGTTAACCATTTCACTGAAACCCAGCCTCAGATAGGCCTCACGGATCATCCATATGGTGTCATAGAGTACATGGGATTTCCCGGCTTTAAACCGCAGACGGGGATACTGCATGTCATGATGGGGCTTTTTCAGGGACCTGCCGCTTTCAAGCCATGCCCTTTCAAAGTCCCTCCTTGATAGTTTCACTATATCCTTCTTCTTCAAAAACTGAACCCCCAGTAAACTTTATCATCATGGTGGTGACGTTGACTGGTTCTGAGTCTGTCTGAATGTTCGTCTCATCTACCTTAAGTATTGACGGCCAAACCTTATAATACTGAATGTTCCAATTAACTCCATGGAAAGTCAAGTATATGATTGTGATGTTCTGATAATAGGTTCCGGAGGAGCAGGCTGCAGGGCAGCCATTGAGGTTTCAAGTCATGGACTGGAACCATTGATTGTTTCAAAGGGATTATCATTTAAATCTGGATGTACAGGGATGGCTGAGGGAGGATACAACGCAGCATTCGCATGCGTGGACCATGAGGACAGCCCCGATGTTCATTATGAGGATACTCTGAGGGGCGGGGGATTTATAAACGACCCTCAGCTTGTAAGGATACTTGTGGATGAAGCACCCGACAGGCTCAGGGACCTTGAAACCTACGGGGCCCTCTTCGATCGACAGGAATCAGGCTTACTGGACCAGAGGCCCTTCGGCGGCCAGACCTACCGGAGGACATGCTACCATGGTGACAGGACAGGACACGAGATAATAACCGCCCTGAAGGAGGAGGTTATAAGGAGGGATATAGAGACCGTGGAGGAGGTCATGATAACATCCCTCCTTGTTGAGGACGGCGCGGTCCTTGGAGCCGCCGGGGTGTCTGTAAGGGACTCATCTCCTGTGGCGTTCAGGGCGGCGTCAACAATACTTGCAAGCGGGGGGGCCGGCCAGATCTACCCGGTAACATCAAACACCATGCAGAAGGGAGGGGATGGCTTTGCACTGGGATGGAAGGCCGGGGCAGACCTGATTGACATGGAACAGGTCCAGTTCCACCCCACAGGGATGGTCTACCCTGAATCAAGAAGGGGGATACTCGTTACCGAGGCTGTGAGGGGTGAGGGAGGAATACTCCTCAACAGTGAGGGTGAAAGGTTCATGAAACGCTACGACCAGAGGGGTGAACTTGCAACAAGGGATGTGGTTGCAAGGGCAATCTACACTGAGATAATGGAGGGAAGGGGCACCGAGAATGGGGGCGTGTACCTTGATGTCAGCCACCTCCCGGATGATCTTATAGAGGATAAACTTGAAACGATGCTCCTCCAGTTCCTTGATGCAGGGGTCGATATAAGGTGCCAGCCAATGGAGGTCGCCCCAACAGCCCATCACTTCATGGGGGGCCTCAGAATTGACCAGTGGTGCAGAACAAACCTCAGGAACCTCTTCGCTGCAGGCGAGGTTGCGGGCGGAGTCCACGGCGCCAACAGGCTTGGGGGGAACGCCCTGGCAGACACTCAGGTATTCGGACGAAGGGCAGGGATATCAGCGGCAAAGAACGCCCTCAGGGCCAGCAGGGATTCAATAAAATCCTTGGTTGAAGAGGAGGAGTACCGTATAAAGAACATGGTAAAGGAGGGTTCCTGCGACCCATCAGAGCTCAGACATGAACTGCACGAGGCAATGTGGAGTAACGTTGCCATAGTAAGGAGCAGGAAGTCACTTGAATCAGCACTTTCAACCATAGCATCCCTCAGGGAGAGGATGGCGGATCTTGATGTCCCTGAGACCCGTGGATTCAACAGGTACCTTATAGAGGCACTTGAACTTGAAAACATGCTCATAACGGCTTCCATGGTGGCTGAATCTGCAATTATAAGGGAAGAAAGCAGGGGGTCACACTACAGGGACGACTTCCCCGAGACCCGGCCTGAATGGAAGAAGAGCATAGTCCTCAGGAGGGAGGGGAAACCGGCTTTCATTGAGAGATAAACTGTCAGAATTCAAGGACATCCATGAGGAGGAGGTCCCTGAAGTCAGGGAAGACGTAATCCGCACCAGCTTCAATGAGGTCCTCCCTCGTGTAACTGCCCGAGGCCATCCCGATGGTGAGGGCACCTATATGTCTTCCTGCTTTTATGTCATAGGGGGTGTCACCGAAGAGGATGGTCCTGGCTCGACTTAAGGGGCACCTCTCAAGGGCAATTTCAGCCAGCATTTCCCTGCTGCTGCTGTCACTCCCGAACCCCCCGAAGCTGAAGTATTCATCGAGGCCCACCCTCTGGAGTTTAAGGCATGCGATTTCCCTGAGGTTACCTGTTACGAGGCCCATCAAGGCTCCCTGCCCTTAAGTGTGTTGAGGAATTCATCTGCACCATCAATGAGCCTTATCTCATCCTCGTGGATGTGCTTCCTGACGTAATCGGTGAGTCTCCTGAGGAACTCATCCATGAGGGATTCAATTTCCGGTCCTTCAAGGCCCAGTGAAAGGAGTATCTCCCGCGCAATCCTGGGATCGGTCTTACCATGGTAACTTATCATATCTACGGAGGCGTCCACCCCGTAGACTTCCCTGAAGGCGTGGCTGAATCCCATCTCATGGGCCTCTGAACGGTGTATGAGGGTTTTGTCTATGTCAAAGAGGGCCACGGTTGCTGATTCTTTCACGGGCTTCACCTCTCTACGCATCATCCTCTGATGGATATGAGTTTCATGGATTGGGAGGATGATTCGAGGACACCTACTCTAGCTTCATCCCCTGGATGTCAGTTCCTCTGCCGCCTCCTCAGCAACCTCCATAACATAGTTTTCATTTATCCTTTCAAGTTCACCGCCATCAAGGAGTATTTCACCGTTACAGATGACCGTCTCGACGTCTGATCCTGAGGCAGAGTACACCAGGTGGGAGGTAGGGTTCCTCCATGGGACAAGGTGTGGTCTTCTGACGTTAAGGAGGACGATGTCCGCCTTTTTACCCTCCTCTATAACACCAGCATCTATACCGAGGCTTTCAGCGCCATTGATGGTGCCCATTTCAAGGACCCTCCTGGCTGGGAGGGCTGTGGGGTCCTGAAGGCTGACCTTCTGGAGGAGGGAAGCCGTCTTCATCTCCTCAATCATGTCAAGGTTGTTGTTGGATGCCGCACCATCAGTTCCAAGTGAAACATTAACACCCCTCTCGATAAGCTTGGTTACGGGTGAAACCCCTGATGCAAGCTTCATGTTACTTGAGGGGTTGTGGGAGACCTTCACATCCCTATCTGCCAGGATTTCCATTTCATCATCAGATAACCATACACAGTGGGCTGCCACGGTTCCGGGTCCAAGGACACCTGTATCATCCAGGAACTCCACCGGGGTCTTCCCATGGCTTTCAAGGACGTTTTTAACTTCATCCTCTGTTTCAGATAGGTGTATATGGATTTTAATACCATGTTCAGCTGCCATGGATGCTGTTTCTTTAAGGAGCTCCTCTGAGCATGTGTAGGGGCTGTGGGGTCCAAGGGCAACCATCACACGTCCATCAGCCATCCCATGGCACTTCCTGATTATCCTCCTTGATTCTTTAAGCTCGGCTCTTCTTTTTTCATCATCCCCAAGGTCTATCATACCGTGGCTGAGGACGCACCTGAGTCCCGCCTCATCAACCGCCCTTGCAACATCATCCATGAAGAAGTACATGTCGTTGAAGGCTGTTGTCCCGGATTTTATCATCTCGGCACAGCCAAGGAGGGCTCCTGCATAGCAGTATTCATCACTGAGCCGGGCCTCCATCGGCCATATATGGTCGTTGAGCCACCGGTCCAGTGGGAGGTCATCTGCAACTCCACGAAAGAGTGTCATTGATAGGTGTGTATGGGTGTTAACTAGTCCGGGTATCATGAGCTTTTCATGGCCGTCAATGACAATATCCGCGTCTCCAGGGCTCAGATCAGCTGATATTTCCCTTATAATATCATCTTCAATGAGTACAGAGGCCCGTCTGACTCCATTCACATCAAGGATTTCTGCACCTGTTATGAGTATGCTCTCGCTTTCCATGGGCAACACCTGCTTATAAGTTCTAACTTATAAGTTTTCACCGGCTTGGTGAAGAACTGCAAACCATTATATAAGTTCTTGGAGGAGAGATATAATTATGGTTTCGTGAGAAATCTTCATGGCAGGAGGGCCATCCAAGGGGATACTGATTGATGCCACCGGCCTGGAAAACCTGTACATGCGGAGAGATCAAGCACGGTAAACTTATTTTAATCAACTCACCACTCTGCAGGTTAAAGAGACATGGGGGATTATATGAGGATAAGAATAGCGGTCCCCTCAAAGGGGAGAATAAGCGAACCCGCCATAAGGTTACTTGAAAATGCAGGAATAGGATTACGTGACACCGTAAACAGGAAACTCTTCTCAAAGACACAGCACCCTGACATAGATGTGATGTTCAGCAGGGCAGCGGACATACCAGAGTTCGTTGCAGACGGGGCAGCGGACCTTGGAATCACCGGCCTCGACCTTATAGTTGAGAGGGGCAGGGATGTTGAGATACTCGAGGACCTCAAATATGGCCGGGCCGACCTGGTCCTGGCGGTCCCTGAAGATTCCCCTATAAGGGGACCTCACGACATACCTGAGGACGCGGTGATAGCAACAGAGTTCCCGGGGATAACAGAGAATTACCTCAGGAGAAAGAATATAAAGGCGGAGATAGTGGAACTTACGGGTTCAACCGAGATAGCCCCATTCATTGGAGTGGCGGACCTCATAACGGACCTCAGCAGCACAGGCACAACCCTCAGGATGAACCATCTCAGGGTCGTTGACACCATACTCGAGAGTTCGGTGAAACTCATAGCAAACAGGGACAGCTACCATGAGAAGGAGGGACTCATAGAGGAGGTCAGGACAGGTATAAGGGGCGTTATAGATGCTGAGGGCAAAAGGCTTGTAATGCTCAACGTTGACAGGGATAACCTTGATAATGTTAAGGCCCTCATGCCAGGGATGACTGGGCCAACGGTATCAGAGGTGCTCTCGGATAACGGGGTGGTGGCTGTGCACGCGGTTGTGGATGAAAAGGAAGTGTTCAACCTCGTAAACAGGCTCAAGAGGGTTGGTGCAAGGGACATACTTGTGGTGCCAATTGAACGGATAATAGCATGATCAGGTGATAAGTTGAAGTTTCTGAGATTCTTGAGCCAGCATGGAACCTCCTACGGATTTAAGGAAGGAGAAACGGTACTTGAAATTCATGAAAACGACTACCTGTCACCCGAACCTGAAGTCATTGGTGAGCACAAGCTCCCTGATGTGAAGATCCTGCCACCGGTTGAACCATCAAAGGTGGTCTGCGTGGGACTCAACTACAGGGACCATGCAGCCGAACTTGGCATGGAGATACCTGAAGAACCCGTCATATTCCTGAAACCTCTAACCGCGGTAACCGGCCACCTTGACAGCATAGTCTACCCTGAGATGTCCTCTGAGGTTGACTATGAGGTTGAACTTGCAGCTGTAATATCAAGGAGGGCGAGGAAGGTGAAAAGGGAGGATGCAGATGAATTCATAGCAGGCTACACAGTCCTTAATGATGTAACAGCAAGGGACCTGCAGAGAAGGGATGGTCAGTGGACCCGTGCAAAGAGCTTCGACACATTCTGCCCCATGGGGCCATTCATAGAGACCTCTGTGGATCCACACGTCCTTGACATATCCCTTGAACTCAATGGAGAGATAAGGCAGTCATCAAACACATCAAACATGATATTCCAGGTTCCAGAGCTACTGGAGTTCATATCCCATATAATGACCCTTGAGCCAGGGGATGTTATTGCAACAGGCACACCCCCCGGTGTGGGGCAGATGATGCCCGGCGACAGGGTCAGGGCAATGATTGAGGGCGTGGGTGTCCTTGAAAACAGGGTGGTAGGGTAGGACACCATCCAATTTTTCTAGTCACCCGGTTTCAGTCCCTGAAGGGTTTAATTTCCTGTTTCAAGGTATATTGCGGGTTTCATGGGAGCAGCATTCCTAGCCTTGTTTTCAGGGTCATAGTCTGGTTCCCGGTGGACCACAACCTCCGCACCCACCTCTGATTCTATATACTCCGCGGCGTCAAGGAGGACACCGTACTCATCTATCTTCTCCCTGACCCCTGATCTTCCGGCGTCCCTTATGATCCTCCTTACGAACTCCGAAACCTCCTTCATGTTGTCATGGACACCTTCAGCCGACACCCTCCCCATTATGGCACCCATATCAGGTTTACCGACCTCACGGGCTATCCTGAAGACCTCCCACTTCCATTCAGGGGATGTGTACATATGTATCCTCTCAGGGGTGGTGTCAATGATCTTCATTATCTCCTGTATATCCCTCACGGTATTCTGGACCATTTCCTCGGCTGCCTGGATCTCGGGGCTTATTGAATCCTCTGAGAATTCAGGCCACCGGGCCTCTGCAACCAGGCCCCTTCCACCATACTTCTCCCACATCTCCTCTGCAGTATAGGGTGTGAAGGGAGCCATGAGCCTTATCCACACGCTCAGGACATAACCGAGGACGGCACGGACTTCATCATCTATCCTGTTCTCAACGCGCCTCATGTAGTGCTCAACATCCTTCTTGAGGAGGAAAAGAGCCTCTTGAACGGCTTTCCTTGTCTGGAATGATTCAAGGGCCCTGGTTGCTTCACGGATCCTGTGGTTCAGCTGACCGACCATCCATTTACCTATGAAGCTTTCAGGTTCACACCCGGATATTCCTTCAAGTTCAAGTTCACCTCCACATATATCCGAAACCCTTTCACAGAATTCCATGAACCATTCTATCCTCCTGCGCGTCCCTATTACCTCCGTCTCCCTCCAGTCAAAGTCCTGCCAGGGCTCTGCAGACGACATCAGGAAAAGACGCACAACATCTGCACCGTGCCTTTCAATGGCATCCTTCAGGAGGATCACATTCCCCTTAGAGGAGGACATCTTGTTACCCTCAAGGAGGCCCATCCCGAAGACAACAACACCACCAGGCCAGAGGGACTCGGGGAAGATGGCTGAATGATGGAAGATGTGGAAGGTGAGGTGGTTACCTATAAGATCCTTTGCAGAGAGCCTCCAGTCCAGGGGGTACCAGTACCTGAATTCCCTCCTGAGCTCCTCGGGCCCCCCATTCCCCAGGAATATGCTGTCAAAGAATTCATCATCAAGCTCCGCGGCTTCCATGTTCTTCAGGTGATGTGCTATGGTATAGTATGCCATGTAAATTGTTGAATCGGTGAGGGGCTCGATTATCCACCGTTCATCCCATGGGAGCCTTGTACCGAGGCCTATACGCCTTGAACAGGCCCAGTCGTTCAGCCAGTCAATGTAGTATTCGAAGTTGGCTCTCACCTCCTCTGGGATGATCTTCATTCCAGAGAGGCATCTCATGGCCAGTTCCTTCCAGTTTTCATCAGAGTACTTCATGAACCACTGGTCCTCCATGAGCCGGACAACGCAGCGGCCGCCGCAGCGACAAATAACAGGTCTCTCAGCAAACTCGTACATCTCATCCGCATCTCCCCTCTCCATGAGTTCCTCTGCAATAACCTCACGGGCCTCCGAGACCCTCATACTATCATAGACCGGGATGTGGCCGGCCATAACACCCCTGGCATGTTCCAGTTTGTAGAGTTCGCCTGTCGCATCCTCAAGGCGCGGGTTCTCCTGGCTTTCAACTCCAAACTTATCAAGGACCTCTGCAGCAGGGAAATCCCCATAACCCTCAAGTTTGATGACGTTAACAGGTTCAATGTCCCTGATCACATCCCTGAGATCGTATTCCTCTATAAGTTCAGGGTTCCTCCTCAGGTCCTCAAGGGCTATGTAGTCTGCGGGGGCATGGGCCGGGACAGAGAAGACCACTCCGGTTGCGTATTCAGGGTCAACAAAGGAGGCGGGCAGAACCGGATGCCTGTCCCCGGTCACAGGGTTTTCCACGTATTTGCCTATAAGTCCCCGGGGGTCGGCTTCCCCGATGATCTCCATGTCAGGTTTCTGATGTGAAAGGTTGTCCACGGATGCCCTGCTTATGATCCACTCTTCACCGCCTGTCCTGACACGTACGTACTCCTCATGGGGGTTCAGCCAGATGTTGGTTGCACCGTAGATGGTCTCGGGCCTGAAGGTGGCCGCCACCAGGAATGAGTCATCGAGCTTGAATTTCAGGAGTGTCAGCCTGTTTATGGCAACACCCTCACCTTCAAGGAGGTCATGGTCACCCACAGGGTTTTCACAATCGGGGCAGTACTTCACAGGGTGGCTTCCCTTCCTCACAAGCCCCATATCCCTGAGTTTCCTTATCTGCCACTGGATGAATTTACTGTAGGTGGGGTCGGTGGTCTTGAATTCCCTCCTCCAGTCAATGGAGTAGCCCATCTCCTCCATCACTGACCTGTACTCGCGGCTGAAGTATTCAACGATGTATTCAGGGTCGGTGAACCTTTCAAGTTCCTCTTCAGGGACCCTGTGGACTTCACGGTAGATCTTAAGGGTCCACGGGTCCCTTCTCTCTATCCTCCTGGCTATGCCTATAACCGGGGCCCCTGTAACGTGCCAGGCCATGGGGAAAAGCACGTTGTACCCCTGCATCCTCTTGAAACGGGCATAGACATCGGGAACGGTGTAGGTTCTTCCGTGTCCTATGTGCATTGCACCGCTGGGGTAGGGGTATGCTACTGTGAGGAAAATCTTCTCTTTATCATCAGGATCAGCCTGAAATACTCCTGTCTCTGACCATCGATCACGCCATTTCTTCTCAATATTCACTGAATCACCGCCATCATGGCTTTTTAACTTCATCATTTAACCATTCAAGGTAATCACGGGATCCCCCTGTTATGGGGATTGATATTATGCAGGGATTATCATAACTATGTAGTTCCTTCACTCTTTTAACTATTTCAGGGGTTAATTCCTGGGCTGTTTTAACGATGAGGACAGATTCAGAGTCCTCCTCTATTTCACCCATCCAGTGATAGATGGATTTTATTGAGGGGATTATGTTAACACATGCGGCGAGCCTCTCTTCAACCAGCTTGCGCCCGATTGACTCTGACTCATCCTGACATGATGTTGTTATATAGATGAGGGTGAACATCTCACTCACCTTAGTTTTGGTATTTCAGGAGGCATCAGCTTATGCCGTGCCGCCTCAACCATCCTCCCTATTCTTTCAACCTCCCCTGCATCGATACCGAGTCTTGATGTGATCTCATCGGTTGAGTATCCATGGTCAACAAGGAGGCAGAGTATCTCATCAAGGACATCGTATTCTATTCCAAGCTCCCCCTCGTCGGTCTGTCCCGGCCACAGCCCTGCGGTGGGGGCCTTATCTATTATCTCAGGGGGCACCCCGAGTCCTTCTGCAAGCATACGAACCTGTTTCTTGTAGAGGCAGCCTATGGGGAGCATGTCAACACCGCCATCCCCGTACTTTGTGAAGTATCCTACAAGGAGCTCTGTCCGGTTCCCGGTACCCGCAACCAGAAGATTAAGTGAGTTGGCATGATAGTAGAGGACCATCATCCGGGCCCTTGGCTTCAGGTTCGCTGCAGCCATCCCCGTCGTCTGGTGACCGCAGAGATCATTAAAGGCATCGGTGATGGGGTCAATTTCTATGGTCTCGGTTTCAATACCCAGTTTCTCTGCCAGGAGCGAGGCGTGTTCAGTGTCCTCGGGGGGTGTGGTGGCTGATGGCATCAGGATTCCAAGGACCCTTTCAGGGCCAAGGGCATTCACCGCAAGGCAGGCAACGGTTGAAGAGTCAATCCCGCCGCTCAGTCCTATAACAACACCATCAGATCCGCTTTCAGAAACCTTTTCACTTATAAAATCCTGGATCTTCTCTGCTGTTCCAGGACCCACTTCCTCTACACATGACATGAAAACCATCTCCCATCGCAATGGTTAAAAGTAAGTACAGTATATTTTATATAACTAATCAAAGATGATACACTCAGTGTTTAATGTGTTCATTAATTTTACAGGAGGAATATGATGGCATTTAAGGACCTTTTCAAGTTCAGCAAGGGCAAAACCACATTTGTATTTATAGGTGGAAAGGGAGGGGTTGGTAAAACAACCATATCAGCAGCAACAGCACTCTGGATGGCTAAGTCAGGTAAAAAGACCCTGGTCATATCAACTGACCCTGCCCATTCACTTTCAGATTCCCTTGAGAAAGAGATAAGTCACGTTCCAACACAGATAACCGAGAACCTCTATGCTGTGGAGATAGACCCTGAGGTTGCAATGGAGGAGTACCAGGCCAAGCTCAGGGAACAGGCAGCCATGAACCCGGGTATGGGACTTGACATGCTCCAGGACCAGATGGACATGGCTTCAATGTCCCCTGGTATAGATGAAGCAGCAGCTTTTGACCAGTTCCTCAAGTACATGACAAGCGATGAATATGACATAGTAATCTTTGACACCGCCCCAACAGGCCACACCCTGAGGCTTCTCTCCTTCCCGGATTTAATGGACTCCTGGGTGGGTAAGATGATCAAGATAAGGAGGCAGATCGGGAGCATGGCCAAGGCCTTCAAGAACATACTGCCATTCATGGGTGACGAGGAAGAGGAGGACAGGGCCCTCCAGGATATGGAGGCCACAAAGAAACAGATAAACGCTGCAAAGGCTGTCATGTCAGACCCTGAAAGGACGTCATTCAAGATGGTTGTGATACCAGAGGAGATGTCAATCTATGAATCCGAGAGGGCCATGAAGGCACTTGAGAAGTACAATATACATGCAGATGGTGTTATCGTTAACCAGGTCCTTCCAGAGGAAAGCGACTGCGAGTTCTGCAATGCAAGGAGGAAACTCCAGCAGGAGAGGCTCAAACAGATACGTGAAAGGTTCAGTGACCAGGTGGTTGCAGAGGTGCCCCTCCTCAAGAAGGAGGCAAAGGGTATCGACACTCTTGAGAGGATAGCTGAGCAGCTGTACGGTGAGCCATCAGCGGAATAATCATCTGCCGATGGTACACCACCACCCTAAATTTGTTCTCAAACCCACCAATACTCATCTGATTAAAGATCATCTATTTTTTTAAAACGTAATCAGGATTCATATAACTTACTTAAGCCACTTAAAAGCTATTTTATAGATCCAAATTTGTATCTGAGGATTCTGAGGATCCATTTTAGTCAGAGAATCAAATGCCAAAATTTATAATATGAATTCAAATTATTTAACAATATACTAATGTTAGGTGAGCAGTATGAAAGTTGCAGTTTATGGTGCGGGTAATCAGAATCTTTATGTGAACCAGCTGAACTTGCCGGAGAAATACGGTGGGGAGGCACCCTACGGTGGAAGCAGAATGGCAATTGAATTTGCAGAGGCAGGTCATGATGTTGTACTTGCAGAGCCAGCCAGGGAGATGCTCGAGGATGACCACTGGAAGGTGGTTGAAGATGCAGGTGTAACAGTAACCGCTGATGATGCAGAGGCTGCCAGTGAGGCAGAGGTGGCTGTCCTATTCACACCCTTCGGTAAAAAGACCTTTGAAATTGCAAAGAACATAACCCAGCATCTACCTGAGGGTGCGGTCATAGCAAACACCTGTACAGTATCCCCCGTGGTACTCTACTATGTCCTTGAAAGGGAGCTTCGAAGGGATCGTAAGGACCTTGGAATAGCATCTCTGCACCCTGCAGCTGTCCCTGGGACACCCCAGCATGGACACTATGTCATCGGCGGTCACTCAAGCAGTGAACTGGACATAGCAACCGATGAACAGATAGCCAGATGCGTTAAACTTGTAGAAAGCTGTGGTAAAGCAGCATATGTGGTGCCTGCAGACGTTTCCAGTGCAGTTGCAGATATGGGGTCACTTGTAACAGCGGTTACACTCTCAGGAGTCCTTGACTACTACTATGTGGGTACACAGATCATAAAGGCTCCAAGGGAGATGGTTGAAAAGCAGATACTCATGACACTCCAGACCATTGCCTCCCTGGTTGAAACATCAGGTGTGAATGGAATGCTCAAGGCCATGAACCCTGAACTCCTTGTAAGGAGCGCAAAATCAATGCACCTCCTCGAAGAGCAGGAGGAACTTGATGCAGCACTCAACACCCTCTCTGACCTTGATGATGAGGTTATGAAGTGGATAGAGAAGGGTGAGATAAGGCACACGGACCTGGTGGCAGCACAGGCCCTTGCAAAGGAACTCAAGAACCTTATGGGTGGTAAGGCCGCCGAGGGTACAATAAGGCGCTGCATGAGGAAGATGTTCGAATAAACTCCTCGTGTCCTTTTTAATGGGAAGACGTATACCCTTAAAAATCTCTTTTTTAATTTTAGAGGATTCAGAAAAAGAAAAATAAAACTGGAGGGTTCAGGTGGTCATGATCCTCATATTAACCACTCTGAATGTCCTCGTTATGGTTGCATAGCCGTATCTTCTTATCGTTGGGCTGTAGGTCAGTGGCTGTTATGGAGTCTGCCCTGAAGGTTTCTGATATTCTGATGGTCCTTGAGTATCTACTGGGGTTGTATAGTTTCCTTGTTGTCACTATCCTCGCATCTGAGGGGTAGTAGCCTATGGTCCTTGAGTAGCTTGCCCCTGGTTTAAGGGTGAACTTGAATGTCCTGTACCGAGCCTTGCACCTGTTGATGAGTAGATTGTTGCATAGTAGGTTACTGTGGTGGTGTACCTTCCGGTGTTCTTCAGCGTGAACTTGTAGGTCCTCCTGTGGGTTAACGTATACTGTTCTGTAATCTGCGTTGTTGATGCTGTAGTTGTATGTTCCTGGTGTTGTTAGTTGTGTCTGGAGGATTATGGTTCTTGTTTCCTGTGGGTTGAGGGTTATTGTTTGCTGGTGTATGGTTGCTCCGTTCTGGAGGATGTTGATGTTGAATGTGCCTGGGTAGTCTCCTGTGTTTTCCAGTGTTGCTGTGATTGTTGCTGTTACGGGGGCTGTGCCTGTGATGGGTGTTACCGCGAAGTCCTTTATGTTGAGTGTGGCGGGTCTGGTGGCGTTGACGCTTACTGGTGGAATGGTGTCAATCCATACGTTGTGGATTCCTCTTTCTGTTATTGTTTTCCTGAATGTTACGGTTGCCTGGCTTCCGGCGAGTACGCTGAATGATTTTGTTTCTACCAGGGCTCCGTCTATGTAGAGTCTGGCGGTGTAGGTTCCTGATAGTTCCCCTGTGTTTGTTATTCTTGCTGAAACCTCTATGTTCAGGGGTATTATTCCCTCGACTGGTGTTACCTGAATGTCATTCAGCTCGAAGCTGGCCGGGCGCAGGGCCCTTACGGTCACATCAGGGTGGTTGTTGATCCTCACGGTGTGGGTCCCTGGCTCGTTTATCATGGTGTTGAATGTCACCACTGTTGTTCAGGGACCCGTAACCCTGACAGTCCTTGTCTGAACAGCCACTCCATCCACGTAGAGGATTGTGGTGTAATCACCTGCCCCTGATTCCATGGTGCTTATCCTTGCGGTTACTGTGATGTAGAGTGGTGCGGCTCCCTGTCCTGGTGTAACCGTAATGTCTGAAATGATGGGTTCATTCATTACGGTGGCGGTTTTGGGGGTGAGTGAGCCGATTCCAAAGGTGTAGCTTCCGGTGCTTGTGAGCTCATGGTTGAAGGTTACGGTTACTGTTTTACCGGCGGCAACCGTCACGGTTTTTGTCTGGGCAGCCACCCCGTTTATGTAGAGTGTTGCGGTGTATTCTGCGGCTGTGTCACCACGGTTGGATATTTCTGCGCTTATGTTGATGGTGAGGGGTTCCCAGCCGCTTTGGGGTGTTACGTTAAGGTTGTCCAGGAGGAATTCAGGCCCCCTCAGTACCTTGACGGTGGTGCCGGTAGGTTGTTGATGTTGACCTGGTATGACCTGGGTGTGATGAGAGTGTACTGGAACTGGAAGGGTGTTTTTCTGACCCTTTGGAGCGTATTTCCACTCTCCAGCCACCTTTAAACTGTTTATGTAGATTTCGATCCAGTACTGTCCGTCTGTGTCTGCGAAGTTTGTGAGGTTTCCGGTTATGTTTATGGTCAGGAGACCTGTTCCATTGGTGGGTGTTATGCTGACGTCGGTTATGGGGAATGTGTGAATCTGGTTATGAAGCCGTCTGTAAGTCCTTCCCTGGTTTTTTATGGGCATCGGGGCTTACAGGGAAGTCAGGGGATCTTGTTGTTCCTCCTGCGTATATGTTCTGGAATCTGTCCACCGCCACTGTGTATCCTTCGTCAAGGCTGCTTCCCCCGAGGTAGGTGCTGTAGTGTATGCTTCAGTCCTTATTTTTGTTATGAAGGCTTCTGTTGTGTTCATGTTCCTGTCGTATGCGTTGTTTGTGAGGGGGAAGTTTGTTGAGTTGGTTGTCCCTGTTACGTAGATGTTCCCGAGAGCGTCCACCTTTATGGACTGTATTTCATCGTTGTTAACGCCTTCAAGGTATGTTGAGTAGGTTATGAGTCCGTTGCCGTTGATTATGGTTATGAATCCATCGCAGCCTCCTTTGATGGTTTTCTGGTATGCGTTGCTGGTCACGGGGAAGTCATTTGAGTCTGTTTTTCCTGCGAGGTAGATGTTCCCATCTTTGCTTGTTATTGAGTGGCACTGGTCTTTTCCGGATCCTCCTATGTAGGTTGAGTAGCTGAGAGAGGGTTCAGGGGTGAATCTGGCGAGGAATATGTCTGCTTGGCCCCTTTTGTTGTCCTGGAGGGCGTTCCATGTTACTGGGAAGTCGGTTGAGTAGGTGTATCCTGTTATGTAGATGTTACTGTTGTCGTCGAGGGCTATGCCCTTTACGTAGTCGTCACTGGACCCTCCCATGTATGTAAGGTATTTTATGGTTAGTGTGCTGTCCATTATCGCCAGGAAGGCTTCGTAGCCTCCTTTGCTGGTTTTCTGGTATGCGTCGTCTGTTACCGGAAGGTCCCTGGATAATGTGTATCCGGTTATGTGTATGTTCCCGTAGGGATCCGTTACAACCCCCCTGGTATGGTCGTAGCTTGAGCCGCCGAATATTTTACTGTTTATCAGGTCTCCGCTTTCAGGGTCTATTTGAAGTATGAAGGCGTCTCTGCCTGTTTCTTTATCTGTTTCACCTACTATGTAGATGTATGTGTCTCTTTCACTGGTTCCCCTTGTTATTTTTTGTCCGTAATCGTTTCCTCAGAGGTTGTAGGTTTTTGAGTATACTAACTTGTTTTGCGGGTCGAATTTTGCAAGGAGAACGTTTCTTGATCCGTTTAGTGAAGATCCTGTTATGTAGGCTGAGCCGGTGTAGTCTATGTGGATGTCCTTTACTTTGTCCAGGTTGTTATCTCCAATGTAGGTTGAGTAGTCTAGTGTAGTTTGATTCGGCTGCAGTTGCACTCTGAATCATGAGGATCACAGTTAGACACTAGTAAAACAGAAAACCTTTTATACAAATTCGTTTTATCATTTCCCAAAGAATAGAATTATATATCAATCATTTAATGTATAACATTTACTATTTTAATATTAGAATTAGAATACTGATTAAATGACCCTAATTTTGGTTTAATACTCTAATTCTTCCTTTTTCAGCCACAAAATCAAGTTTTAGACCGGATTTTTTCTTAAAATAATATTAAACAGTATTATAATGGAATTAGGTGTTCATGGTTCCTAATCGACGAGGCTTTGTTCATGGGCAGAAAAAGGGATGATGGCCCGGGTTAAGGAGGTTCATGGGGGATTGTAAAATTAGAAAATCACAAGGACACACATATAGCCGAATCTGCCATCACGGACCTTTCCCAGGGTTGATTCAACAATCCTCTCATCGGGATAGGTGAGCCTTTCACAGACGGCAACCCTCCTCCCTGGATCAGCACCGTTCTTTATAAGGAACCCGGCAGTCTCGGATGGGTTCCGTGACGGGAGAATTATGGTGGGCCTCCCGTTATCCATGATTTCAATGATATCCCCTTCTTCACGGCCATGGAATGTTACAATATCTGCATCATCCCAGGGTATAAGAAGCCTTGCAGCGCAGACCTGAACCGAACTGACGGCCGGGATAACCCTGATTTTAACGTCCAGGTGGAGCGAGGAAATTATTCGCTTCAGGGGCTTCAGCACCCCTGAAAACCCGGGGTCCCCGGTTGAGAGGACAGAAACATCCCTTGAGACAGCAAGCTTCGCTGCCAGTGTAAGCTTTTCATTCATGTCACCGGCCTCAAGGACCCTGGGATCGGATGCTTCAGGGAAGAGTTCAAGGGCCCTTCTACTCCCAAAAACTGTACTGGAGGATGACACAGCATTCCTTGCAGCAGGTGTTATATAATCAGGGGATCCAGGTCCTGTTCCGACTATGTAGAGAACCATAATAATTACCTCCCACATCACTAGCTGATCAATATTTTAGAGGGTGTTTCACACACTCAACAACCATGATGCCCGGCTTCTGATCAATATATATTTTAGGATTGACCCTCCTATTTATTATATGTGATAAAATGATCCAGATTGCAGTCACAGGAAAACCAAACGTTGGAAAATCATCATTCTTCAATGCAGCCACTCTTTCGGAGGCTGAGGTGGCTTCTTATCCATTCACAACCATAGACGCCAATCACGCAGTTGCCTATGCATCATGCAGCTGCCCATGCAGGGAACTTGGAGTTGAATGCAGCCCCCGGAATTCAAGGTGCCTTGATGGCAGAAGACTAATCCCGGTTGAACTCATCGATGTGGCCGGCCTGGTCCCGGGTGCCCATGAGGGCCGGGGACTTGGAAACAAGTTCCTTGATGATCTCCGCCAGGCAAGGGTCTTCCTCCATGTTATAGACGCATCGGGTTCAACAGATGAGGAGGGACGCCCGGTTGAACCAGGAACACATGACCCCTTGGAGGATGTAAGCTTCCTTGAACATGAGATAACAATGTGGCTTTACGGCATCCTTGAAAGGAACTGGGAGAGGCTCCTCAGGAAGGCCGCATCAGAGAAGCTTGACATGAACAGGATAATATATGAACAGCTTTCAGGCACAGGCATAGGCCTTGAGGACATTATAGAGGCCTCAAGGATGATCAGAACAGACATATATTCCTGGAAGAAGGATGAGCTCATCAGCTTCCTCGATGAACTCCTTAAAATAGCAAAGCCGATGCTGATAGTTGCAAACAAGGCGGACCTTCCATCGGCAGCAGGGAATATAGAACGTTTAAGGGAAGCCTACCCCCATGTGGTGCCTGCATCTGCAGAGGCGGAGCTCGCCCTCAGAAGGGCTGCTGAGGCAGGTTTAATCAGGTACACGCCCGGGGAGGGGGACTTTGAGATCCTGGATGAGGGCAAACTCACTGATAAACAGCTTTCAGCCCTTGAATACATACGTGAAAATGTCCTCAGGGTCTATGGGAGTACGGGAATACAGGAGACCATTAACAGAGCGGTATTCGACCTCCTTGACATGATAGTGGTTTACCCGGTTGAGGATGAACACAAGTTCACCGATCAGAAGGGCAACGTCCTCCCTGACGCCATACTCGTACCCCGCGGATCAAAGCCAAGGGACCTTGCATACATCATACACACGGAGATAGGTGACTCCTTCATGCATGCGGTTGATGCAAGGAAGGGTATGAGGGTTGCATCTGACCATGAACTTGAGGACGGGGACATCATAAGCATAATATGCAGCAGATGATATTACATAAAATTAATACAGTGAGTGGTGGATTTCAAGTGTAAATCACTGGGCAGTGATCCTTGCCGGTGACTGGATATTCATGAATTTCATGATACTTGAGGGCCATGGCTTTGATGATGGATATCTGATCTGGGACTTCTGCCGGCGACTCCCGTGATGGTCTATGGATGTAATGGATATCTGATGCAGGAGCTTCCCAGCCTGCAGGGGTTCCTTTGGATATGATGATGGATATTCATGAACTTGATGAAGGGGAGGTATTCAGGAGACTTGGAACATTGGATTCAGGACTCACAGTAGCCGAGGCCGAGGCACGGCTTGATAAATACGGACCTAACAGAATCCAGGAGATAAAGAGGAAACCATTAATTCTCCTTTTCGCAGAAAATCTCTACAATGTACTCGCAGTTCTCCTCTGGATTGCTGGTGCACTTTCATTTCTCATAGGCAGTTATCAGCTGGGAGCGGCCATAATCTCTGTGATACTCATAAATGCCATCTTCAGTTTCTGGCAGGAGTATGAGGCTGAAAAGGCAACAGAGGCCCTTAAAAGGATACTCCCTGTGATGGCGACGGTTATAAGGGACGGCTCTGAAACTGAAATCCCTGCCCATGAACTGGTCCCCGGGGACCTGATCCTCCTTAAGGAGGGGGACATCGTACCCGCCGATGCAAGGATCGTGGAGGCCCATGAACTCAAGGTGGATGCATCCACACTCACAGGGGAATCAAAGCCGGTAAGAAAGGTTTCACATAGGATAAGGAAAGTCAGGAACTATATCGAAGCAGATAATATAGTCTTTGCAGGTACACAGGTGACTTCAGGCACGGGAAGGGCAATTGTTTTTGCAACAGCCGGGAAAACAGAGTTCAGCAGGATAGCTTCCATGACGCAGGAGCTGAAGGAGGAACCCAGCCCGCTTCAGATGCAGATATCCCACGCTGCAAGGATAATAAGCATAATAGCGGTTCTCCTTGGGTTAACACTTCTCGCAGTCAACATCTACATTGTTAAACTTCCAATCTACATGGCCCTGATATTTGCCATTGGACTCATGGTTGCAAATGTACCCGAAGGACTTCTCCCCAGCGTGACACTGGCCCTTGCAGCATCTGCAAGGAAGATGGCCCGGCAGAACGCCCTTGTAAAGAGGCTATCAAGTGTTGAAACCCTTGGTTCAACAACAATAATCTGCACGGATAAAACGGGGACACTTACAAGGGGCGAGATGACCGTCAGAAAGATATGGGTTCCATATAAGACAGTTGAAGTAACAGGGTCAGGTTACACGCCTGAGGGCGAATTCCTCCACAGGGGAAAACCCGTCAGCCACAGGGATATAAGGGAGATAAAACTTCTTTTCAGAGCAGCTTCATTCTGCAATGATTCAGAACTCGTCCATGACCATGAGGGATGGAGGGTTACCGGGGACCCAACAGAGGGCGCCCTCCTTGTCGCAGCAGAGAAGATAGGGTTTGACAGGGAGGCTGAACTTAAAAGGATGCCGAGGATAACGGAACTACCCTTTGATTCCACCAGGAAGTCGATGAGCTCCATACATGAAGCAGGAGATGGAAGGGTGGCCTATGTTAAGGGAGCGCCCAGGAAGATAATACGCCTCTCAAAATGGATATCAGTTGATGGAAAGGTCAGAGCACTGGATGATGCTGAAAGGGAGAGGATAAACAGGATACATGATGAGGTGGCCTCCAGGGGATTGAGGGTACTTGCATTCGCCTACCGTGAACTTCCAGAGGACCTTGAATCCTACACCCCTGAGGAGGTGGAGAGGGACCTTGTACTTGTGGGGATGGCTGCAATGTATGATCCTCCAAGAGACGGTGTCGGGGAGGCGGTCATCCAATGTAAAATGGCCGGTATAAGGATTATCATGATCACAGGGGACTATGGGTTAACTGCAGAGGCAATAGCTAGGGAACTGGGGATAGTTGAGGGGGAGTGCACCATAATCAGGGGCAGTGACCTTGAAGAACTCAGTGACAGGGAACTTAAGGAGATCCTCGCAACCGACAGGAACCTGATATTTGCAAGGGCAGTCCCTGAACATAAGATGAGAATAGCATCTGTACTTGAGGACGAGGATGAAATCGTTGCAATGACAGGGGACGGTGTTAACGATGCCCCTGCACTCAGAAAGGCAGATATAGGCGTTGCCATGGGGAGCGGCACCGATGTTGCAAAGGAGGCAGCCGATATAGTCCTGGCTGATGACAACTTTGCAAGTATAGTTACCGCCATAAGGGAGGGGAGGACGGTTTATGAGAACATAAGGAAGTTCATAACCTACATCTTCTCACATGAAACAGCTGAGATAGTCCCCTTCATCCTGATGGTGCTCTTTGGAATACCGCTCCCCATTACCGTGATGCAGATACTTGCAATAGATCTTGGGACAGACACCCTCCCTGCCCTGGCCCTTGGAAGATCCCCTCCAGAGGAGGATGTGATGAAGAGGCCCCCGAGGCCTCCATCAGAGAGGCTCCTGAACCGTGGGGTTATCCTGAGGGGCTACCTTTTCACGGGATCAATTGAGGCGGCCCTTGTGATGGCAGCCTACTTCATGGTCCTCTGGAGCGGGGGCTGGACTCAGGGACAGCATCTCTCCTTCACAGATCCACTCTATATGAGGGCGACAACCGTGGTATTTGCAGGTATTGTCCTCTCACAGGTGGGGAATCTCCTTTCATCACAGACCATGCGTTCACCTGCAATCAGGATGGGGTTATTCAGGAACCGTTGGATAATATGGGGGATGGTGTTCGCCCTGACCGTGATGCTTTCGATAATATACATACCGCTCCTGCAGGGGATATTCGGGACCCTCCCCCTCGGACCGGCTGAATGGCTATTGCTGATACTCTTCGCCCCGGTGGTCTTCCTCACCGATGAACTGAGAAAGGTGGTTATGGGTGTATGGGCGGATCATAATTGAGGGGGGATCAGTCTCCTGGAATCCACACCCACTGCAGGTAACTATGAGTCCACACTTGAGCCGGAGGCGATGTTTAATGCTGATCATATAGGGAACCGAGGCCGCCTTTAACGGTGGATGATTCCTTTAAATTCTCCAGAGGTCCATGTATAATTGATGGAGGTGCATCATGATGATTTTGAATATCCAACCGATCTTAACTGGTTTAACCGGACCGGTGTTCTGTGAACCATGCATGGCCCCACATCTGGGTGGAACTCAAAGTTCAGGGGTTCGGGAGGCGTCTTAAGGGGGATCATCATTGAGTTTACATGGCTTTGATGATGAATGGATGATTGGCCGGACGTGGCTGCAGTGACTGCGGCCGCGGCGGTCATGATCCTCTTTTGCATCCTCAGAAGAAAAAAAGATTAAATGGGTTATGGTATGGCGCTTATATTTGAGATAATCAGAAAACATCTGCCTCAGGTCGTAAAGCTTCCCGCAACAAGGGTTTTTGTCCTGGTTCTTGCGGTTATAACCTACGGCACGGTCGGATTCCATTTTATAGAGGGACAGTCATGGACGGTTTCCTTTTACTGGACCCTTGTTACAATAGGGACTGTTGGATACGGTGACTACAGCCCATCAACTGCAGCAGGTATGTACTTCACCGTAACCCTGATAGTTCTCGGCATAGGCACCTTTGCCCTTGCAGTTGAAACATTACTCGAATTCATTATAAAGAGGCAGCAGATGCGTTTAATGGGGCTGATAGACGTGGTTAAATCTAAACATGTGGTTATATGTGGCTGGAGTGAAAGTACACTGGAGTGTCTCCGTGAACTGAGCGGAGGCGAAGTGTTTGTTATTGCAGAGGATGAGGCTGTGAGAAAGACGGTACTTAAGAATGGGGCAAACTTTGTCCATGGAGACCCAACAAGGATTTCTGATCTTGAGAAGGCCAATGTACGGGGTGCCAGGGCAGTTATAGTTGACATGGAGTCGGATTCAGAGACAATCCACTGCATACTGGGAATAAGGAAAATTGACAGGAAAGTAAGGGTCATTGCAGAGGCTGAAAGGTATGAGAACATTGAGCAGATAAGGATGGCTGGAGCTGACCAGGTAATATCTCCCTTTGTGATCTCTGGACGCCTCATGTCAAGGAGTATAGATGATGGATATGAGGCCATGTTTGTACAGGATGTGCTTGCAGAGGGATCAACAAGGCGCATGGTTGAGCTTCCTGTCAGGGAGGGCAGCAGTCTCCAGGGCCTTTCGGTACTTGATTCAGATATCCATGAAAGAACAGGGGTCATAGTCCTGGGTGTTGGACATGGAGATGAACTCATAATAGACCCTCCAAGGGATTACAGATTCAAAGCAGGGGACGTGATCCTTGCCGCGGGAAAGGAGGATGAAATAGAGAAGTTCAGAGATTATATGGGGGGATGATTTGTGGGGTTTGGGTTTCCTTTGAAATAGGGAAGTTCAGAGTATGTATGGATGGCTATTGAATTTTTGGGATTTCCACCCTTATCCTTCCAAGGGGCTCCACCCTCACGGATCCATCATAGATTGTCCTGAAACTGTAGGCCATGACCATAACACCCCTCTCATATGCCTCTCGCAGTGCGGATGCAAAATCAGGATCCATATCAACGTTGGGTGAGAATACACGTGCATCTTCACCAAAGACAAGGAAGAGGACGGCACCCATGTACCCATCATCAAGGGCATCCGCCAGTTCCATGACATGCCTCCGGCCCCTCTCTGTGGGTGCATCAGGAAAGAGTGCAAGGCCATCAACCACGAGGGTGCAGCCCTTCACCTCAAGGAGCATGGGCTTTCCGTTGGATAGGAGAAAATCAAGGCGGCTTTCACCGAAACTGAACTCCCTCCTCTCTATCCGGAAACCCTCGAGTTCCTCCACAAGTCCGGAGTTTATTATTTCAGCGGCAAGGTCGCTGTGAAAACCCGAGTTTATAAGGACCCACCCATGACACCTTCTAACTGCTATAACATCAAATTCAGTCTTCCGACCCCCACCATCGGCCTTCTTGAGCAATACTTCCCTTCCAGGGATGAGGAGTTCCTTCAACCTGCCAGGATCCCTGAGGTGTGCCAGTTTCTTCTCTCCATCAACATCCACCACCATGGTGAACCTGTTTGGCCTGTCAATGTACACCCCGCATATGATGTTATCAATCTTCACTGCAGCCACCCTTATATAATGTGAATATCTAAAGGAATATTAATCATTCCATGGATATGAACCATTGCCTGTGATGAGTGGATAGGAGCCATCATCATGTGGTACATGATTAAATCAAGGACATCCGTGTCTCTATGGGACGGTAATTCCATGGATATTAATGATGAGGTGAGAGAACTTGCATCCAAGACCCAGTCCAATAGCAGCATCACTGTACACCCTCAGAGACCTTGATGCTGATGTCATAATCCTTCACGGCCCCCACGGTTGCTGTTTCAGGACAGGCCGACTCCTTGAAACCGATGGGGTCAGGGTACTAACAACCGCCATGTCTGAACAGGATTTCATCTTCGGAGCAACAGATAAACTAACAGAGACCCTTAAGAAGGCCTATGAGATGTTCTCACCGGACCTTGTTGGGGTGGTGGGTACCTGCGCAAGCATGATAATAGGGGAGGATCTCAGGGAGGCTGTCCAGAGGGCAGATATACCCTCAAGGGTCCTCACGGTTGAGTCCCATGGAGGATTTGGTGAAGGGGATAACACCGAGGGGGCCATAATAGTCCTTGAAGCCGCTGCAGAGCAGGGTATAATCTCAGGGGAGGAGGCTGAGAGGCAGATAAGAATGCTTAAACTCGCCACCGAGATTGAGAAGACAAGGGGGATGGCCCAGGGAGAATATATAAGGCCATCCTACGGTGATGATAAGGACATGGTGGCAGCTGAACTCATTGATGCCCTAAGGGATGGTAAGAGGGTTGCCCTTGTCCTCAATGCAAAGAAGGAGACATCCTATCTCTTTGCTGATTTACTGAGGCTGCCCTTTAGGGCAGTGAACCCGGATAATCCACCGCTTATAATCGCAAACCTTGACGTAAAGACGGGTCTTCCAAGGATACGCAGACACGCAGAGAACATCCTCTCAGAGATAGAGGCGGCCGGTAACAGGGTGGACCATGTAACAGGTGGTCTTGATGAGTATCCTGTAACCGGGGGGAGGGCTGCTGAAATCCTGAGTGAGGAGGCAGTAGAATTTGCGGTCGTATCTGGTGTTCCACACGCCCTCCCTGTTGAGGAACTTGAACTCACCTCTGTAGCGGTTACGGATGGACCCCGCCTGGTGGAGCCCCTCAGGAGGCTCGGCTACACCTTCGTGGTCGCTGAACTGGACGCCCACTCAAGGACCCTTGGACAGGACTCAATTGTTGAATCTGACTTTGGAGATGCACTTAGAAGAAAAATGGAAAGGTGATATCATTGGCTGAAACTGTTGGAATGATACTGTGTGGAGGCTTCGGTAAGAGGCTGAGGCCTCTGACCGAGAAGATACCAAAGCCCCTCATCGAAATCAAGGAGGGCTACACCATACTGGATAAACAGTTATTTGACCTTAAAAATGCCGGGATAAATAGGGTTTACCTCCTTACAGGGTTCCTGGGGGAAAAAATAGAGGAAAGGTATGGTGATGAGTACAAGGGGCTTCAGATAGAATATGTGAGGGAGGAGAAACCCCTGGGCACCCTGAACGCCATAAGGATGGGGATGGAGGTCATTGATGGTGATAAGCAGTGCGTGATAAGGAACGGGGACGTTGTGGCCGACCTGAACATAAAGAAGATGATACACCTTGGCGAAATCTCCGACTACCTCCTCACAATGTTCATAACAAGGATGCAGTCACCCTACGGTATAGTGGAGGTCAGCGGTGATAAGATAGTTAACTTCCGGGAGAAGCCCGTTCTCGACTATTACATCAACGCAGGGGTCTACTTCTCAAAGGGCAGCCTTGACTTCGGGGACTTTGAATCAGGTGACATTGAAAAAACACTCTTCCCGCTGATGGCCAAGGAGAACAAGCTCGGCTACTATAAGGAGGACGGACTCTTCTGGATGGCCATCGACACATCAAAGGAGCTTGAGGAGATAAGGAAGGAATACCATAACAGGGAAGACAAGCCATGGGGCTATGAGAAGATACTTATAAACACCGAGAAGTACCTTACAAAGGAGCTCTTCATAAGGGAGGGGTACCGTACATCCTTTCATTATCATGAGGAGAAGGATGAGACAATGTACATAATATCAGGTTCAGGTTACATAGAATTTGAGGACAGGAAGGAGTACTTCAGCAAGAACGACACTGTCAGGATTGAACCGGGTGAAAGGCACTCCATCGTTGCAATGGAGAACACGGTGCTCCATGAGGTCTCAACACCCCACCCGGATGACACTGTGAGGGTCACGGATTACTATACAAGGTGAGTTCCTGGAATGATGGGGGAGTTCATAAAGTTAATCACATGAAAGAAGGGTGAATGCATTGATAGCCATCATAGACTACGGGAGCGGAAATCTAAGGAGCATAAGCAACGCATTCAGACGCATAGGTGCCGATGCACTGGTAACATCCAGCAGCAAAACCATGGATGAAGCAGATGCAATCGTCCTTCCAGGTGTAGGGGCCTTTGGAAGTGCAATGGAAAAACTTGAGGAGTCAAGGGAAACCATACTTGAAAATATAGGTGAGGGCAAACCATTCCTTGGGATCTGCCTTGGCCTCCAGGTCCTCCTTGATGAGAGTCAGGAATCACCCGGTGTCAGGGGCCTCGGCCTTGTACCAGGCAGGGTTTTAAGGATACCCCCAGGGAACAAGGTGCCCCATATGGGCTGGAACCAGCTTATAATAAAGAGGGACTCTCAACTCCTTGATGGGGTGGATGATGAGTACTTCTACTTTGTCCACTCCTACCATGCAGAACCAGAGGGGGATGTGGTTTCCGCAACAACGGATTATGGTATTGAAATGACCGCGGTCATCGAGAAGGACAACATCCACGCCACACAGTTCCACCCTGAGAAGAGTGGAGAGGCGGGACTGGATATCCTGAGAAACTTTACAGGGATAATAAAGGCTTAAAAGGGGATTGAATGGATATAGAAGGATTTGTAAGGCGCAACATTGAGTCAATGGATGAGGAATCGGTTAAAAGGGTCCTGTCAGAGAGGATAATGGAGTTGAAGGATATTGACATTGAAACCTCCATGAAAATGGCCGAAGCAGTTGTTTATGAGGTTAAAAAGACGCTTGAACTTGAAGGGGTCGATGAAACACTCAGGGAAATAGTATCCTACCCATCTGCAGGGGTTGCCATGGGAGAGATGGGTGTGGGATCCAGGGGTGAGGGAGACTTCTTTGTCCACAGGAAAATCGCCGAAATAGTGTCAAGCACAGGGACATCGGCCTTCATAAACCCCTCCGCCCAGGATGATGGTGGTGTTGTTAAAACATCCGCAGGAAGCAGTGAGGTCTACATAACAACGGCGGTGGACGGGATACACTCCAGGCTCAGCGAGTACCCCTTCCTAGGAGGGTTCCACGTCACCAGGGCGGCCCTCAGGGATGTGTGTGTCATGGGCTCCCGGCCCCTCGCCCTTCTAAGCGACCTCCACCTTGCAGATGATGGTGACGTGGGGAAACTCTTTGACTTCACGGCCGGAGTCTCAGCGGTCTCCGAACTCGTGGGGGTGCCGGTGGTTGCCGGGAGCACACTGAGGGTTGGAGGTGACATGGTCCTCGGCGACAGGCTGGTCAGTGCGGTTGGTGCCATAGGCTTCTCAGAGACACCGCCCACTGCAAGGAAGAGGGCCGAGGCAGGTGACGTCATACTCCTCACCGAGGGATCAGGCGGCGGCACCATAACAACAACGGCAATCTACCACGGCCTCTTCGATGTTGTATGGGAGACCCTTGATGTTAACTTCATAAGGGCATCTGAGGCCATAATGGATGCGGGTATCCTGGGGGATATCCATGCAATGACCGATGTAACAAACGGGGGACTCAGGGGTGATGCCCATGAGATCTCATCAACCACAGGGATGGGCCTTAAATTCGATGCCGAGGCAATACGGTCCATGATAAACCCAAGGGTCCTTGAGATGCTTGAGGACCTTGAAATAGACCCCCTGGGTGTTTCAATCGACTCGCTGATGATAATAGCCCCTGAAGATATTGCAGATAAGGCAATGGCTGCTGTAAGGGGGGCTGGTGTTGACGTGGCTGAGATAGGGGTGGTCACGGATTCAGGCATCCCCCTGCTTAACAGGGACGGTTCAGCCGAGGAGCTAAGACCCCTATTCAGGGAGGCGGCCTACACACAGATAAAGAAGATGGTGGGGGATAAAACCCCTGAGGACTTTGATGAGATGAAGAGGATGGTTGAGGAGGCAGCAAGGAGGGCCATAGAGAAGAAGGATATGGTTGTTCAGATGATAAGGGACAGATAGACTTTGCTGCAAACAGAAACTCATGGGGGATAGGTATGGATGAGCATGGCTACATATCAACCCTTGACGCTGTACTCGCCCTTACGGTGGTTTTTCTCATGGCGGCTTCCTTCATGGGCACAGCCCCCACACCCATCCAGGGGATAAACCATGGGGCCGGGGATGTCCTTGACACCGTGGCAACCTATCCAGAGGACCGCAGCATTCTCGATGAACTCGCAGAGTCAGGTGACCCTGGGGCGGCATCAGAGTTTCTAAATGAGACCCTCACTGGAATGAAGTACAATTTAACCATGGACAACGGCTCGGGTGAGGTGACTGTGGCCTCCAATGATGAAATGGGGGGTGAGGATGACCTTGATGTTGCGGTAAGAAACAGGGGGGACCTGACCTTTAGGCTCTATGTGTGGAGGAGCTAGACCGCAGGGAGTCTCTCTAAAAATTTAAATACTGGAATGGAAAAACATTTAAGATGTGAACCATAACCGTCCATGAACTCATTCTTGCCCTGATAGTGTAGCGGATATCACGTAGGACTGCGGATCCTATTACCCGGGTTCAAGTCCCGGTCAGGGCACTCTATTTATAAGAACCATTTTGCTTGTCAGATATCGCTCCGTCCTGAGTCTCAACTCTCGGTGCACTGCAAATTTTTGAGAAAAATAAAGCATAACATGATACCGGTAACCTACTTTATCCTCGACGGACATATCATTAAATACAAGATTTGATGGGGTGATTGTAATGGGGAGATACTTCAATGAGGATATTGAGACAATGGAGAGGGAGGACCTTGACGCCCTTGTGGAGGAGAGGATAAGGTACACGGTTAAATATGCCTATGAGAACTCTCCATTCTACAGGAAATGGTTCGGTAGAAGGGGGATAAAACCTTCTGATATAAGAACCCATGATGACCTCCGTGAGCTCCCGATAATAACCGGCGAAACCATCAGGGAGAACCAGCCACCCGAGACCAGGGACTTTGAATTTAAATGCTTACCATGGGAGGATATATTCACTATCCATGAGACAAGCGGCACCAGCGGGAGGCCCAAGGCCTTCTTCCTGACATGGGATGACTGGAACAGGTATGCTGAGAAGTATGCAAGGTCATTCGTGTCACAGGGCTTCGGTGAGGGTGACAGGGTCGTTGTCTGCGCATCCTATGGCATGAATGTGGGTGCCAACACCATGACGCTGGCAGCCCATAAAATCGGGATGACAATAATACCCGAAGGCAAATGCACGTTCCCTGTGAGGATAATAGAGAGCTACAGGCCCACAGGGATAGTTGCAAGCATATTCAAACTTTTAAGGCTTGCAAGGAGGATGAAGGAACGGGGACTTGACCCGCAGGAGTCAAGCATAGAGAGGCTCGTTGTGGGTGGTGAGAGCTTTGCACCGGAGTCAAGATCATACACCGAGGAGGTATGGGGTGTTGAGGTCTACAATACCTATGGAAGCACCGAGGGCACCATGTGCGGGGAGTGCAGCTTCAGGGAGGGCCTCCATGTCCCTGAGGACCTGGTGCATCTGGATGTCTATGACCCCACAATGAGGGACTTTGTTGATGATGGTGAATGCGGAAGGATAGTACTCACAACGCTCCTCCCTGTCGGTGAAAAGACCGGCACACTGCTCCTGAATTATGATACAGAGGACACCACGGTTGTACTCTCAAGGGAGAAGTGCAGATGCGGCAGGACCCACATGAGGATAATGAACCCTGAAAGGGAGGCGGAGACCTTCTGGGTGGCCGGACACCCCTTTAACAGGGTTGATGTGGAGGCGGCTGTCTTCCAGAGGGAGAACATGGATTACCTTACAGGTGAATATGAGGCGTTCCTCTACGGTGATGAGGACGAAGGAAAGGTTACAATGAGGGTGTCGCTTGAATGCGAGGACCCTGAAAATTGTGCCCGTGAAACTGTAAGGGAGAACTTTATAGGAGCCTTCTTCAAATATAAGAAGGAACTATTGGAGGCCTACAATGATGGCCTCTTTGAGATAATATTCAACTTCACAGGTCCCGGTGAACTGGAATTCTACAGGATAAAGGGAAGACCGAAACGTATTGTTGATAGAAGATGAATGCATGATCAGGGCACTGATCTGAGGGGCCAGTTCATGAACAAGGCCCCGATAATCTATTCAGGGGAAATATAATGCTTAATGCAGAGACTTACCTCACATCAGTGAAAGGAACAGGTGGAAGAATACGGGTCCATAACAGGGACTTTTATGTCGAGGAGATACCCCTACAGGAGCCAACTGGAAGCGGACCAAACACATGGATATGGATAGAGAAGGAGGGCAGGACAACCCTCGATGTGCTACTGGACATTGCAAGGGAGCTTCACCTTGACAGGAGGAGGATGGGATTTGCAGGGATGAAGGATAAGAGGGCGGTTACAAGGCAGTGGATATGTGTCAGCAACACAGAACCCGAAGATGTAAGGAGGATAGAGGACAGGATAAGAAACGTGAGGTTCATCAGGGTTACCAGGAACGAAAAGAAACTCCGGATGGGCCAGCTTCTAGGTAACAGGTTCAGGATACTGATAAGGGACCCTGAAACCGATGACCCCCTTGAGTCAACCATCAGGGTCCTTGAGGAACTCTCTGAGAAGGGAGTTCCAAACTATTATGGATGGCAGAGGTTCGGAAGCCCAAGGACAACGACGCACCTTGTTGGAAGGGCCCTTGTCAATGATGACGTGAAGGGGGCTGTCGATGCATATATAGGCAATCCCATTGAGGGGGAACCTGAAGGTGTCTTCAGGGCAAGGAAGCTCTATGATGAGGGTGATATTGAGGCCGCCCTTGAAGCGATGCCCCCATCAATGAGGTATGAGCGGATGATGCTGCAGCCAATCTTAAGGGACCTCAGGAGGGATGGTATTACAGAGGAATCATATATAAAGGCCATACAGGTCCTCCCCAAGCCCCTTAAGAGGATATTCGTACATGCATACCAGTCCTACCTCTTTAACAGGGCCGTGAGTGAAAGGCTTCCCCTCGGGATAAACCGGTACGTGCCAGGGGATATCGTTATTGATAATGAACAGCACATAATACATGATGCGGATCCCGGGGAACTCGAGGAGATGATCCTCAACTTCGAGGCCCATCCAACAGCCCCCCTCTATGGCAGCAAGGTACCCCTTGCATCCGGCAGACCCGGTGAAATTGAACGCCGGATACTTGAGGAGGAAGGTGTTTCAGCCGGGGACTTTGAATGCAGGAGGATGAGGGGCCTTGGAAGCCATGGAATGAGGAGGGCCATACGCTTCAGACTTTGGGATGCCTCTGCATCAGAGGGCCCTGATGGGATCACTGTGGAATTTTCAATACCTAAGGGGTGCTATGCAACCTCTGTACTCAGGGAGATAATGAAGGTGGACGCTGCATAGCACCATGAAGATGTATGGAGATGATTTCGTGGAGGTTAAATGCAGGATTATTTCAAGGGGAACAGGAAGGGGCCATGTGATGATATCAGATGAACCCATAAGCTTCCTTGGAGGCGTGGACCCTGAAACAGGCAGGGTATCCGACCCAAAACACCCGCTCCACGGGAGGAGCATGAAGGGACGGGTCCTTGTAATACCAGGAGGCAGGGGGTCCACGGTGGGGTCCTATGTGATATTCCAGATGGCAAAGAATGAAACCGCCCCAGCAGCCATAATATGCCTGAATGCAGAGCCAATAATTGCAACGGGCGCCATAATGGCGGGAATACCCATGGTTGACAGGCCTGAGGAGGATATAATGGAGGTCCTCCATGAATCCATGGAGGTTGAGGTTGACGCAGAAAAGGGGATAATAAGGTTTTCATGAGGGGCGCCCCATATTCAGCCGCGGGTTAAGGGTTCTCAGGAGGCTGCCAGCGGTCCCCCCAAGTATTCCGAGGCTTATATCACCTGCAAGGGCATAGATGAGTATCATGATTATGAAAGTGTTCATCTGCCATGTTCTTATATAAACAAGGAGTATATTGATCATGCCCACGGATGCTCCGATTAGAGCACCATTAAATACCCCTTTAAGGTAATGACCATCCGCTATATACCCTCCGGCAATTGATGCAACGACTATTGACATCAAACCTGAAATTTCAGGAGTAATAAATCTAAATACTGGTTCAAGGGCTCCTGTAAGTATCACGCCGGATGCAACGGCCTTCCAGCTGAATCCAATCTCCATGTTAATCATATTGAAACAGTAATATTTAATATCATATATATCTTTTCAGGATATATGGGTTAGGATGGTCCCTGCACCTTTAACATCATCTTGATGATGTGGAGTATCATGGTCCATCTACCCGGCAGATAATGGATACGGGGTTTTTAATGGATAAAAAAACTTTCCTGATCTTCCTGATGGTATGGTTTTCAGGTTTTATTATTTCATCACCTGCAGATAACCTGAAAATCAAGTTTTCAGCAGGGTTCCTGGTAATAATCCTGATTCACATTCTGGGCCTCGAGAGGTGCTCTGATGAGGTAAACCTGAAGGCATTTAACATTACAGCCGTAACCTATCCTGTCATTGAAGTTCTGCTAAGGGCTTCCATCGGGTTTATTGATCCATTAGCGGTTAATATTGCTGAACACTTCCTTGCAGGGGCTGCTGTGGCCTCGGTGATATCGGTGGCCTCATGGGGGACCCTTAAAAAATTAAACTTGAATGAAAGGTTCCTTTTTCTGTCATGCCTCGCCATCGTTATCTGCCTTTTATATGAGCTAATCGGCTACCTCCTTTACTATGAACCAACCGCGGCCCTCTACTCGGATACAATGAGGGACCTTGCCATGAACATAGCAGGATCAGCCACCCTTTCAGTGATAATCCTAGCACTGAACAAGAAACATGGCGCCAGAGAGTCCGCAGATGAGGGGACTAGCGGACCTTGATGGTTAATGGTCCTATCCATCATTATTCATATCAGTTTGATATCATGGGAGTGATGGTGGTGTGGTGTTGTTAACAGGAGGAGCTGAAGGAGAATCACCACTGTCTTCGGTATTTGAACGGACCTTCTCCATGTCCTGTGCTGAATTAAGGCTGCTTTTCTGGAAATAGGACCTGTAAATCACAAGGGCAAGTATTGCAACAACTATTATCGCCCCGAAAAGCAGTATGTACTCCGATGAGCCCTGCCCGCAATCATCATCAAGGATGGTCATCATTAAGATCACCCAAATAATTAATATGCCTCACAGAGATATTTAAGGATTGATGTAATAAGGGTGTTCTCATGGAAATGATAATCAGGGGGGAAGTCCTGAATCTTGAAACAGGCGAACACAACAGGAGATCCATCCTAGTAGAGAATAACAGGATAAAGGCCGTGAAGAGACATATAAATGGGAAGAACATCATTGATGCTTCAGATAAATTCATCCTCCCGGGCTTTGTGGATCTGCACGTGCACCTGATGGAGGACGGCTTCAGGGTTGAAAGCAAACTTGATGACCCCCTATCCCTCTATTTCTACAGGGCAACCCTTAACATGAGGTCAACAATCGAGGCAGGGGTTACAACGATGAGGGACGCTGGACTGGCAGACAGGGGTGTTAAAATGGCAGCGGAAGCTGGTATAATCCCATCACCCCGTATCCAGATAAGCGTAACTCCCCTTTCAATTACAGGGGGACACTTTGACTTCCACACCCCCTCAGGACTCAACCTTGAAAGAACCTACCCTGGACTTCCATCAGGGATCTGTGACGGAGTATCCTCTGCCAGGAAGAAGACAAGGGAGGTCCTGAGGGATGGTGCGGAGGTGGTGAAGGTCATGGCAACAGGGGGCGTTATGAGCAGCACAGACAGCCCATCAGATACACAGTTCACGGTCCAGGAACTTGCAGCGATAGTTGAAGAGGCATCCTTCAGGAACAGGAGGGTCATGGTACACGCCCATGGCCTCGAGGGTATAAAAAACTCCCTCAAGGCAGGGGTCCACTCGGTGGAACATGGAACATACATTGATAAAAAAACAGCCCGCCACATGGCTGAAATGGGAACCTACCTTGTACCCACATTCCTTGTAACCAGGGTCAACTGCAGGAGGGCCCAAAGGGATGAGCTGCCAGAGTACAGCCGCAGGGACGCCATAGAGGTTGCCAGGGTCCACAGGGAAAACATGGAAACAGCCCACGCAGAGGGTGTTAAAATGGTTATGGGGACGGATTCAGGGGTAATTGGACATGGAGAAAACCTCAGGGAACTTGAATACCTTGTGGATATAGGGATGGACCCCCTTGAAGCCCTAAGGGCAGGTACAATCAGAGCAGCCGAGTGCATGGGATGGGATGACAGGATAGGGAGCATAGAAGCAGGAAAATATGCTGACCTTGTCATAACAGACGTCAACCCCCTCGAGGAAATAGGGGGCCTTGCAGACCGTGAAAGCATACTATGGGTAGTGAAGGATGGAAGGGTGTACAGGTCTCAGGGGGATGATGATGAAGATTAGTATCAGAATCGGGGGAATGGGCTGCGCCGCATGCGCTGCAAAGATCGAGGAAGCCCTGAGGAGAATTGAGGGCGTCCATGGGGCAGCGGTGAACCTTGTGGAGGGGAAGGTCTCGGTTGAATACGACCCGGAAAAGGTGAAACTTAAAGAAATAGAGGCCGCAGTTGAGGATGCAGGGTACAGGGTCCTCAATGACAGGATCACCCTGAGGATCGGTGGCATGAGCTGCGCCATGTGCGCCCGGAAGATAGAATCAGAACTTAAAGGGATCGAGGGGATAAGCAGCGCGACCGTTAACCTTGCAGCTGAAAGGGCCTACATAAGCTACAACCCATCCCTGACATCCCCTGGGAGGTTCAGGGAGGTCATTGAGGGACTCGGTTACCATGTCCTCGACTCTGATGAGGACAAACTCGAGGAGGACCTCTCACCAAGGAAGAGGAGGATAATAGCAGGGTTCGGAGTCTCAATACCCCTGATGGCCATCATGTACCTCCACATCCCCCTGCCGGTCCCTGAGGACATTTTCATGCTACTTGTTTCTCTGGCCCCATTCATCTATGTCTCTGAACCAATATTCAGGGGGGCCATGAGGTCTCTGAGGGCAGGGACCCTTGACATGGATGTAATGTACTCCATGGGTATAGGTGTTGCCTTCCTATCCAGCCTCCTTGGAACAGCAGGCATACTCCCATCAGAGTTCATGTTCTATGAGACAGCCCTGATGCTGGCATCCTTCCTCACCCTTGGAAGATACCTTGAGGCAAGGGCCAAGGGTAAGACATCAGAGGCTGTAAGGAGGCTTATGGAGTTACAGCCAGACACCGCCACCCTTATAAGGGATGGGGAGGAGGTTGAGGTCAGGGCCGATGAGATAAATACAGGTGATCTTGTAATTGTAAGACCCGGGGACAGGATACCCGCAGATGGCAGGGTCCTTGAGGGAACATCATACGTTGATGAATCAATGATAACCGGAGAAACACTCCCCGTCCTCAAGGAGAGGGACTCCGAGGTCATAGCAGGCACCATCAACACAGATGGTGTTCTTAAATTCAGGGTTGAACGCACAGGTTCAGAAACCTTCCTTGCAGGGATAATAAGGCTTGTTGATGAGGCCCAGGCATCAAAGCCAGAGATCCAGAGGATAGCTGACAGGGCGGTCTCATATTTCATCCCTGCAGTGCTCCTGGTTGCAGCATCAGCCTCAATCTTCTGGTACTTCATCATGGACGCGGGCCTGCTCTTCTCGGTGACCGTGCTTGTCTCGGTCCTCGTGGTCGCCTGTCCATGCGCCCTTGGCCTTGCAACACCAACGGCGGTCACCGCAGGTATAGGGAGAGGAGCCGAACTCGGCATACTCATAAAGAAGGGTGAGGCACTTGAAGTCTCCGAAAGAGTATCGGTGGTGCTTTTTGATAAAACAGGGACACTCACAGAGGGAAAACCAGAGGTCACTGAGATTATAGGTGAGGATTCACTTGTACTGGCCGCAGCCCTTGAAAGGAAGTCAAGGCACCCCATAGCAGAGGCCATAACCAGGATGGCTTCCCTTGAGGGCCTGGAAGTCCCTGAAGTGGAGGAATTCAGGAGCATCCCAGGCATGGGCCTTACAGGTAAAGTCAGATCCACGGGACCGGATGGGACAGGGTCATGCCTGGTACTTGCAGGTAACAGGGCCCTCATGAGGGATTTCAACGTACCCCTGGACCCCCTCATGGATAAAATTGATGAACTGGAGTCAGGGGGAAGGACGGTGGTGATGGTCGCCGCCGACGGAGCCCTTAGGGGACTTATAGCTGTATCTGACACTATAAAGCCAGGTTCATATCTGGCTGTCCGTGAACTGGGAAGGATGGGTGTTGATACTGTTATGGTTACGGGTGACAACCGTAAAACCGCCGAAGCCGTTGCAGGGGAAATAGGAATCCACAATGTAATCTCGGAGGTCCTTCCAGGGGATAAGGCCGATATTGTTTCAGAATTCAGGAGGAAGGGGGAGGGGGTGGCCTTTGTTGGCGATGGTATAAATGATGCTCCGGCCCTTGCAGCTGCAGACCTGGGCCTGGCCATCGGAAGCGGCACTGATGTTGCAAGGGAGGCCGGGGAAGTTGTACTTGTGGGTGATGATCCACTGGACGCCGCAGCAGCCCTTCAGCTCGCATCAAGGGTCATGTCACGGATAAAACAGAACCTTTTCTGGGCCTTCGCCTACAACACCATGCTCATCCCGCTGGCGGCGGGTCTGCTCCACCCACTGGGCCTGGTCTTCAGGCCTGAATATGCAGGCCTTGCAATGGCACTGAGTTCAGTCACCGTGGTGTCACTCTCCCTCATGCTGCGCAGGTACACACCCCATGCACGGATGCTGAAGCTGGAGTTAGAGGAAGACATCAAGTGAGCTCTGCCTTGACCTGTCACTCTCAAAGAGGGAGTTAACCCCGTATTCAAGTATCTCAATCCTCTGCATGAGGTAGGGGTCTATGGGGTATCTGGATGCAAGGTCCTTTGATATTTCAAGGTACTTTATAACTGAGCCCTTGGAGACCGTGAGTACAAGATTACCCCCACATTTACACTCCCCTGTCAGGGGTATCCGCCGGTACTTTTTATTGCACCTTGTACAGCGGACCTTCTGCCTGGAGAAGGCCCTTATGTTCCCCATCATGTCCGGGAGGAAGTGGGACATCAGGACACCCTCAACAACCCCCTTCTGGTCCACGGCCCTTATCATCTCTGCAAGGGTTATCTGGGACTCCACCTTTTCCTTCATGCTCGGGATCAGCTTGTAGAGGCATACCCTGGGACCGGCGTGTATGCTGGATGTGTTATGTGAGAACATGAGACCCTGATACTGTTCCGGTGTTCCAAGGCGCTTTTCAACGTTGTCTATCTTATCAAGGACTTCTGTGGGTTTTGCATGTTCAAAGCTCCTTTCATAGACATCAAGGGGGATCATGTCCATCGTGTCTATGTTGTGTGATTCATCATCAATCTCCTCGGGGTCTATCCTTGTTGAGAGAACCAGGGGGGCGTCCATGCTCCCGCCCCTAGTGCTTGGAAGGTAGGACTTTGAGAAGTTCAGGAGGGCGTCAAGCAGGAGCATCACCGAGTCCTCGTCACTGTCACAGTTCCTCCTCTTGGCTGAGTGGAAATATGGGTGGGCGTAGCATGCTGAGGCCTCTGTGAAGCCTATTATCCTTCCAAGGACAGCGGCTGATGTGTGAGGGGCAAGACCTGCTATAAGGTGACCCACAAGGTCATCCCTCCTTTTAACATTGTAGAACCTTTCAAGGCCATAGAACCTTTCAAGGAGGTCGTCAACGAAGTTAGCAACCCTAACAAGGTAGTCAGCGCAGTTTTCTGATATGACAACATCCTGGACCTTCAGTTCAAGTATCTGGTCACTGCTTTCAAGTTCACGGCCGTAGCAGTCCTCTGTATAGCCCAGCTCCCTGAGCCTTTCAACATCAACCCCCACCTCCGCGGGTGTGAAGTGTGTGAGGGGAAGATCCGTGGAGTCATGGCGTATGGTGGCGTCCTTGAAGGTGTAAACCTCGTTTTTAGCACGGAGTATGCCCTTTTCAAGGGGTTCAGGGAATTTGTCACTGGATATCATCCCCTCAACCCCCTTTACTTCATCCAGTTTACGGACGGATACGTTTTCAGAGGCCCTTTTAAGGAGGGCTGCAAGGTTGATTGTCCTCTTCCCGGGCTCACCTATCACGGTTCTTGAGCCGCAGCTGGGACATTTTGACTGCATCGAGCTCACCCGGCATGACGGGCACGTTGCTCTTCCAATCTCCACCGTGATGGATTCTTTCTTTGCGGCGTCGGGTATGTTACGTCTGCTGCCCCCATACTTGCCTATGGGGAACAGTACATGGGGGGCGGGCCTCATTTTACGTTCCTTGGTCTTCTCTGGCCTGCCGACACGGCTACCTATGTAGGTGGGGGCCTTCTTCATTATCCTCACAGGGGAAACCCTGTTGATGGCATCAACACTGTCATCTGATTTTTCAAGGGGCCCCGCCAGGGTGTTTATGAGTGCATATGCATCATCGTATCCGATGATAACCCTGGATCCCTTCTGCCTGTGGGGTACTCCCAGGACCTCAAGTATCCTCTTCTCGGGCCCGAGGCTGAGGGCAAGTTCATCTCCGAGTTCGGCTGTTTTAAGCCATTTCCTGAGGATGTTCAGTTCTTCAACGGTGACATCATGGTAGAAGTATGTGTAACGGGGGTGTAGGGGAACATCATACTCCCTTGAGATCTTGAAGGCCTCCGGAGCATTAGGGATGAATTCCATCCAGTTATGACTGTAATAGGAGAGGTTGAGGGGGTCGTCATCAGGGTATGTCTCTGAGGACATTATCGTCTGTATCCACCACTCCTCGCACCAGCCAGCAGGCATCAGGACGTGGTTGTTCCTGAGGAACTCCCCGAAGGCCACCAGCATATCACCCAGGAAGAGGATCTCCTGGACATCTGAACGGATCTTCCTGGCGGTTTCAGTATCCTCAACCCTTAAAACGTCACCGTTTTTCAGTTTGACAATGGGGCCATCGATGGTGTCAACCGGAACGACACAGTTCCCCTTACCAGGTCTTTCAATTTTCATCTGGGTCCCCACTGCAAGGAACTGGAGCAGCTCCATGGTTGCGGGGTGAACGCCCATGGCTGCAAGGCCGGTGTTCCTTGAACGCCCGTACCTCAACCTGAAGGCACCCTTCTCTGAGGGGTATGCAAGGACGGGTCTACCCCCGATTATATCCTCAATGTACTTACTGTCAGCCTTCACAACAACCTTATCCTCACTTTCATCCTTCCTGGGGGCCTTTGAGAACTTTTCAAGCCAGTCCCAGCCTTCAAGTTTCAGCTGTTTGGCGTACTTGAGGACTTTGGGTGCTTTCTGTATGACGCCTTCAACCATGGCAAGGAGGGCTCCGCCGCGGATGTTGTTTGTTTCAACCCTTTCAAGGTCCCGGTGTGACACCTCAACCTTATCTGTTGGTTCACCCGTCACCTCCACGGGTATGTGCCCTGCTGCAAGCCTTACCTCGTCTGGTTTTGGTGAGTACTGGAGGTTCGTGACCTCGGATTCATAGAGTTCAACCTCCTCAACGTAGCGTTCTATTTCCCTTTCGATGGGTTTGTAACGGTCAAGTTTGATTGCAAGGCGTATGTAGTCAGCTACGAGAACTGATAGTGCAGCGGCCGTACCCCCTGCACTTCTTATGGGCCCTGCGAAGTAGACTGCAAGGTATCTTGTCCTGTCAAAGTTCTCCTTTATCCTGACCCTTGCTATACCTTCAAGGGGGGCTGCGACAACACTCTCCGTCAGGATTGCTAGGGCTGTTCTGATTGCCTGGTCAGCCAGCCTCTCCCTTTCACCGATATCATCATCGGCCACGGGCTGGGATGCTATCTCGGCAGCTATCTGGAATGCGACCTCTTCACGGCTCTTATCATTTTCAAGTTCCTTTATTCTTTCAGCTATCCCCTCTGGACCAACAAGACCCTCCACACGTTCTGCAAGGTCCTTTGCAAGGGGTATTTCTGGACTGGTGCTCACATCAAGACCCTTTGACCTTGCCCTCCGTGCAATTTCATAGAGGCGTTCTGTTTCCCTTTCAAGTTCCTGGAAGTATTCCATCATGATCCATCACACATAAACGGTTTCTCTTAACCCTCCTCTTAGGGGGGTATGGCACCGCAGCTCTAATCCGGTAAATTAAGGAGTTTAATTTTACCTGCATCCGGGTGAAACTTATATTATATGGTGTTGCCAGAGATATAATAAGATTTTTATCATATTATAATGGTGATTTTTCATGGCTAAGAAGGATAAGAAGACACTTCCACCAAGCGGAGCAGGTCTTGTAAGGTACTTTGAAGAGGAAACCAAGGGACCGAAACTCACCCCTGAACAGGTAGTGGTTATGAGCATAATACTGGCAGTTTTCTGTCTTGTACTTAGATTCTCAGGTTAAACAGGAGTGTTAAGATGGCCATACACCCCATTGAGTTCAGGTACGGAACCCCTGAAATGAAGAGCATATGGGAAGCAGAGAATAAACTCCAGAAGATGCTTGACGTGGAGGCAGCCCTTGCAAGGGCAGAGGGTGAACTTGGAATTATACCGGAGGACGCTGCGGCTGAGATAGTCAGCAGGGCAAGCACGGATTTCGTGAAACTTGAACGCGTCAATGAGATTGAGAGGGAGACCCGTCATGACATAGCCTCCATCGTGAAGGCCCTTGCAGAGCAGTGTGGGGGTGAAGCCGGAGAGTATGTACACTTCGGTGCAACCTCCAATGACATCGTTGACACATCAAACTCCCTCCTCATCAGGGAATCAATAGAGGTCCTCAGGGATAAACTGGTGAGGGTCATGAAGGTTCTCCTTGGACTGGCCCGTGAGAACAAGGAGAACGTCTGTATTGGCAGGACCCACGGGCAGCATGCGCTCCCCACAACCTATGGTATGAAGTTCGCCCTCTGGGCAGATGAGATCCGAAGGCATATCGAGCGCCTTGACGCAGCCAGGGGGAGGGTGTGTGTGGGTATGATGACGGGTGCCGTCGGGACAACAGCGGCCCTAGGAGAGGATGGCCTTAAGGTACATGAGAGGGTATCGGAGATACTGGGACTTGAACCCGTCCTCATATCAAACCAGGTTGTCCAGAGGGATAACCATGCAGAGTTCATCATGGTGCTGGCCAATATAGCCACAACCCTTGACAAGATAGCCCTTGAAATAAGGAACCTTCAGAGGACAGAGATAATGGAAATAGGGGAGAAATTTGACCCTGAAAAGCAGGTTGGAAGCAGTACAATGCCCCATAAGATGAACCCGATAACTGCGGAGAGGATATGTGGCGTTGCACGTGTTATAAGGTCCTACGTCGTGGCTGCCCTTGAGAACAATCCACTCTGGCATGAAAGGGACCTCACAAATTCATCATCGGAGAGGATCATACTACCTGAGGCATGCATACTGACGGATTATATTCTTAAACTGACCCTTGATGTCCTTGAGAACCTTGTGTTCTATCCTGAAAACATTGAGAGGAACCTTAACCTTACAGGGGGCCTTATAATGGCTGAGAGATTGATGGCTGAACTCACAAGGAGGGGTATGGGGCGCCAGACAGCCTATGCAAGGGTACGTGAATGTGCCATTGAGGCCAACAGGACAGGTAAAACCCTGAAGGAAGCCGTCCTTGAGAGGCCTGAAATAATGGAGTACCTTGAAGCCGGCGAGCTTGATGAGATCATGAATCCAGCCACCTACATTGGCTCAGCTTTAAGGATCGTTGGCAGGGTTCTTGAGGAATCAGAGAAATGGTTACAGGAGGGTTATGGAGGAACCTGATGGATCATTAATAAATTACAGTAAAATTTTTTACAGTAAAATTTTTCATAAAAGTTATATGCATTTTTATTCCATACATAAATATGGTGATAAAAAATGCAGTTAAAGGAGATAAAATCTGTAAGGGTTGTTCCTTACACCATAATGAACTCCTCCATAGGGGCGATATGGGGATTCATAGCCGCCATCCTGTTCCTCATATTCGCAGGAGGCATATCATCGGTACTTCCAGCCGAACTGGGGGCTCTTAAGGGGATAATTACAGGGATATCAGTTGCCGGGCTTGTCGTGTTACCCGTCGGGGTGTTCCTGGTGAGCATAGTGGAGTCCTTTCTGAGGGCTTTCATCTACAATGGACTTACACCACGCCTTGGAGGCATCAAGCTCAGCCTCATCGACATGGAGCAGGTTGAATCGTTTGACGTTGTGAGCACATCACTGATACTCTCTGCGGTGGCAGCGCTCCTCTCATTCATATACCAGCTTCTGGTAGCCCCCCTGCAGTGGGTATTCCTCAACGCAATCGTTAACATAGCAAATACCCTTGACCCATCAGCCATGTCAAGCATGGCAGCCCTTGGCTCTGCAACGGCACTTGGAACCATCCTGAACATAATATTAGCACCAATAATGACGTTCATAGCATCCTTCATAGTGATCGCTGTGGTTATCCTGCTATACAACTTCCTCGCGTCAAAGATCACAACCATAAAGGTGAAGCTCACGGAGATCAGTGACGGCCTTGTGAGCATAGACAGGATCGAGGCCATACCCCTGGGACTCATAACAGGGTCAATAGCAGCATTCATAGGTTTAATAGTGGGAATAGTGATACTCATCTTCTCAGCAATTGGAGGGGACTTCACTGCAGGGCTAATTGCACTGGTTGTTCTGACGGTGGCGCTCTTCATCTACTCCTTCATAGTGTATGCGGTTACAGCCCTCTTCTACAATGTCCTCGCACCAAGGATAGGCGCCGTCCAGATAAGGCTAGAATAGTGCCCTGATTGGTGGAATATAATTCTACTTAATTCTTTTATACGAACAGTTTCATAGTATAAATCCTTTATTAATAAAAATATATAATAATATTTACCGAATGATTTATAAAGGGGTTATTAACTGGTTATATCCTCAAAGGGTCTTCCAAAGTGTTCATAGTTTATTTTTTATATGGTGAGGAACATATAACATATCAAGTTTTTTGAGAAGGAGTTTGTGGTGATTGGGTGATTGATGATTCACGACTTTTAGCTGCCATACCTACAAAGGCAGAGACATGTGTACTTAAGAACAACGGCATAAGGGAAAAGTTCAGCCATGAGAAACTGGTAAAATCCCTCCTTAACCTTGGAGCCAGCCTCTGGACATCTGAAAACGTGGCCTCAGAGGTTGCAAGGTCCGTTTACAACGGGATAACAACCAAGGAGATAAAGATCCTTGTATACGACTCCCTCAGGAAGGTGGATGAGGACCTTGCAGACAGGTACCTTGCAGCCAACAGACTGAGGGTCAGGACTTCAAGGGATAAAATAGAGACCTTTGACCAGAAAAAGATTGAGGAGAACCTTATAAGGGAGGCGGGAGCCTCCCCGGAGGTTGCAGAGGAGATAGCATCAGAGGTGTGGAAGGAACTCAAGAAACTGAACGTCGAGTACCTCACAGCCCCAATGATAAGGGAGGTTGTGAACACCAAACTCATAGAGCATGGCCTTGAAACCCTCAGGAAAAGGTACACGCGTCTCGGTATCCCTGTATACAACATCGCGAACCTCATCGAGAACGGTTCAAGGGACAACGCCAACATGATCCACAACCCGGAAACGGTACACAAATACGTGGCTGATGAGGCCCTGAAACAGTACACTCTTCTCCACATACTCCCATCAGGACTTGCAGACGCCCACATGTCAGGCGACATACACATACACGACCTTGAATTCTTCGCTGCAAGGCCCCTTAACTGCCTCCAGCATGACCTCCGCCTTTTCATAAGGCACGGCCTGAGAGTTGACGGAACCGGTGACCACACATCAGTAGCTGGACCCCCAAAGCACCTTGAGACGCTCATGAACCATGCAGGGGAGATAATGCTGGCATCCCAGCAGAACATGTCAGGTGGTCAGGCAATGAGCCTATGGAACGTTTTCGTCGCCCCATTTGCAGCGGGACTCCCCTATGAGAAGATCAAACAGGCAGTCCAGATGTTCATATTTAACCTCAACATGGCCTACGCTGCAAGGGGCAGCCAGGTCCCCTTCACCAGCATAAACCTTGAATTCGGGGTCCCGGAGTTCCTTGAGGATGAACCGGCCTACGGCCCCAGGGGTGAACGTGCAGGGGTCTACGGGGACTTTGCTGATGAGGCAAGACTCCTTACAAGGGCATTCACCGAGGTCCTCCTTGAGGGCGACGCCGATGGAAAACCCCACCTCTTCCCGAACACCATCTACTCAATAAGGAGGGAGACCCTCAGCGGGGAGTTCGATGAGGAACTCCGCCTGGTCCATGAACTCGCCTCCAAGTACGGGACAGCCTACTTCATAAACATGCTTGCCGATTACCGCGGAGACATGGCCAACTACATGGGGTGCAGGACGAGCCTCGCTGATAACTGGACCGGGGACTGGGACCGAGACTGTCTGAGGACAGGTAACCTTGCATATGTAACCCTGAACCTCCCCAGGATAGCCTACCAGTCAGGGGATGATGATGAACTCTTCGAGTACCTCGATGAGTACATTGACATGGCTGTGGAAGTTCTGAGGATAAGGAGAGAGCAGGGTCTTCGCTGCCTCAACGACTACCACCTCCTGCCATTCCTCTCCCAGGAAATCGACGGTGAACGCTACTACAGGGTTGAGAATGCAACAATGAGCTTCGGCTTCACAGGCCTTAACGAGATGCTCCAGTACCATACCGGAAGCGGTATACAGGACCCGAATTCAAACAGGCTGGGCCTCAGGGTGATAGAGCACATAAACGAACGTGCAGCGGAACTTAAAGCCGAGACCGGGTGGAGGTGGAGCGTGCTCCAGACACCGGCCGAATCCACAGCCCACCGATTTGCAATGCTTGACCATGAACATTACCCTGAGGAGGCGGTGCTGCAGGGAACCCGGGGAGCCTACTATTACACCAACTCAAGCCACACCCCTGTGGATGCAGAGGTTGATATAATTGAGAAGATAAGGATTGAGGAGAAGTACCATCCACTCACACCCGGAGGCCACATATTCAACGCCTGGCTCGGCGAGGCCAGACCAGACCCTGAAGCCCTTGAAGGCCTCACAAGGAAGATATGCAGGAACAGTGACATTGGATTCTGGGCCTACAGCAACGCCCTGAGCTTCTGCCTCCGGTGCAAAACCCTTATGAGGGGTCTTCAGGATTCCTGCGCTGCATGCGGTGAGAGGGATGATGTTGAATGGTACGACCGTATAACAGGATACGTTCAGCAGGTTGGAAGGGCCAAGTCCTCAAGCGGGGGATGGAACAGGGGTAAACAGCAGGAGCTGCTGGACCGGAGAAGGATAAACCTGTAATTTCACCTCACATCCGCCTGAACTCCTTTTTATTTTAATAGAAGGATTAATATTTGCTCCCATTGCTTCAATCTTAAGAGAGAAGACTTGAACTTTCTTTAATTTTAAAATCAGCCGTATCTGAAATCAGGTCCATAAAATTAAATTCGGTTAGGTGGAGGATTAATCCATTTTTTTGAGTTCCACAGGGACTGTCTGGGACTCTGATGAACCCCCGAATCCATGGGCTATCATTGTATGCCTTCCAGCTCCACCTGCAACCACAAGGACAACATCATCCGGGCTTCCTGTTACTGGGACCATATCATCCACCACGAGGCTGTAATCAAGTTTCCTGCCGCCACGGTCCCCCAGGGGTGCCGGTACCAGCGCCCTTTCATGTATATAGTTCCTGACGTCCTCCCGGCTCCATCCATGTGATGCGACGGTCTCTGCGTGTTCAGGGCTCATGATGACCAGGAGTTCACCAGGGACGTGGCTGTTGTTGCACCCGGCGGTTGAGGCTGTGTGCACCACGGTATCAAGGAGGTCCTCGGGGGTCCTGCTCCGGTGATCATTCACGTTGTGTGGGGCCTCCATACCAAGGACCGTCACGGTACTCTCACAGGCATCAAAACCCCTTTCAACATGAAGGGGTTCCCATGGACTCATGGACTCGTTTTCAGCTAGACAGAAGGCGTATTTTGCAGGGGAGCCCATGGTTGCATGGTCACCCACTCCTGGGATGGCACCCGCAATGTTAATGAGGCAGAGCCTGATGGCACGACCCAGGGTTGCATTGGCAAGGTTCCCTGGACCCAGGCAGCCATCGGCAGAGTTGAAACCAAGTTCATCCCTTGCGGGTCCATTAACAATAACTCCAACGGCAACCGGGTGGGTTGTGGCGTTTATCCCTGCAAGGTTGAACTCTTCCCTTGACATCCCCTCAATGCATGCCTCAAGGAGGGGCATCATCCCGGGCAGGCATCCGGCCATGACCGCGTTCACGGCAACCTTCTCAACGGTGGCCTTACCCATCCTTGGCGGCAGCACGGCTATCACATCATCAGGTTCCCTGCTGCTGTAATGGTAGAACTTCTTCACCCTGGCCTGTGTTGGGGGTATCACGGGGAGTCCATCTGTGAATTTCTTCTGGTAGAAGTCAAGGCTTATCCTCTCCGGATCAGGGTCAACCATGACCTTCATGTCCTCCGGTGATGAACCGCAAAGCCGATTGTCATCAAGGAGGTCGTCTATAAGGCATCCGCATGATTTATCAATCTTCACAGGATTCACCCCAGATACTCCATTATGTCTCCAATGATTCCATCAGCCTTTTTTCGGACAGCTTCAGGTTCAATGCCAGCTATCGGGTGGCCTATCTCAACAATCCTCAGCCCGGGCATTCCGTGTGCTGCAGCGAGTCTCTTGGCGTATTCCCGGAACCTGTCAGAGCAGATGGAGATTGTGGGGACACCCATCCCCTCCAGGCGTATGGCATCAAGTATCACCCAGGTTGTGCATGAACCGCAGTCCCCAAGGGCAAGGATGCAGAGATCGGCCCCGGCAGCCACCCCGATCTGATCCTCCTCTGCAGGCGCACCTGCCGGTTTCTCAGCCCAGACTGTACTGAACCCTGAAAGGCTTTCCTCGACGGTTCTTAGTATAATATCGGCTCCAGGTTTGGTATTGTCCAGGAGGGAAACCTTCCCAACATCCCTGATGGGGTTCACGGGGGTTTCTTCCATGGCTGTATCTGCAAGGGGATCCATAACATCCCTTTCAACAATCCTGACCTTCATAGGCGTCCACTTCCTATGCCTCTAACCTCAGTCTTCTCATCTGATGCTCCACACGGACAAAACCCGTTCTCGCAGTCTTCCTATGCCTCTAACCTCAGTCTTCTCACCACAAAGTCTCTCTGCAGGGAGAGGAGGAAGGATGCCGCCCTTGGCCCCATCTTTTTACCTATAAGCACCCTGTAGATGGCCTGGAATGCCTTCTGGGGCTTCAGGCCGTGTTCCCTGAGAAGGTCGTACATTCTGTCATGGAGCTCCTCGGGGCCCATCTCCCAGTCCTCAAGGATATCTGCGAGTTCAGATAGGAAGCTTCTCTGGGCGTCTGAAAGCTGAACATCAGGCAGCTCCTTCTGAACCTCGAATTTCAGGAATTCAGGGGCGTAGAGTTCCAGCCAGTTTTTCACGTTCTCGATCCTCTCCTTCAGCTGCCTGACCTGGCCTTCACTGAGGTCCCCGGGTTCCATATCCATGAACTCTCCAGGGAGCTGGGAGTTCCTCCTGAGTATATCATAGAGCCTTTCAAGGTCACTGTCTGCAATCTGGCAGGCAACCGTCATGAACTTGTAGGATGGCCTCAGGGGCAGATCAGATTCCTCTATCATGGACACCCTGTAGATAATCTTCAGTTTTTTCTCCTCCTTCTCTGACGCGGCTTCCTCCAGGCCATAGTAGATTCTCTCAGCACGGTCGAACTGGTCCATGAGGTCAAGGAAGGGCATTTCAGGGTTGAAGTCCTTGTGTTTCATGGGCTTGCTCCTGAATATGAAATAGTTGAGGCTTTCAGGGGGGGCTATTTCAAGCCACTGGCTTGGTGTGAAGAATACGCCGCGGGACTTGGACATGGCCTCCCCCCTGAGGGTTATCCACTCGTAGGGCACAGGGTAGGGGGCGGGGTAACCGAATATCTCCTCTGATATCACGCTGCTCACGTCATAGGATCCTCCACTTGCTGCATGATCCTTTCCGAAGGGCTCGCAGGTAACACCAAGGATCTTCCACCTTGCAGCCCACTCAACCCTCCAGGTTAGCTTACCCCGCCCTGACTTTATATCCATCTCACCCTGGAATCCGCAGCTGCAGCGGTAGTGGACGGTGTCGCCACTGAAATCATATGCCTCGGTGGTGTTGACCCTTCCGCATTTCTCGCAGATGGGATTGTAAGGTAGCCAGTCCTCCTTCAGGGGCCTTTCACGGTACCTGTTGAATATCTCCCTTATCTCATGAGCCCTTTCAAGGGAGGTTCTTATGTAGTCGTTGTAGAGGCCGTCCATGTACATCCTGGCCCCTGAGTAGTGCTCAACACTTATATTGAACCTTTCAAGGGCCTCCAGGAAGGGCCTCTGGAAGTGTTCCACAAAGCCCTCACAGCAGTCATCAGGGCATGGTATCATGGAGTAGGGCATCCCCAGGTACTTCTCATAGTCTTCAGGGAGGGGATATGGCACCTTACGGAGGGGGTCATGGTCATCAGCCACCCAGACAGTCCTTGATCGGAATCCGTCATGTTGAAGTGTCTTGGCGATTGAACTTGCAATGAAAACGTCGCATGAGTTCCCTATATGTATTGATCCTGAGATGGATGTGCCGCTTGCGACAACGTGCTCATCAACATCCCTTTCCTTGAGTTCATCAGCTATCCTTTCAATCCAGTGTTTCAAGCAGATCACCTGTAAAAATGAATAGAATCAGCGTAATCTGATATAAAATTTAAATATTAAAATATATTATGTTTGTGGAAAATGAGAGTTTTTTCAGTCGAATATCCTGTCATCTGCACTGTCAAGCCATTCATTCACGATTTTGACTGCACAGTAGTTACCGCACATGGTGCAGGTGTCAGGATCCTCAGGTGGCCTCTCATCCCTTATACGCATGGCATCGGCGGGGCACATGGCAGCGTCGAACTGGGCGGACCAGTCCAGTTTTTTACGGGCGTTGGCCATTTCAAGGTCCCTTTCACCGCTGTGGATCCCCTTGACCATGTCGCCCACATATGCACCTATCCTTGTTGCGATGACACCCTCCTTCACATCATCAGGGTATGGGAGTGCAAGGTGTTCTGCAGGTGTAACATAGCATATGAAGTCGGCTCCTGCGGCTGCAGATGCCGCTGCCCCTATTGATGAGACTATATGGTCATAACCGGCGCCTATGTCCGTGACTATCGGTCCGAGCATGTAGAATGGTGCTCCGCGGCAGAGCTTCTTCTGGAGTATCACGTTGGCCTTTATCTCATTCAGGGGTATGTGTCCGGGTCCCTCAACTATTGTCTGGACTCCAGCCTCTCTTGCACGGTCTATTAGTTCCCCAAGGACTATGAGCTCCTGGACCTGCGCCCTGTCGGTTGAGTCTGCAATGGCACCTGCACGCATTGCATTGGCCATTGACATTACAAAGTCGTGTTCCTTGGCAATCTCCAGGATGTAATCAAAGTTCTCGTATAGGGGGTTTTCAAGTCCGTTTTCAACCATCCAGGCTGATACAAAGGCACCGCCCCTGCTGACAAGTCCACCTTCACGTCCCTGTCTCTTGAGCCTCCTGAGGGTTTCCCTGTTAACACTGCAGTGGATTGCCATGAAGTCTATACCGTCCTTTGCCTGCTTCTCAATTGCCTTGAACATGACATCCTCGTCCATGTAGATGGAGGCGCCCTCCTTCCGTATAGTTTCAACGGCTGCCTGATAGACCGGTACGCTTCCAACAGGTATTGGTGAAAGGTCCAGTATACGCCTCCTTATTTCATCAAGGTCTCCGCCAACTGAGAGTTCCATGAGGGTGTCGGCCTGGTTTTCAACTGCAACCATGGCCTTCTTTTCTTCCATTTCAAAGTCCACGATGTCTGTTGAGGTCCCGATGGTTGCGTTAACCTTGGTCCTTAAACCTTCACCTATACCCACGGGTTTAACGTCTTCCCTGTTCAGGTTGCTTGGGATGGCTATTTTACCACTGGCAACCCCTCTCCTGACAAATTCGGGGGTGACATTCTCTGCCTCTGCCACCGCTTTCATTTCATCTGTTATAACACCTTTTTTAGCTTCATCCATCTGAGTCATATCATCACCGTTCTCTGGATCAGCCCATATCCCGGGTGCTGTGGGGTCCACATCCGGCCCTTTCATGGTCCCGGGTATCATGGGAATCAGTTTACAGTAGGCCCCTGGCCCTCGGTATCTTGTGGATCATAGGATCATATATTAATGGCTACATTTATAAAAACTATGTGTTCCCGTCCGGGTTAATAATTCCCTGCCACATAGACCTCGACGGGAGCATAGACGAGCCTGAGGGTTCCCGTCCGGGTTAATAATTCCCTGCCCCAGCATCCTACTCCAGCATGGGGTCGTAGCCCCAGTGTTCAGTGAAGCGCCTGAGGACAGCATCATAGTCGGGTATGTTTGTCTGGGTGCCCTCAGCCTCAACTATGAAGGATGCAACTGCAGATGCAAACCTTCCACAGGTTTCAAGGTCAGCCCCTGAGAGGTAGGCCCTCATGAACCCTGCACGATAGGAGTCACCGGCCCCTGTGGGATCAACGGCGTCCCTGGGGATGGCATCAACCTTTATGGTTTCATCTGCATAGATCCTACTTCCCCTTTTACCGTAGGTCTTCACAATGATTTCGGGTCCGATTTCCCTGAGTTCGTCAACTTTCATGGAAAGTTTACCTGTGATCCTGTCGATCTCATGGTGGTTCCCGAAGAGTATGTTACAGGTCCTCACAGCATCCTCCAGCTGGTCCCTGGAGTACATGTGCAGGTCCTGGCCCGGGTCAAAGGAGATCACCTTTCCAAGGCTCCTTGCAAGGGCACCGCACCTGCAGTTAAATGATGGGTCGCCTGTTGCAAGGTGAACTGCACGTGCAGCTCTAATGGCACCTTCAGGAACCTTGGATTCCCTGAAGTACCTTGCAGCGCCCCAGTAGAAGTAGCTGATCTGATTGTGATGGGAGTCTGTCATGACAAATGCTGTCGGGGTCCTCTCCCCGGGCACGGTGATCATTGAACCGGTTTCCACATCCATGGAATCAAGGAATCTCCTGTATTCTGACTCCGGGAAGTCACCGCCAACTGCAGATACCAGTGATGTTCTGAGGCCAAGCTTTGACCCGACAACCGCCACGTTTGCAGCGGCACCCCCATGAAAGTTCTTCATACGTTTTATGGCTGTCGATGAATTTGGTTCTGGAAATTCATCCAGCTGTATTATATAGTCAAAGGCGGTATGTCCAACGGCAAGAAGGTCTATCTCATTCAATGAAATCACCCGGGAACTGCAAATTGCGAATTAATATAACTGGAAATCATGGAACCGAGAATCAGGGATTTCCAGACCACCATATGGTGTTAAGGCTCGTCGGTTATTAATCATGACGACGGGGCCATGGAATTATATTCTGGAGGAGGATCTTATATCGTTGATTGTTCGTTAAACACATGCTCACTGGAGCGGCTCAAAACCGGCTTCAGCAACGGTTTCCTGACCATCACCAAGTATGAAATCAACAAGGGAATCAGCCCTATCATCGCACCTTACAAGACTTATAACGTGCCTTGTTTCATCACTGAGTACGCCGGACCCCTCAAACTGGCTTCCGCTGAGGAATGTTAGAAGCCCGGGGGTTCTCTCAACAAGCCTGTATGCCTGCAGCGGGGACCTCACGGTCTTAACGATTCTGAAGTCGATCCCGGTGTCAGAGAGAACCTCCCAGGCAAGCCTCTGGGGTGAGTCAGCAACCTCAACAAAGGATGCTCCATCAAGTTCGGTGACGTCCCCGGCATCCATCCCGACAAGTACAAGGTGGTCGTAGGCCACAGGCACGAAATCAAGATCCCTGCGGTATGCATGGATGGGGTCGTCAAGGAAGATCATGTCTAGGCGGCTCTTTCCTGCAAGATGGAAGGAGTCGGTGGCAGAGGATGAGAAAAGTGATCCTTCTGTCCCTGATGCTTCAAGGACCAGCTCTGCAAGAACGGATGACGTGTACCCTGCAGCGACCATTATCCTGTCTGATGGTTCCAGGAGGTTCATCTGACGCTCATATAACCTGAGCAGTTCAGAGCCTTCAGGTGTAAGCTCCGAACCAGCGCCGCTCCTCCTTACGAGTTTCATGTTAAGGAGGGACTCGGCTCGCAGCACCCTCCTGTTAAGGACCTGGGGGGTTACACCAAGCATCCTCGACGCCCTCCTCTGGGAGAAGGTCTCGGATATCGCCTTAAGGGTTTCAAATAATCTGTGATCAAATTCATGACCGTCTACTTCCATACCAGGGAGGGGCCTTATATCCATGGGGAACACCTTTATCAGATGTGAGGTCAAATCATCTATTAATTAATTTTATCTTCAATATTAAACTGAGTTCAGGTGTCTGGATGGTAATAATCAAATTAATGTTAAAGTGAGTTCAGGTGTTTCGGATGATAATAAAAGAGGCCATCAATGATATAATAAATAATCTTAGGGATATGGAGAACAGTATTGATGAGGAAACTGTTAACAGGCTGATTGAAACCCTGACATCAGCCAGCAACGTCTTTGTACTGGGCTTCGGGCGGTCCGGACTGGTTGCAAAGGCCTTTGCCATGAGGCTCATGCACCTTGAGATAAACGTCTTTGTTGTAGGGGAAACCATAACCCCTGCAATAAATGAGGGTGATGTACTGATCGCAATATCAGGGTCGGGCAGGACCAGTTACATCGTCAATGCAGCGGGTATAGCCCGAGAGAGGGGTGCCAGGGTGGTGGCGATAACATCATACCCTGACTCTGATCTCGGGAAGGTTTCGAACCTCACGGTAACCATAAGGGGAAGGACCAAGATTGATGGTGAGAAGGACTACATGACAAGGCAGATAAGGGGTAACCATCACTCAAGAACACCTCTGGGGACGCTCTTTGAGATATCGGCACTGGTGTTTCTTGATGGACTCATAGCGGAACTCATGGATCGTCTTGATAAAAGGGAGGAGGACCTTAACAGGAGACACAGCGTCTTTGAATGATGAACTATCCATTTGCATATATCGTCCTCTAATTTTGTTTTCCGAAGGTTTATAGAGGTTTTTTTCTTTGCATGAGGACATCTGATTCATCATTATATTTCCTGGCGGCACTCATCAGGGACTTTATCATCTTGAGGGCTTGTTAAAGAGAAAGAAAGGTTAAGGGAGTGACAGGGACTTTATCTACCAGGGACCCCTACTATATTATGATCCTTTCTGGATGGCTGTAGATGTTGAATCTTTTCCCGCGGACAAATCCAAGCATTGTGAGGCCGGTCTCGGCGGCGGCTTCGTAACCAGAGGATGTGGGGGCTGCGTTTGATGCTATGATTGGGACACCGACACGCGCAACCTTTATGAGCATGTCAGCGGGCATCCTCCCGCTGTAAACAATGAAACTCTCTGAGAAGTCCACCCCATTGATTGCACCGGACCCTATAGCCTTGTCAACGGCAACATGTCTGCTCACATCCTCAAATATCATGAAATCATCTTCAGTTACAAGGGCGGCCACATGAGTACCTCCGGTGGTCCTCCAGACCACAGCAGACTTAACCATCCTCTGGAAGGCACTGAATATGTCATCCTTATGGACCTGGAAATCTGATTCCACAGGCTCAACCATTTCAACACGGTGCCTCCAGCCTCCGAAACAGTCAGAACCCATTACAAGTTCGCTACGTATATCAAAGTCTTCAAGGTCTATCCTGACATCAACCATGTTTTCACGGATTTCCACCGAGATTATATCATCAACAGATTCAACAAGACCCTCCCCCAGTAGGTAACCGGTTGCAAATTCCCTCAGGGCATCGGGGCTCGTGGTGAAACGCTGTGAAACTGTTTCATTTATTTTAAGGTGAACCTCCATATCATTAACTACCCTTTCAGCAACCTTCCTCTTTTCGGTATCCACGCGTATTGCATCAACTTCTCTGTACATTGCCATGTCAACACCCCACTTCATCCACATCAAACTCTAAAAACATATATCTACCTTGTACTTCAACAATTAAGTAGATGTTCAGTTCTATTCACATAAACAGAAAAATACAGAGGGGACTCTTATCTTATCATTCTGGAGGTTTTGAATGGCTAGACTTGATGAAATACTTTCAAGGTACAGCGGGTCTGAATCAGACCTCATACCTCTTCTTCAGGAGGTTCAGGACCTTTACGGCTACCTACCTGAGGAGGCAATGGAGGCAATCGCGAGGTTCACGGGACTAAGCAGGACCCATGTATATGGAGTCGCAACCTTCTATGCCCAGTTCAGATTTAAACCAAGGGGTAAGAAGCATATAATGGTATGCACGGGTACAGCATGTCATGTGAAGGGTGCCGATCAGGTCATGGATGCAATTGAGAGGCACCTTGGCATTCAGGAGGGTGATGTCACAGATGACATGGAGTACTCCCTGGAGTCGGTGGGATGTATAGGGTGCTGTTCCCTTGCCCCGTGTGCGATGGTTAACCAGGACGTGGTGTCCCGTATAAAACCATCCAGGGTCAGTAAAATCTTCCCTAAAAAATCATAAGAGTGTCTTAGATGTTTGAAAAGTTTTTAGAGGATTCTATAAGTGAATACATGGAACTATTCATGGGGGATCCTGTAATCCTCCTGGGCTCAGCCACCTGTGGAAGATCTGCAGGAGCATCTAAAATTGAAGATATAATGAAGAAGAGGATCAGGGACGCCTCAGGGAACGCCAGGATCATACACACGGGATGCATGGGCCTCTGCTACGCCGAACCAATGGTCACGGTCTTCAACGGGGATACCAGGGGCTTTGTGTATGGCCCGGTCACAGGGAAACTTGCAAGGAGAATAGTTGATGAACACGTAGTGGAGGGCCAGGAAACCGGGGACGCCCTTGGAACCGTGGATATAGGCTTCAGGGACGGTATATTCAGCCCCGAGTATGACCTTGAATTTATGGAGGGACAGTCAAGGAGGATACTGAGAAGGTGCGGCCTCATAGACCCTGAGAATATAAAGCACTACCTGGCAACAGGAGGCTACAGGGGTCTTATAAGGGCCCTGAACATGGAACCAGAGGAGATAATTGAGGATATACGCAGGGCAGGGCTCAGGGGGCGTGGAGGCGCAGGGTTTCCCACATGGCTCAAGTGGAACCTCTGTCGCCAGGAGGAATCCGAGGTAAGGTACCTCATATGCAACGCCGATGAAGGAGATCCAGGGGCCTTCATGAACAGGTCCGTTATAGAGGGCGACCCCCACGCACTCCTTGAGGGTATAATCATTGCATCATACACCTAGGAGCCTCCGAAGCATACATCTACTGCAGGGCAGAGTACCCCCTGGCGCTTGAAAGGCTCAGGGGAGCTATAGATGAACTCAGGAGCCTAGGCCTCCTGGGTGAGGACATCCTCGGGTCAGGATTCGGCCTCGATATAAGGATCAAGGAGGGAGCCGGCGCATTCGTCTGCGGTGAGGAAACAGCACTCATAGCATCCATTGAGGGAAGGAGGGGGATGCCACGTACAAGGCCACCATTCCCGACCACAAGGGGTCTATGGGGCAAACCCACGGTTATAAACAACGTGGAGACCCTTGCAGCCGTTTCACTGATAATGCAGCAGGGCCCTGAATACTTCAGTTCCACAGGGACAGAGGAGAGCAGGGGAACCAAGACATTTTCACTTGTGGGTGATGTCAGAAGGACGGGCCTCATAGAGGTGCCCCTGGGGACAAGCCTCAGGGAGGTGATATTTGACATCGGTGGAGGTGTGAGGGGCGGTGAGCTCAAGGCTGTGCAGATTGGCGGGCCATCAGGGGGATGTCTTCCTGCAGAACTTGCAGACACCAGGATTGACTATGACTCCCTGACCTCTGCAGGGGCCATAATGGGTTCAGGCGGACTGGCGGTCCTCTCTGAGAGGACATGCATGGTTGAACTCTGATGCTCCACGCGGACAAAACCCGTCCGTGCAGTCCTCTCTGAGAGGACATGCATGGTTGAACTTGCAAGGTACTTCCTTGAATTCACACAGAAGGAATCATGCGGTAAATGCGTCCCCTGCAGGATAGGTACACGGCAGATGCTCATGATACTGAAGGATATCGTTGAGGGAAGGGGCAGAGAGGAGGACACAGGGATTCTCATGGACATAGCAGAGACCGTGAAGGCAGCTTCACTCTGCGGCCTCGGACAGACATCACCAAACCCCGTTATAACAACAATGAGGTACTTTGAGAATGAGTATCTGGACCACCTCCGGGAGGGTAAGTGCACTGCAGCAGCCTGCAGTAAACTCATGCACTACCTGATTGACCCTGAGGCATGCGACGGGTGCATGGCATGCCTTAAGGTCTGCCCGGGAGATGCAATTAAAGGATCAAAGGATGAAGCACACGTCATAAACCAGGAAAGGTGCCTTAAGTGCGGTTCTTGTCTTGATATCTGTAAAATGAAGGCTGTTTTAAGGATTCCCGGCGCATATGGGTGATGGGCTGTACCCAGCACCATCAACTAGCCGTCCTGATGGTAGTAGGGTGATCTTCTGCCTATGGCTTCAAGGAAGAGCCGGCGCAGCATTTCAGTATCATTATTCCTGAGGGCCTCACCGGTGTCAACAAGGTTATCGTTTCTGAGGAGGCAGGGTTTGAGTTTGCCGTCAGGGGTAACCCTGAGCCTAGTGCAGTTCGCACAGAACCTTGTGTTGTCCATGGGCCTCACAACCTCGACTTCACCATCACCTATATAGTATTTTTTACGGTCCTGCATGAACTTCCTGGTCCTGATCTCATCAGCCATCCTTGAGAGCTTCTCTTCAATGCGGTTCATGTCACAGTGATACCTGTCCATGCCATCGGGACAGTTATCGGTCTTCAGGAGTTCTATAAGCTGAAGAACAGCCCCATTTTCCCGGCAGAAATCGAACATGTCCCATATTTCATGATGATTCACACCCCTGAGAACCACCATGTTTATCTTGACAGGGTAGAGACCCGCATCCACAGCGCTTTTTATACCGGATTTAACCCTTTCAAGATAATCCCTTTTTGTTATGAACCTGTACGTTTCGGGGTTGAGGGTGTCAAAACTGACGTTGACCCTGTCAAGTCCGGCATCCTTCAGGGGGCCGCTGTATTCTTCAAGGAGGGTTCCATTGGTGGTTATGGATATGTCCCTGAACCCCACATCATTTATCCCCTCAACTATCTCAACTATGTCGCTGCGGATCAGGGGCTCACCACCTGAGAGGCGTATCTTCTTCACACCGAGATCCGCTGCAACACTGCATATGTTTTTCACATCATCTGCCGATATCTCCCCTGAAGATGGAACAATCCCATCCCTGTGACAGTAGAAACAGTTCACATTACAGCGACTGGTGAGGGATATCCTCAGGGATAGGAGGGGCCTCCTGTAATTATCCTGGATATGCATTCAGATCATCTGTTCCTCTGAACCTTTATGATGAGATCAACCTTCTCAATTTTAAGGTTTTCTGTATCCAGGGCGTCAACCATACCGAGGACTGTCTTTGATATGAACTCCTGGACGAAGGGGTTCATGGGCACCGGCCGTCCGTTTATTCTGAGGAGGGCCTTTTCAGGCTGACTCCTGCAGTCCACTTCATCAGCATAGCCCCTGACCTTGGAGGCTGCAAATTCACTGCAGGACTTAAAACCGCACTTTCCACAGTCAAGGCCCTGCAGCAGACCGTAACTTCTCCTTTTGATGAGGTCAATGAGTTCATCCACATCCTCAAGCTTGAAGGGATCAACCACCTTCAGGGTGAACTCATTGGGTGTTGATGTGGAGAAGTTGGCATACTCCATTGACTTGAAGCCCTCCACGATAAGGAAATCCACACCATCAAGGACATCGATGACGGCCACTATCTCCTCAAGGTCCAGTTCCCTCTCCAGCAGAAAGAATGTTTCCCTCCCGGCACCCACAACGATCTCTGCACCTGCTTTACGGTGCCTGTCGGTGTCTCTGCCCGGGAAATCGAATCCTACATGGCTGTGCTTGAGGGTGGCGGTCCTGTAGCCCTCACCGGCAAGTCCCTCAACCAGTTTCTCCACAAGGACAGTCTTGCCGCTGTCCTTTGTACCTGTAACTCCCACAATCTTCATTAATGGAACCTCCACTTTTGATCATAATCCCATGTTCATAAGGTTTATTTCCAATGAAGATAAACTTTCATCAATAAAAAAAATCAGCTCAGGATACCATGACGGGAACCATAAAATTTAAAATTGACGGAGAATGGGTTGAAGCATCACCCGGGATGACAATCCTTGAGGCAGCCCTTGCAAACGGCATCTACATACCTCACTTATGTTTCAGTGATGTTACCGAACCCTTCGGTGGCTGCAAGCTCTGCCTGGTTGAAAGTGAGGGGAGGCTTGTAACAGCATGCGAAAACCCTGCTGAGGAAGGGATGAATATAGTATCCGAGTCCGGGAGGATAAACAGGATCCGCAGGAATACAGTGTCGCTTATAATAACAAACCACAGCAGGGACTGTCTCACATGCCGTAAATCAGGGGACTGCAAACTCCAGGAGGTCGCATCCTATCTGGACGTCTCTGAGGATGACCTTGAAAGGCTGAGGATGGACCTGAAGGATGTTCCACCAGATGACTCAAACCCCTTTTCATAAGGGATCATGATAAATGCGTGCTGTGCGGAATATGCGTCAGGGTGTGTGAATATGTGGGTGCAGAGGCCATTGACTTCGCCTACAGGGGCCATGACACAAAAATAGCAGCATTCCTTGACAGGGATATCATGGATTCCCCATGCGTATCCTGCGGTGAATGCGTTGAGGCATGCCCGGTGGGAGCCCTTTCCCCAAGGACAGAGAAACCATCCAGTGAGGTTAAGACCGTCTGCCCCTACTGCGGTGCTGGATGCGAGATACACCTGGGTGTGAGGGGCGGCAGGGTTGTGTCTGCAAGGGGGGTCCGTGAGAGTCCTGTTAACAGGGGCAACCTCTGTGTGAAGGGGCGTTTCGGATTAAAATTTGTTAACAGTCCTGAAAGGCTTAAAAAACCCCTCATGAAGGTTGATGGAAGGTTCGTTGAGGTTGAATGGGATGAGGCAATAAAATTCATTGCGGAAAGACTATCGGAGTATGGTGGAAGCGAATTTGCTGCAGTAGCATCTGCAAAGTGCACAAATGAGGAGAATTATCTTCTGCAGAAGTTTACAAGGGCCGTTATGGGGTCAGGGAACATTGACCACTGTGCAAGGCTATGCCACGCACCATCCGTTGCAGGACTTAAAATGAGCCTTGGAAGCGGGGCCATGACAAACTCCATTGATGAGCTGAGGGATGCTGCGTGCATCCTTGCTGTCGGGACCAATGCAACAGAGACCCACCCCATAACCGGATACAGGGTCCTTGAGGCCGTCCGGGGAGGGTCAAGGCTTCTGGTGATAGATCCAAGAATAACAAGGCTCTCTGAGGCTGCTGATATTCATCTGAGGAACCGGCCAGGGACTGACCTTTACCTGATAATGGCCATGTCAAGGTTCATAATTGAGGAGGAGCTCCAGGACACGGATTTCATTGGATCAAGAACAGATGGATTTGATGAATTCAGGGAGGAACTGTTTAAACTGGATCTTGATGAGGTCCAGGAAATCACGGGTGTTCCACTTGAGGATATAAGGAGAGCGGCCAGGATATATGCTTCAAACTCACCGGCGTCCATAATTTATTCAATGGGGGTCACGCAGCATGTTAATGGAACAGGGAACGTCCTTGCCCTCAGCAACCTCGCCCTTCTCACTGGTAACATTGGGATGCCCTCGGCAGGCATCAACCCCCTCAGGGGTCAGAATAATGTGCAGGGCTCCTGTGACATGGGGGCCCTGCCAGATCTTTTACCTGGCTATCAGGGCCTCGATGATCCTGAAGCCCTGGAGAAATTCAGCAGGGCCTGGGATTCGGAGATACCGGATTATGGTAAAATCTTACCCGAGATCTTTGAGGATGCTGCAGGTGGAAGGATAAAGGCCATGTACATAATGGGTGAAAACCCCCTCCTCAGCGAACCCGACATAGGGAAGGTCAGGGAGGCCTTTGAAAAACTTGAATTACTTATAGTACAGGACATATTCCTCACAGAGACCTCTGAACTTGCGGATGTTGTATTACCAGCAGCATCATTCGCTGAAAAGGATGGAACCTTTACAAACACTGAACGAAGGGTTCAGCTCATAAGAAAGGCCATTGACCCTCCAGGGGATGCTAAACCAGACTGGTGGATAATATCAAGGATCGCCGAGGCCATGGGATCCGGGGAGTTCAGTTATGAAACATCTGAGGAAATCTTTGATGAGATAAGGGGGCTTGTCCCCTCCTATGCGGGTCTGTCATATGACCGGCTGGAGTCTGGAGGTATTCAGTGGCCCTGCAGGTCTCAGGAGGATGAGGGAACCCCCTATCTCCATGCCGATGAGTTCCCGAAACCGGGTGGAAGGGCATCCTTCATTGTACCGGGCTACCAGTTACCTGAAGGACCATCAGATGAGTATCCAATGATCCTTTTAACAGGAAGGAACCTTTACCAGTACCATACCCGCTCCATGACAGCCAGGGTCAGGGGACTTGAAAGGTTCTTAGGGACTGAGGAACTCCTAATGAACCCGGAGGACGCCGAATCCCTCGGTGTCCTTGATGGTGATGAGGTCAGGGTAACCTCAGTGAGGGGTTCCATCACCGTGGGGGTCAGGGTCACAGAAAGGGTTATGAAGGGAACGGTCTTCATGACATTCCACTTTGCTGAAAGCCCTGCAAACAGCCTTACATCCCCTGTCAGGGATCCTGTTTCAGGAATGCCGGGTCTGAAGGCCACTCCTGTTAATATAAAGCCCTGTAAATAAGGTTCATGATTCCAGAGGGCTTCTTTGAGGATGTCTGAAACCATTTTAACAGAACCAGGCAAGGATGTGTGTCCACCACACACTCACTTATATATCTTTCTATTTGATTTTTCTAGAAAATTATTATATGGATAGGGATCAAAGGTGTGATTAACACACATGGTGACCCTATGCCGAAACATCTAGTTTCTGGACTCAAATACATAGCAGCGGTAAACTTGACAAAACAGGGCTATTCCCAGAAAGAGATAGCTGAAGCTCTAGACATGAACAGATCAACTGTTTCTCACTACCTCAATGGAAGAAACCTTTCATGGAAGTCAATAGAGGTTGCAAAGATAATAACAGAGATGTGTCCAAGGGACTTTCTTCTTCTAACACACTCCCTTACACAGAACACGGAGATTACAAGGACAATCATCAGAACCTGTCAGAAAAAGAAATTCAGGGCTACTATCAGGAACTCGTGTATTGGGTGCGGTCTATGTGTGGACACATGCCTCATGAAGGCCATAACTTTAAGAGACCTCAAGGCACATATAGAATCTGAAATGTGCTGCGGCTGCCTTATATGTGTTGAGATGTGTCCAACTAACTCTATAGAAATAAAGGAGGTAGAATTTGATGGAAACAACCGAAGTAATTGAAGGTAAGAACATTACCGTTGAGCGGACCGGTGAAGAGAACAGAAGGTTGATCTTCCAGGACTGTCTCTGCGCTGTATGCGGATTATGCGGTGAAATATGTCCTGTCAGTGCAATCGAAGTCAATCCAACAGGTGCAATGGTAAGAACAGAACAGGAAAAATCCAAGATAGCTATAGATGAGAATAAATGCGTTCTCTGCGGTATGTGCAGTTCAATCTGCCCCTTCCAGGCCCTTGATCTTCAGATTGATGGAACATCAATAAAAGAACTTGCAGAGTATCCAAAGATCATAAAATCAGCTGAAATAGACGATGAAACATGTATACAGTGCAAGGCCTGTGAAACAGCATGTCCACAGGACGCCATAACCATCACAAGGGAACTCCCTGAAAGGAAGGATCTCGTAACAGGGGAAATCGAGATAGACAAGGACACCTGCATATACTGTGGAATGTGTGAGGAGATGTGCCCTGTTGATGCAATTGAAATAGACCACCAGACACCAAGCTCTGCAAGCCCGGTGGTTGCAACCGATATACGCGTTGACGAGGACAAATGTGTACACTGCGGCATATGTAAGAGAATCTGTCCGGTTGACGCCATAATGCAGGTCTGCAGGATCTGCCCATACGGTGAATACGAGATCAAGACCCCCGAGGTCACAGGAACATCCTACATCGACCCGGAACTCTGTGTCAACTGTGGATGGTGCCAGGAGATCTGCCCTGTCGACGCCGCAACAGTAACAAAGCCCTTCGAAGGTGAACTCATAATCGACCAGGACACATGCCAGGCATGTGAAACCTGCGTGATGGTCTGCCCCTGCAACGTACTGTCATTCCCAAAACCAGAAAAACCCGGTGAGAAAACAACCAAACTCCACAAGGATGAAAGATTCTGCATATACTGCGGTGCATGTGAAAGATCCTGCCCTGTAACTGCAATAACCGTCAAGAGGAACAGGATAAACACAACACCAATCAGATCAAAGGCATGGAAAAACGCTTTTGACTCACTACTCAAATAAATGGAGGTAATCAGATGGCAATTGGACTTAAAGCATATCCTGAACTCTGCCATGGATGTGGAAACTGTGTGATTGCATGTCCAGTAAACGCCCTCAGAAGCCCGGAGGTTGCCGGTGGAAAGGGACCAACAGATGACGTGGAAATCATCATGATAGTTGAGGACGGAGTCGTTAACATAAAAAACCCTGATCTATGCGGAAAATGCGGTACATGTGTTGAAAGCTGCCCCGTAGATGCAATCAGACTGGAGGAATTAGAATGAGGGTTATACTCAACACAGGAAGGACGATCTGGCAGGGCCAGGCCATAGAATCAGGCAAGGACCTGAAGATGTATGTTGATGCAGCTGCAATAATTCAGATGAACCCTGAAATGATGAAGCAGCTGGGAATCGCTGAAGGAGACAACGTAAAGGTCATTTCAGAGTACGGTGACGTGGTTGTAAAGGCAGTGGAGGCAAAAGAACCCCTCCCTGAAGGAATGGTCTACATACCCATGGGTCCATGGGCCAACAGGGTTATAAGGCCATACACAGACTCAACAGCAACTCCAAGCTTCAAAAACATCCCCGTGGAGATCATACCAACTGATGAAGAAGTTCTTGACATGCCAACCCTCATGAAGGTCTATGGGAAGGTAGGTCAGATCTAAAATTCGCCAGGAGGATTCGATTCAAATGGAATACATAATCAAAAACGGATTTGTTTACTGTCCCCTCAACGGTGTAGATGGAGAAAAAATGGACATCTGCGTCAAGGACGGTAAAATAGTTGAAAGCGTCAGTGACAGTGCCAAGGTCATTGATGCATCCGGGAAAATTGTAATGCCCGGTGGTGTTGATCCACACTCCCACATAGCAGGTGCAAAGGTCAACGTGGGAAGAATGTACAGGCCAGAAGACAGTAAAAGGGACGCTGAAAAATTCAAAGGAGGAAGGGCTGGAAGCGGTTTCTCAGTACCATCAACCTTCATGACAGGTTACAGGTACGCCCAGATGGGTTACACCACTGCAATGGAAGCGGCCATGCCACCACTCCTTGCAAGGCACACCCATGAGGAGTTCCATGACACACCCATAATAGACCATGCAGCATACCCCCTCTTCGGTAACAACTGGTTCGTCATGGAGTACCTCAAGGAGGGGGACGTTGATGCATGCGCAGCATACGCCTCATGGCTCCTCAGGGCCACAAAGGGTTATACCATAAAGATAGTTAACCCTGCAGGTACAGAGGCCTGGGGATGGGGTGGAAACGTCCACGGAATCTATGACCCTGCACCCTACTTTGACATAACCCCGGCCGAGATCATAAAGGGACTTGCAGAGGTCAACGAGAAACTCCAGCTACCCCACTCAATACACCTCCACTGTAACGACCTGGGACACCCTGGAAACTACGAGACAACCCTGGCATCCTTCGACGTGCCAAAGAACATAAAACCAAACCCGGCAACCGGGAGCAGGGACACTGTACTCTACGCAACCCACGTACAGTTCCACAGCTATGGAGGAACAACATGGAGGGACTTCGTATCAGAGGCACCGAAGATTGCAGACTACGTTAACAAAAACGACCACATAGTCATCGACGTGGGACAGATAACCCTGGATGAGACAACAACCATGACAGCCGACGGTCCAATGGAGTACGACCTCCACTCACTCAACGGCCTCAAATGGGCCAACTGTGACGTGGAACTTGAGACAGGTTCAGGAGTCGTTCCGTTCATCTACTCTGCAAGGGCACCGGTCCCTGCGGTCCAGTGGGCAATCGGAATGGAGCTATTCCTGCTCATAGACAACCCTGAAAAGGTCTGCCTCACAACGGACAGTCCAAATGCAGGTCCATTCACAAGGTACCCGCGTGTCATAGCATGGCTCATGAGCAACAAGTACAGGATGAACCTCATCGAGGGAGAACTCCACAAATGGGCCCAGAGGAAGAGTACGGTCGCAACAATCGACAGGGAATACACCTTCTCAGAGATAGCACAGATCACAAGGGCAACATCAGCAAAGGTCCTCGGTCTGAGCGACACCAAGGGACACCTCGGCGTCGGTGCAGATGCAGACATAGCAGTCTACGACATCAACCCTGAAACAGTCGACCCATCAGCAGAGTACATGGCCATCGAAGAAGCATTCTCCAGGGCAGCATGCGTCCTCAAGGATGGGGAAATTGTTGTTAAAGACGGAGAAGTCGTGGCCTCACCGCACGGCCGAACCTACTGGGTTGACACCCAGGTGGATGAGTCCATCTACAGTGAGGTCCTCGCCAACGTGGAGAGTAAATTCAAACAGTACTACTCAGTCAACTTTGCAAACTACCCTGTGCAGGACGACTACCTGCCAAAATCCGCTCCAGTTAAAGGGGTGATGTTATGAGTGAAATAATATTAACTCCAAAGGAACAGCCTGAAGTGCCTCTTGAAGCACCAAACATCAAACCGGACGTCTTTGCGGGTAAATCAATAGAGGAAATTAAGAACATACAGATAATGCATGGTAACGAGGTAGTTAAGCTCGGAGACTTCTTCGAGGTTAGCGGTGAACCAGCAGATGCCCCGGAAGACATCAAAATAATCATCGACGGCGATGTTTACAACACAAAAAGGATAGGCCAGGAGATGACCGCCGGTGAAATCATAGTCAGGGGCAACGTGAACATGTACGTCGGCGCAGGCATGAAGGGCGGTAAGATAACCGTCGAAGGCAACGCCGGATCATGGGCAGGACAGGACATGAGGGGCGGTGAAATCGAAATCCTTGGCGACGCAGGAGACTACGTCGGCTCATCCTACCGTGGTGACTGGAGAGGTATGAGCGGAGGCACAATAACTGTCCATGGAAACGCCGATAACGAGATAGGGGAATACATGAACGGCGGCAAAATCATCATCAAGGGTGATGTGAACATAATGCCGGGCATACACATGAACAACGGCCTCATAATCATAGAGGGCAACGTTGTTGCAAGGGCCGGCGGTGAAATGGCAGGAGGAACAATAGTTGTCAAGGGAATGATGCAGGAGTTCCTGGCCGGCTTCAAATACCTTGGTGTTGAAAAGGACATAGAGGTTGATGGTGAAGAACTCCCCGGAGCGTTCTACAAGTTCGAAGGAGATCACGCGATTAAAGGAGCTAAGGGGATCGTATATGCGGCTGTGGGATGCAACGGCCACATAGCCCCCTAAACTTTTCTGGAGGTAATTATCATGGAATACGTAAAGAATGTGGTCTGTCCCTTCTGCGGAACTCTTTGTGATGATATAATCTGTAAGGTTGAGGGTAACGAGATCGTTGGAACCATCAACGCATGCAGAATAGGTCACAGTAAATTTGTGCACGCAGAGGGTGCGATGAGGTATAAGAAACCACTCATAAGGAAGAACGGCGAATTCGTAGAGGTAAGCTACGATGAAGCCATAGACAAGGCAGCAAAGATCCTTGCAGAATCAAAAAGGCCATTAATGTATGGATGGAGCTGTACTGAATGTGAGGCCCAGGCTGTTGGTGTTGAACTGGCAGAGGAGGCAGGGGCCGTCATCGACAACACGGCTTCAGTCTGTCACGGTCCATCAGTACTGGCACTCCAGGACGTAGGATACCCCATATGTACCTTCGGTGAGGTCAAGAACAGGGCGGATGTTGTGGTCTACTGGGGATGCAACCCTATGCACGCCCACCCAAGGCACATGTCCAGGAACGTCTTTGCAAGGGGATTCTTCAGGGAGAGAGGAAGATCAGACAGGACACTCATAGTGGTGGATCCAAGGAAGACGGACAGCGCAAAACTTGCAGACATCCACCTTCAGCTTGACTTCGACCGCGACTATGAACTCCTGGATGCAATGAGGGCATGCCTCCTTGGACATGAAATACTCTACGATGAGGTTGCAGGTGTTCCAAGGGAACAGATCGAGGAAGCCGTTGAGGTCCTCAAGAATGCACAGTTCGGTATACTCTTCTTCGGTATGGGTATAACCCACAGCCGCGGTAAGCACAGGAACATTGACACAGCCATTATGATGGTCCAGGACCTCAACGACTATGCCAAGTGGACCCTTATACCCATGAGGGGTCACTACAACGTTACAGGGTTCAACCAGGTATGCACATGGGAAAGCGGATACCCCTACTGTGTTGACTTCTCAGGAGGGGAGCCAAGGTACAACCCCGGTGAAACCGGTGCAAACGACCTCCTCCAGAACAGGGAAGCCGATGCAATGATGGTCATAGCCTCTGACCCCGGCGCCCACTTCCCCCAGAGGGCGCTTGAGAGGATGGCTGAGATCCCTGTCATTGCCATTGAACCCCACAGGACACCCACAACCGAGATGGCTGACATCATAATCCCGCCTGCCATTGTTGGTATGGAGGCGGAGGGCACAGCCTACCGTATGGAGGGTGTTCCAATAAGGATGAAGAAGGTCGTTGATTCAGACCTCCTCTCAGACAGGGAGATCCTTGAGAGACTCCTTGAGAAGGTGAGGGAATACAAGGCCTCAAAGTAGGCCCTTATTAATTTTTTTTATTTTAACCACTTCTGTACATAACTGTTCATAAATTCCTGTTTTTCCTGATCAGTTTAACCATCATCACCGAAAACTTTAAATAATATTATAATCCAACTATGTCTGTAGGAACTATGCTTCCTTCTTCCGATAGGTGGTTTGTAATGGTAAGGAAAATTGCAATATACGGGAAAGGTGGAATTGGAAAATCTACAACACAGCAGAATACTGCAGCAGCAATGAGTTATTTCCATGACAAAAATGTCATGATCCATGGATGTGACCCGAAGGCAGACAGCACCCGTCTTATACTCGGTGGAAAAATGCAGAAAACCATGATGGACACCCTCAGGGAACTCGGTGAGGGAGAATGCACCCCTGAAAAGGTGGTGGAAACAGGATTTGGTGGCATAAAATGTGTTGAATCAGGAGGACCAGAACCCGGTGTTGGATGCGCAGGAAGGGTGTTATAACCACAATAACCCTCATGGAACGACACGGAGTCTATGAAGAAGACCTTGACTTTGTATTCTTTGATGTCCTCGGGGATGTTGTATGCGGTGGATTCGCCATGCCTGTAAGGGACGGGAAAGCTGAGGAGATATACATCGTGGCATCAGGCGAGATGATGGCCCTCTATGCCGCCAACAACATCTGTAAGGGTATGATTAAATATGCGAATCAGAGCGGTGTTAGACTTGGAGGCATAATATGTAACAGCAGGAACGTGGACGGTGAGAAAGAGCTTCTTGAAGAGTTCTGTGAAAAGATAGGGACTCAGATGATCCACTTCATACCAAGGGACAACATAGTTCAGAAGGCGGAGTTCAACAAGAAGACCGTAATCGAATTTGACCCGGAATGCAACCAGTCACAGGAATACAGGGAACTGGCAAGAAAGATAATTGAAAACGAAAACTTCGTCATACCTAAACCCATGACCATGGATGAAATGGAGGAACTGGTTGTCAAATACGGGGTCCTGGAGTAGGGGGCTTGAAAATGAAAATGATAAGGGCAATAGTAAGACCTGAAAAGGCTGAAGAGGTAGTCGACGCATTATCTGAAGCAGGATTCCCTGCACTTACTAAAATTGATGTGATAGGCCGCGGGAAACAGAAGGGGCTACAGTTCGATGACATCTACTATGATGAAATACCCAAGACAATGCTCCTCATAGTGACAGAAGAAGAGAGCACAGAGAAACTGGTTGACATAATAAATGAGAAGGCCTTCACAGGAAACTTCGGCGACGGTAAAATTTTCATAAGCCCCGTTGAAAGCGCCTATACAGTAAGAACACGTGAGAAAGGGCTTTAGGTGTTCCAATGAAGGAAATAATGGCTATATTAAGGCCAAATAAGATGAAAGCCACAAAAGACGTCCTGGAAGCCCTTGGATTTCCATCCATGACAGCCTGCAGGGTTCTGGGAAGAGGAAAACAGAAGGCCATCGTGGAAGAACTTAAAACATGCATTTCAATTGAAGACAAGGATAACAGTAAGGGGACAATGAGATACGTTCCCAAAAGGCTCATGAGCATTGTGGTGAACGATGAAGACGTATCCCTGGTTGTTGAGGCAATAATGAAAATAAATCACACAGGGAACATCGGTGATGGTAAAATATTTGTCTCTCCAGTGGATGACGCCATGAGAATAAGAACTTCTGAAAGGGGAAAGGATGCCATCTGAAATCCATGCAATAAACATAAAAAGAGAAGTGGTTGAGAATGCCATTTAAACTTTTCGAGGTGGACAGGGAGATCCCTGATAGAGAGAAACACATATACATAAAGTCATCCAGCGACCCTGAAGGGGATATACCGCTCTGCAATACAAAAACAATCCCAGGATGCATGACAGAGAGGGGATGCGCATTTGCAGGAGCAAAGGGGGTGATAACAGGGGCCATTAAGGATGCCCTTCATGTGATACACTCACCGGTAGGCTGCACAGCCTATGGCTACGGTACCAAGAGATATCCAACATCACAGGACATGCCCGATGGCAGCAGGTTCCCCATTGAAAACTTCAACCTCAAGTACATAACAGGTACGGATCTTAAGGAATCCGATGTTGTATTCGGGGGCATGGATAAACTCAAAAGATGCATCATTGAGGCGGTAAAGGAATTCCCTGAAGCAAACGCGGTTTACATATACGCAACATGCACTACGGGTTTGATAGGGGATGATATGGATGCCGTTGCAAGGGAGGTTTCAAATGAGATAGGCAAGGACGTAGTCTCAATAAATGCGCCGGGATTCGCAGGACCAACACAGTCCAAGGGACACCAGGTTGCCAACCACACCCTCTTCGAAACCCTCGTCGGGACAGCGGAGCCCCCCAAAACAACAGGGTACGACGTGAACCTTATAGGTGAATACAACATTGATGGAGACCTATGGGTACTTAAAAAATACTTCGAGGAAATGGGAATAAATGTTCTGAGCACATTTACTGGGGACTGCTGCCATGATGAAATAAAATGGATGCACAGGGCCAGGCTGAGTCTTGTAAGATGTCAGAGATCAGCCACGTACATCGCAAGGCTTCTGGAGGAGAAGTACAATGTTCCCTACATGAAGGTTGACTTCTTTGGGATAAGATACTGTAGGGAAAACCTCATGGCCATAGGGGACTACTTCGGCATCCCTGAAAGGGCTGAGAAGGTGATAAATGATCGCCTTGAAAAAATAGAGCCAGAACTTGAATACCTCAAGGAAAAATTAAGGGGTAAAAAGGTCTGGGTGTTCTCTGGAGGCCCTAAAAACTGGCATCTCCCAGAGCCACTGGAAGAAGAACTTGGAATGGAGGTTATGGCGGTTTCAACAATGTTTGAACATGAAGACGGATATGAAAAGATCAAGAAGAGGGTAAGGGAGGAAACGGTAATAGTGGATGATCCCAACTCCCTGGAGATGGAGGAGATAATTGAGAACTACAAACCAGACATAATCCTTTCGGGTATCAAGGAGAAGTATCTGGCTCATAAACTGGGGTTCCCCTGTATACTGATCCATTCATACGAAAACGGACCATATATAGGCTTTGAGGGCTTCCTGAACCTTGCAAGGGATATCCATGCATCCATCTACAACCCGGTATGGGACATGATTGAGTTTGAGAAGGTGGTCTGATGTCTGAAATCAAAGTAAAAGAGAGGGGCAGGGAGCTCATAGTCAACCCCCTTGTAACCTGCCAACCCTTTGGGGCCATGTTCGCAACCCTTGGAATAAACAGGGCACTGCCCATAGTTCACGGATCCCAGGGCTGCAGCACATTTGTCAGGTACTCCCTTAACAGGCACTTCAGGGAACCAGCAGAGATTGCAGTCACCTCACTGCATGAGGATGCCGCGGTCTTTGGAGGAAGAAGCAACCTGATAAACGGTGTTAAAAACCTTGTGAAAAGGTTTAAACCGGATCTCGTGGGCATCGTAACAACATGTTCAAGTGAAATAATAGGTGACGACGTTGAGGGATTCATGGGTGTCGCCGAATCAGAGCTCAGGGAGGAACTTGGAGAAAACTTCGAGACAAGAATAATATACATATCAACACCCAGCTTCGTGGAAAATCACTTCAGGGGGTATGGCAATGCTATAAGGGCATTTGTAGATGGGCTGGCAGATGAAAAAACGGATCAAAACGGGAAACTGAACATAATCCCCGGCATAGTAAACCCCGGGGACATAAGAGAAATAAAGCACATCATCAAACTGATGGGACTTGATTCAATAATACTGACAGACACATCGGATCCTTTTGACTCCCCCCTGAGACCATCAGCCACAGCAAGGATGCCCTTCTATCCTAAGGGCGGCACAGGGGTTTCCGAGATAGAGGACTCATCAAACAGTCTTGGAACAATTTCAATGACCATGTACGGGGCTGATGCAGCAGATTCCCTCCAGAAACGTTTCGATGTACCTTCAGAACACTGCATGCCACTGGGTGTTAAGAATACAGATGAATTCCTCCGAACCATCATGAGGCTCGCAGATGCAGATGTCAAGGATGAGGTTCTGGATGAAAGGGGCCTCCTGATAGATTCAATGGCAGACCTCAGCTCCAGATACCTTTTCGGGAGAACAGCAGCCGTATATGGAGACCCAGATATGGTGGCAGGGATATCAAGGTTCCTCTGTGAACTTGGCATGGTTCCAAGGTATGTATGTACGGGAACGGATCACCCTGCCTTCAGGGATGCAATGAAAACCGTTGCATCTGAGTCAATGGAACATGTGAATTTAATGCCAGACTCAGACCTGAGAGCACTTGAAAGGGAGCTCATGGAGGAACCGGTTGATATTCTAATAGGAAACTCCGATGGAAGGCTAATTGCAAGGGACCTTAACATACCCATTGTGAGGGTTGGATACCCTGTATACGACAGGGCAGGTTACCACAGAATTCCCATTGTAGGCTACAGGGGTGGTCTGAACCTTCTTAACAGGATAACAAACACGGTACTCAGAGAATACTATGAGCCAGAGCACTGGAAACTCCAGCAATAACTTTATTTTTTTGGTGATGAATTGAAGGAAATAAAGGTTGAAGATATCCCTGAAGAAATAATAGAAACTCTGGAAGCCAGGAAGGAACATTTCATCAGGAACTGTGAGGGAAGAACACCAAGATGCAATGAGGCGTCTCTCCCCGGCATGGTCACTCAGAGGTCCTGCGTGTATGGCGGTGCAAGGGTAATCCTGATGCCCATAACAGATGCCATACACCTTGTCCATGGACCGGTGGGCTGCGCAGCATGCACATGGGACATAAGGGGAAGTAAGAGTTCAGGATCACAGCTTTATAAAACAGGATTCTCAACGGGCCTTGAAGAAAAAGAGATCGTATTCGGAGGTGAAAAGAAACTCCTTGACTGCATAATAGAACTCAACGAGATCTACTCACCATCAGCAATATTCGTTTATTCCACATGCGTGGCTGGAGTGATAGGAGATGATATAAAGGCTGTTTGCAGAAAAGCCGGAGAAATCACAGGTAACAGGATTATACCTGTCCAGTCAGAGGGATTCAGAAGCTTCAACAAGTCCCTGGGTCATCAGCTGGCATGCCAGGTGCTTGTAGAATACCTTATTGGCACAGTCCCGGGAGAACAGGTGCCGATGTCAGTAAATCTTGTGGGTGAATTCAATGTTGCAGGTGATATGTGGGGGATAAGGTCGCTCCTGGAGGAGCTCAACATAGGGGTTGTGGCCTCTATAACAGGTGATTCAACCGTAGATGAGATATCAAGGGCCCATACAGCCAGCCTTAACCTTGTTCAGTGCAGCAAGTCATCTAAATACGTCGCAAGGGAGATGGAGAGGATCTACGGAATCCCCTATATTGAGGTAAACTTCTTTGGAATAGAAAAGACTGCTGGGTCCCTCAGGAAAATCGCAGAATTCTTCCACCTGGACATGGACCAGTTTAACGAGTGGCTCGCAAGGAAAATCCATCAAACAACCTCCAGAGTGGAGAGATACAGGGAAAGGCTCAAGGGCAAAACAGTAGGGATATATGTTGGTGGTAACAAGGCATGGTCCCTCATAAAGGCCTTTGAGGACTTGGGGATGGAGGTGATCATGACAGGAACCCAGAATGGCATCCCTGAGGACTACCTTAAAATAAGGATGGCCTCGGGGAAGAGGACCATCGTATTCGATGACGCCAACCCGGTTGAACTCTCAAGGCTCCTCAAAAAATATAAACCGGATCTGGTGGTATCCGGTGCAAAGGAGAAATACCTTTCATACAAACTTGGAATACCCTTCTGTGAATTCAACCATGATAGATTAAATCCCTTCTCTGGATTCGGGGGATTCCTGAACTTTGCAGAGGAGGTTGAGAAGGCCCTGAACAGTCCGGTGTGGAATTTAGGTTCAGGAGGCTGATAAATTGGATTTGAAACATGAAAAACATGCTGTTATAAACCCGGGAAACATGTGCCCACCATTCGGTGCCGTGATGGCTTTCCTGGGTATAAAGGGATCCATGCCACTGGTACACGGGTCTCAGGGCTGCAGCACATACATGAGGTTCCAGCTAACAAGGCACTTCAGGGAGCCGGTTAACATTGCTTCAAGTTCCTTAAACGAATCCACAGTTGTCTATGGGGGCGAAGAAAATCTTTTAAAGGCCCTGAATACCGTTGAGGATCAGTACGGTCCTGATGTAATTGGAGTGCTATCCGGGTGTCTTACAGAGACAATAGGGGATGACCTGGAACTTATAGTCAAAAAATATAGGGAAAGGGTGTCATCAGAGATTGTGACGGTACAGACACCAGGATTTAAGGGGACGCACATTGAAGGTTATGACACAGCAGTTTATTCCATTCTGAGGGATCTAACCGAAGTGGGTGAACCCGGGGGAAGTATCAACGTTATACCCGGAATACTGAGCCCTGCAGATACATTTGAGATCCGGAGGATCTTTGAGGAGATGGGAGCCATGCCTCTGATGATTACAGACAATTCAGAGTCACTGGATGAACCCTTCACCGGAGAAACGTTCTTCATAACTGAAAACGGGACAGATATTAATGAGATAAGGAATGCGGCCGGGTCAATGGCCACAATCAGCTTTTCAGAGAATGATGCCGGGAAATTCCTTGAAAGGAGGTATGGTGTTAATGATACTGTCACGGGCCTTCCGGTTGGCCTTGAACGTACAGACAGACTCCTTGATAGAATCTCTGAGATTTCAGGGCTTGAAGCACCACCCACTCTGATGAGGGAGAGGGGGAGGCTTATTGATGCCATGATTGACTCTCATCAGTACACATATGGAAGAAGGGTTGCAATATTCGCAGACCCGGCTTATGCCCTTTCAATGGCCTCGGCGGTACTGGAGATGGGGATGGTACCATCGGCAGACTGGAACGAGAAACTCCCATCACTGGATCTGCGGATGGTACTGGAGATGGGGATGGTACCATCGGCAGTCTTTACAGGAGCAAGCAGTCCAGATCTTCATAGGATCATGGCCCTCCTCCAGGAGCGTTATGGTTTTAAGGCTACCGTGAAGGATAAGGCAGACATCTTTGACCTTGAACTTCATCTGAGAAAAAGACCGGCCGACCTGCTGATAGGGAACTCCTACTGCAGCAGGGTAGCCCATAAATTCGGGATACCCCTCTTCAGGATGGGATTCCCGGTTTATGATAGGGTAGGAGCCCAGAGAATAGTCCTGGCAGGTTACAGGGGGGCATAAACTTTGTTGACTCCCTGACAAACATCATACTCCAGTTTTACTATGACCAGGATGGTTATGAGAGGAGGGATTAAAATGAGAATAGCGGTTTCATCAGATGACGGAGTCCATGTTAACAGACACTTCGGGGATTCGGGGGTATTCCTCATATTTGAAACAGAGGGATCTGAAATAAAGTTCCTGGAGATAAGAAGAAAGAAACAAGGATAAATAGGCATTCAGATTGCTGGTTAACAGCATTTGATCTTCTGGATGACTGTGAGATATTTATATGCAGGGAAATCGGCGATGCACCCTGAGGGAGGCCAGAGGGAGGAACATGAAGGTGTTCAGGTCAGGGGAGAGGGTGGGCCCCGCCATAGTCAGGGCTCTGCAGGGAGCATCAGATGAGGACTTTTAATGAAGGTTTTCACGACATGTACACGGGACTGTCCAGGGGCCTGCGGTTTAAATGTGTATGTTGTTAACGGTAGGGTGAAATCAATAACCGGCAGCAGGTTACATCCATACAGCAGGGGTTTTTCATGCAGCAAGGCTTCACTTTCATAGGAGAAGGCTTTATTCAGGTTCAAGGATACTTGATCCCCTTATAAAATCAGATGATGGCACCTGGAAAAGAATATCATGGGACACAGCCCTGGATATACTATCAGAAAAACTTCTTGAATGTGTTGATGAGTACGGATCGGAATCAATAGTCTACTATCAGGGCTTTGGAGTAAGAACAGCCCTCAGACTGATTAACAGGAGATTCTTTAATCTTCTTGGTGGTGTAACAACACTCAGGGGCACTCTATGTGGCGGGACAGGACAGGCAGGGCAGGAGCTTGATTTCGGAGTCAGGATCTCCCATGACCCCCATGACCATTTAAACAGCAGATGCATCTTCCTCTGGGGCAGGAACCCCTCCGTTACTGATGGGAACCTGTGGAGGATAATAAGGAGGGCTGTGAGGCAGGGTTCGACTCTTGTCACTGTAGACCCCATAAGAACCCTGACAGCGAAGCGTTCAGATATACACTGTCAGATAAGGCCCGGCACTGACCAGTACCTTGCACTTGCACTATCAAAGATCATCATAGAAGAGGGCCTCCATGACACTGAATTCATAAAAAGGCATGTGGATAACTTTGAAGCATACCTTGAATTAATCGAGGGATTCAGTCTGCAGCGCCTCTCATCAATCACTGATGTCCCTGAATCCATGATGATGGAACTTGCAGGCCTCTGTTCCGATGGACCAGCAAGCATGATCACCGGCTGGGGCCTCCAGAGGTACAGGGATTCCCATATGGCGCTGAGATTTATAGATGCCCTTGCAGCCGTCTCAGGGAATATAGGTATACCCGGGGGCGGTGTGAGCAGCGGCTTTGATGAGTACGGGGCATTTGATATGGGAGTAACCCTTGAGAAGGAGACCAGAAAAATTTCCATGCCCCTCTTAGGGAGGGAACTTGATACTCTTGAGTCACCACCTGTTAGATTAGTTTTCATAACCGCAGGTAACCCTGTCACCATCGGTCCAAATTCAATGAGGACCCTTGAGGCCCTTCGAAGGGTGCCATTTGTTGTTATGGTTGATCACTTTTTAAACGACACATCCTATGCATCGGATCTTTTCCTGCCTGCAACAACCTTTCTGGAGGAAACGGATCTCGCGGGTAGCTACGGGCACAGCTATGTCTCCCCCGTTAACAGGGCAGTTAAACCACTTGGAAATTCAAGGTCAGAGTTCTGGATTTTTCAGAAACTCTCAATTACTATGGGGATTCAGGAAATGAATGGATCAGAGAAGGAATGGCTTGAGCTAATAGCATCGGGCCTCCTGGATTATTATGGGATAGAGATTGATGAGCTCCTGAGAAAACCCTACAGAAACCCGGTACCTGAGGTCCCCTTCAGTAACATGGAGTTCCCCACTCCCACAGGGAGGTTCACGTTACCTGAAGAGATAACCCCTGAAGCACCTGAAACTTCAATGCGACTCCTGACGGTCATGCCACCAGAATTTATAGGGTCAGGGGAACCTAAATCAATGGAGGGCCTTTTAAGGATTTACATGAACCCTTCAACAATTTCAGAAATGGGATTTGAGGATGGTGAAGTGGCTGTAGTAGAATCAAAAACCGGGACAATCTGCGCGATCCTGAAGCCATGTGATGATGTTCGCAGAGACTGCGCTTTCACCTACAGAGGAGGATGGTTATCGAAGGGAAACTGTATAAACGCTGTTATTGAGGACATGGAGAGTTATCCAGGTCATGGAACACCTTATAATGAGACTGCAGTAGGATTAAGGAAAATCAGAGGTTCGGGGGGATCTGATCATTCTGCACACTAAAGATGAAAGTTTAAAAAAAATCATGTATCTACTGGGGGCTGCTTCTGTTGAGGAAATGGCTCATCAGACTCACAACTATGAAGCCCGCCACTATGAGTGAAACAATCTGCAGTGCTGGGTTCAATCATATCACCTCATTCATCAACGGCCTCTATTATACATACTCCACCTTCACATTCATGTTCGAGTTCAATGAGGTAGTCTTTTAGTTTTTCAACATCAATGGTTGTAAGACCCTTTATAAGGTCACTGTCAATTTTTATCTGAATAACCCCTGAGTTATTTGTGACAACCTTCCCAGGTATGTACACACGGCCAAGGGATAATCTGACGGTATCCCCTGGTTTAACTTCTTCTTTGATGTACCTGCAGAGTTCCTCACAAGTTGCACATCTGTTTTCTTTCTTCAAAGAAATCACCTTCTACTTTGATTATTAATTGGTCCTTCATGTTTATAAAAACTTCAGATCATGGGGGTAGCCAATGCCATGCCAGCGTCTCCAACCAAGTTGAAGATTCATAGGTTAGGGATACAGTTCCTCCCACGTTCACCGGCCCATGAATAGTCTAATCTTGGGGTCCAGGATGCACATCATCTTAGAGTTCATCGACCAAACGAGGCAGGGGCTAGTTAATGTTCATGGATGGATGCACATCATCTCAGAGTTCATCAGCCCATAGGAACCCTTCAAGGTCCATAAGGCTTTCAACGGCCTTCATTTCTATTTCTATACCTGCCTCGCTCACCGCTGCAAGGGGGTTAAGTCCGCCGGGGTTGACGATCCCTGCCCTGTATTTCTCTACGCGTGCATTGTAGAGTATCTCACCTGGCTTACCGGTGCCAAGTATCTGGAAACCCGTCTCCTGGAGGTTCTCCATGACTTCAAGGGCATGTCCCCTTGCAAGGTAGGGGACCTCGCGGAGACTTGCAAGTACCCTGCCCTGTCCCTGAACCGCATCAAGGACAGCCGTCATGTTCTTTGACACGTAAATCTCATGGGGGTCAAGGGAGGATCCACTGTAGGCTGTTAGTTCAACAAATCGCATTTCCCTGGATCCTGTTTCAAGGAGCCCTCCATAGCGGGGGGTGGACATGACACCATTTTTTATCAGTATACCGTCCACCGTGAGGCTGCAGACCGTTGCAATACCGGCCATCTTCCCGGCATCCATTACCCTTATCATGGGGAGTGTTGAGAACTCCGGCCTCTCTGCAAGGACATGTCCGATGATCTCAAGGGCATCATCAAGGTCATCCTTCCTGAGGAAGGAGATGTTTGCTATAACCTTACCTGAACCATCCGCGGGGTTGAAGTCAACATCATTTATGAGGTTCCATGCCTTTGAGAGGAGGAAACGGACCCTGATACCTCCGGTTGAAGATGAACTTACAAGCCTCTTTTCTGGCTTTACAAGGGGACTCAGATCCCTGAAGTCTATGAGGTTCTCTGCAAGTTTAATTTCAGCATCATAACCCGCCTCCTGGATGGCGCAGAGTGGTGTTATACCCCCTATTATCGCCACGCCTACCATACCATCATCAACAGGCACACCCAAGACGTCCTCACCGCCACGGCCAACACCAAGCAACCCTGATATACCCGCCCTTTCAAGTTTCCTGAATATCCTGATGGCATCATCCCGGGCACTCTCTGGTATCAGGCGGAAGTCGGCGGGCACGGACCCTGAACCTTCCCTGATGACATCGAGGATTGAGGTCATGTTCTTTGATGTGAAGGCCTCGAGGGGGGTCATGGATGTTTTCCGGTAGGCTATAAGGTCTGTGAAGGCCGTTGCCTGGTGGTCGTCGAACTGGACTATCCCCCCGAACTGGGGTATGACGGGTATCCCGTTTTTAAGGAGTATGCCATCCACCGTTGTGCCGCAGATGGTCTTTATGATATATTTATCGTCGTTTTCTTCAATTCTGACGTAAGGGCTGAGGCAGAAACCATTTCTCATAATGGATTTTAGTGTTTCGATGGAATCAGGGGATATCAGGGAGGTGTTGACAACTACCTTCCCCTCAAGGGTGTCTGGGTTGAAGCTGGTCCTGTAGATCATGCTCTCAAACTTTGAGAAGATGAAATTAACCTGGTCATAGACAAGTCCCTTGTTTATCTCCTGAAGGCCCTTCTCTGTTATCCTTCTGCCGGCGTAGCCAACCCTTTCGGTCAGCCCCTTCTCATCCAGTATGCGCATATGGTATCTGACGGCCCTCTCACCGAGATTGTACCCCTTCTTTTTAAGCTCTGAGGCTATGATCTTGGCTCCAAGAACGTCGTCGTGCTCTGCAAGAATCCTTAAAATCTCCATCATCTTCTGGTTGGTCTCTTCAGCCATCAGCAAACACCATATAAAAATAGGAGGGGGGGTTATTTAAACTTTTAAAAAATAGTTGGGGGAATCAGATGTCAAGGTACCTTTCAAGTTCGTACTTGAAGACCCTCACACGGTAGTCATCCCATTCCTTGTGTTTGATTTCCATAAAGTTCTCATAGACATGGTCGCCAAGGGCGCCCTTAACGACCTCGTCCTCTTCAAGGGCGTGGTATGCCTCCCAGAGGCTTGATGGAAGGGTTTTGATTCCCATCTCCTGTAGTTCCTTCATGGATTTATCAAACACGTCAATCTCTGTTGGTTCACCCGGATCTATCTTGTTCTGTATACCGTCCATACCGGCCTCCAGCATGGCTGCGAAGGCAAGGTAGGGGTTACATGATGGGTCAGGCATCCTTAACTCCACACGGGTACCCTTACCCCGGGATGCAGGGATTCGGATCAGTGTTGACCTGTTCTGGAGGCCGTAGGCAATGTATACAGGAGCCTCGTATCCAGGGACCAGCCTCTTGTATGAGTTGACTGTTGGTGCGCACACAGCTGACAGTGCGGGTGAATGCTTCAGGAGCCCTCCGATGAAGTACATGGCCTCATCTGAGAGCTGTGTTTCTGTGTCAGGGTCATAGAATACGTTTTCACCGTCCTTGAAGAGGGACTGGTGGCAGTGCATACCGCTACCGTTTTCACCGAAGAATGGTTTCGGCATGAAGGTTACCATGTAGCCCATCTTGTCTACTATGGCCTTTATGGCCTGCTTGAAGGTTATAACTGCATCGGCTGTTTTAAGGGCCTTATCAAATTTGAAGTCTATCTCGTGCTGACCCGGCGCAACCTCGTGGTGGCTGACCTCCACGTCGAACTTGAGGGCTTCAAGGTCCATGACGAGCTTTCTCCTGAAGTCGGTTCCCTGGTCCACGGGTTCAACATCAAAGTATGCGCCGCAGTCGTGGGGTATTATGTTTCCTTCCTCGTCCTGGTCAAGGATGAAGAATTCTGGTTCTGGCCCGACGTTGTACTCGTAGCCAAGGTGCTCGTACTTTTCAAGGGCTCTTTTAAGAACGTACCTTGGGTCTCCTTCGAATGGTTTTCCTTCTGGCCAGTAGACGTCACAGATGAATCTGCACACGCCCTTCTCTTCCGGCCTCCATGGCAGTGTTGAGAAGGTGTCTGGGTCGGGTTTGAGAACAAGGTCACTTTCGTTTATGTCAACGAATCCCTCAATTGATGACCCATCAAAGAGGAGGCCGTCCTTTATTATGTCCTCTATCTGGTCCGGCCTCACCAGGGGTATTGCCATATTCTTTGGTTTTCCATGTATATCTACAAACTGCAGGCGGACGAATTTTACTCCGCATTCATCCATTTTAGCTATTATTCTTCCAATCTTATCTGACATGGGTTATGCCTCCAGTGGCATGAAACTAAACTATCACCGGAAATAACTTTCCTTCTACTGGTTTATATAGTTTTTGCCACGGGGACCTCGATGACCCTGAATGGTTCTTCACCCATGAGGTCAAAATTCAGCATCCTGGGGGCCTCTATCACCCTTCCCCTCTCTGTAAGTATTTTAAGGGCCTCAAATGACTGTATACATCCTGTTAAATTGGGTAAAGGTCCAAGTACAGGGGGTGTGTCCGAAGAAAGTCCATCCAGCTTCCTGATTACTTCATCTGTAAGTTTGCATCCGGCGGATGGCAGCCTGAACATCTCCTCATAGGATGGGGAATTAACTGTGAAGACCGTTACCTGGCCCCGGGACCCGTGGACCGCACCGTGTATGAAGGGTATTCCCCTTTCACGTGACTTTCTTGATGCAATCACCCTCCCCGTTATGTTGTCAAGGGCATCAACAACAAGGTCGGATTCCCCGATTATGCCGTCGGCGTTATCCCAGGTGAAGATTTCATTGAAAACCTCCACTTCAACAAAGGGGTTGATTTTACGGATCCTTTCTGCTGTCACCTCGGATTTGGGCAGTTTGAGGTCATGAAAACTGCTCATAATCTGTCGGTTAATGTTGGATATGTCGAAGACGTCGCCATCAACTATTCTGAGGCCGCCTATACCCATACGTGCCAGCATCTCTATAACCGCACCGCCTATACCCCCGCAGCCGATAACCGTGACGGTTGAATCCCTGAGTTTCACTTGATCAACCTTTGAAAGCAGACCCATGTGTCTGCTTACCATCTCCCAGTAGGCCATACCCTCATATCTTCTTGGCATCTAAACCCTCTTCAATCATTTTATAGGGGTTATGTAGCGCCGGATTTATATCTGTGCTGGCTTGGCATTAGAATAAGATAAATTATCAGAAAGAGTTCTGAATAGAATAAACTCCATTAAAAGCAGATTTAAGATGCCGGGGGCGGGATTCGAACCCGCGGCCTCACGGTATCCCAGGAAAAAGTCAGAGCACTGCTTAATACCCTATGAGCCGTGCGCTCTAACCAGCTGAGCCACCCCGGCCTGACTTATAGAAAGTCAGTTTTCATCAAATTTAAACTTTTCTGTTGTATATAAATCCATGGTCCTGTGCGCACCTTATTAATTGAGATGCAACATATAATTATCCGGTGAGTTTATGAAGATCAGGGGTCCGGACTTCTCGGAGGGTGCCTGTGGAATATGTCATGCTGTCCTCAAGGAACTCACAGAAACAGGCCTTGAAGCCAAAACCATGGAGTGCCCTGAAGGGGTGAGGGCGCTGATATCTGACAGGTCCGGCAGGACCATGGGTGAGGGTATGGATATAACATGGGCTCCGGCGATCCTGGACGCCCAGATTGACGCCGGCCTTATGGATGATGATACTGCAGATAAACTCAGACCCTTCCTCACTTCAGGAACCGACCGGAGAAAGGTTGCAGAGATGTCAGGCTACGGGAGGGTGGTTAACACAGCCTCCGCCGTTATCACACATCTGTGGTCAGAGGGGGGCTTCATTGAGATTTTAAGGCAAGGTCCGGGGATAAAGGTTGTTTTCTACTCGGATAAGGGTGATAAGATTGTATCGGCGGCATCAGGGTTCTGTCCTGTATGCGCCATTAACATAGCAGCCTCAAGGGTCCCAGCAATCCGGAAGAGGATTTCCAGTAGCAGATCCAGGAACACGGGGATGGAGAAGTATGAGAGGGGGATTATAAACAGGGTGTCCTGGAAGCGGAGGAGGATTCATGCAGAACTCATTGAGGATGGGGCCGTAATCGGCAGGAACTGGGGCTGCTGCATAGCATATGCGACTGTCAGGGCAGAGATTGATGCAGGTTTTGGAAGCAGGAAATGGAACATTCTTTTCAGGAATTACTGTGACATGTGCCCCCTGAAACACTTCTGGCTTGAGAAGCCAATGGGTGCACTTGGAAACAGGATACTGGAGAGGATGGGGCGTGCAGGTGTCAGGGAGACCGTGAGGATGGAAGATTATATAACTGTTGATATCATATCTGGTGATGATAGGGTTGCATGTGGCATAGGGACGCTATGCTCATTGAGTGCAACGGTGAACGCATTCCTCAGGTCCGATGCTTCCCTCATTTTAAAGCCAGGTCCTGCTGAGGGGTTCCCGTACCCATAGGTGTTGAGGTGTTCTGTTTGGGTGAACATGTGATGGAGGCCCTGGGAAAGACCCGTGTCAGGGTCAGGGATGGAAGGGTGGTTGAGGTTTCCCAGCCACTAATCGAGTACTGTCCACTGTTCCATAAGTATCGAGGCATTGAAAAAATCACATCCGAGGCTGTTCGTGAGAATATTGAATTTCGCATTAAAGATTTTGGCATGTGCACCGGGGATCGTGAATTAAGAATGAGGGATTTTCTATCATTTGGCATCTCGGAGATAATCTCAACACTCCTTGAGGAGGGTGAGGTTGACGCCGCGGTCATGGTATGTGACGGTGCAGGGACGGTCATAGTCACCGAACCAGAACTTGCCCAGGGGATAGGGGGAAGGATATCAGGGTTCCTAAGCACCTCGCCTGAAGAAAGGGTCATAGAATCAATTGGACCCGAAAATGTCCTTGAACCTGAAAAGGCAACCATAAATCAGGTTGAAGGGGTTCAGAAGGCAATTAAGATGGGTTACAATAGAGTTGCTGTTACCGTTACCGACCCTGAGGATGCGGAACGATTAAGGGAACTTGATGGCGAGATTTACATCTTTGCTGTGCACCTGACAGGGCTGGACTACAGGGGGGCTGAGAAGATAATCAACACTTCAGATGTTGTAACCTCCTGCGCATCAAGGTACATAAGGAGGATAGCGGACAGGAGGGCGCTCCTTAAGGTGGGCTCGGCGATACCTATATACGCATGCACAAAGAAGGGTAAAGGGTTCATTGAACTCAGAATGAATAGAACAGGCAGGACCCTGGATAAAGCAGGGGAAAAGGAGAAAACATCACCCAGACCCCTAATTTAGATGTGGTCAGCAAGGGCCTTTATGATGCAGCTCTGGGTTATGAGCCCCACAAGCTTCCCATCCTCAACAACGGGTATCCTCTGATAACCAGTATCAGCCATTATCCTGCTGATCCTTCCTATAGGGGTATCCTCATCAACAACAACAAGCTCCTTGCTCATAATGTCCCTTACACGGAGCTTCAGGGCCTCTCCACCGGCAAGGAGTATGTCCCGGTGGGTTATGAGTCCAACAAGCCTTTCACCCTCCACTACAGGGACCCCACCAACATTTGCACGGACCATTTTAAGGTTGGCTGCCGCGACCAGGTCATCTGGTTCCGCAACAATGACATCGCGGAGCATTATGTCCCTTGCACGGAGTTTTCCGATCATGAAATTATTTGTATGGCTGTTCATATATTAAGTTGAGGGATCAAAGTGACTCAGATGGAAGAAGCAAGAAAGGGCAATATAACCCCTGAAATGGAGGAGATTGCCCGCAGGGAAAATGTGGATATTCAGATGCTCATAAGGTGCGTTGCAGATGGGAGAATTGTGATACCATCCAACGTTAACAGAAAATCATCCCCATGCGGTATCGGTGAGAACCTTTCAACAAAGATAAACGCGAATGTGGGTTCATCATCAAGGATGGAGGACATAGAACAGGAAGTTGAGAAGGCAATGGCTGCTGTTAAGTACGGTGCAGATGCGGTTATGGATCTGAGCACAGGTCCACTCCTTGCCGAAGTCAGGAAGGAAATCCTCAGGGCAGTTGACGTCCCAGTGGGCACCGTACCCATATATGAGGCAGGGGTAGGATCCTTCGCATCCACAGGTTCAGTTGTGGACATGGATGAGGATGACATGTTCAGGGCCATAGAGAAACAGGCAAGGGAAGGCGTTGACTTCATGACCATCCACTCGGGAATAACCCTTGATGTCATTGAAAAGGTCAGGAAGTCAGGGAGGATCATGGGGATAGTCAGCAGGGGAGGAGCGTTCCTGGCCTCGTGGATGATGCACAACCAGCAGGAAAACCCCCTCCACAGCAACTACGAATACCTTCTGGAGATAGCCTATGAATACGATGTCACCCTCAGCCTGGGCGATGGTTTAAGGCCCGGTTGCCTTGCAGACGCATCTGACATACCCCAGCTACAGGAGCTCCTGACACTGGCGGAGCTTGTGGAGAGGGCAAGGGAAATGGATGTCCAGTGCATGGTTGAGGGTCCGGGGCACATGCCGCTGGATCAGATAGCAGCCAACATGAAGATACAGAAATCCGTCTGCAGGGGAGCGCCCTTCTATGTCCTGGGCCCCATAGTTACGGACATGGCCCCTGGCTATGACCATATAAGTTCAGCCATCGGAGGGGCTGTGGCCGCCATGAACGGGGCGGACTTCCTCTGCTATGTCACACCAGCGGAGCACCTCTCAATCCCATCTGTTGAGGATGTCATCGAGGGGGTTGTGGCATCAAGGATAGCTGCACAGGCAGCTGACGCTGCAAAGAAAATCCCTGGAGCATGGAAATCTGAAATTAAAATGGCAAACGCCAGAAAATCCTTTGACTGGGATAAACAGTTCAGCCTGGCATTTGACCACAGGAAACCTGCCGATTACAGGATGCAGTGTCCTGTTGAGGACCGGGACATGTGTTCAATGTGCGGTGAATACTGCGCCCTCCGCATCCTGAGGGACAGTGATGAATGATACAGAAAAGGAGTCATAATGTTTCTGATCCGGTTAAACTATTAACAGACCCTTCTCATGGACTCCCAGCTGTCTTAGCCGCGACTGTTCCAGTGTTCCCGGGGAAACATTAATATCCTCTACTTTATATCTTAGCGGAGGATCTTGAATGTTTCCTGTGAAACCATTAATAGCCCCCATCTCCATATAATTATACGGTGATTAAATGGAATTCCAGCATGTTGATGGTGAAAGGAGGGCATCGGTAAAACTCTTTGCACTCAGCACATGTGGCTGGTGTAAAAAGACACGGAAGCTCCTCGAAGAACTTGGAATCGCATATGATTATATATACGTGGATCTCCTTGAGGGTGATGAAAGGACAGAGGCCCTTGATGAACTCAAAAGGTGGAACCCATCCCTTTCATTCCCCACACTTGTAATAGATGATAAGGATGTTGTGGTCGGCTTCGATTCCCTTTCAATAAAAACAGCCCTTAAATGAGGAAATACAATGAAAGAGGATATTGAAAGGCTATACAGGGAGATAAAAGAGTCCGCAGAAAAGTCGGGCTATAAGATCAATCCTGACAGGGAATTTGTTTTTGATCTCCTTGAGGGAATGCTTGTTAACCGTGAAAGATATGGATACGACTCCTGCCCCTGCAGGCTGGCATCAGGGGACCCTGAGGAGGACAGGGACATAGTGTGTCCATGCGATTATCGTGATGATGACATCAATGAACATGGAACATGCTACTGCGGACTCTACGTCAGGGATGAAAATGAAGAATTCCACCCCATCCCTGAGAGGAGAAAACCGGGAAGAAGGGGCAGAATAAGGAATGAGGGTCTGGGTCTGCCGGTTCTAAGGTGCAGGGTCTGCGGTTACCTGTGTGCAAGGGCCCTGCCACCTGAAGAGTGCCCCATCTGTGGTGTTGGAGGAAAATTTGAGGTTTTCATGAAATAGGTAGAGGGGTATCCGGTTGCTGGATGAGTACAATGAGTTCAGGACGTACATTAAGTTCCTCTTCGGCTCCGATGTAAGGCTTAAGGTGTTACTGGCCCTTATCAATGGACCGATGGAGTTATCAGAGCTCAGATCAATCATAAAGTCAAGTTCATCAACAATACTTCACGCCATATACCAGCTTGAGGAGAAAAACCTTGTATCAAGGATTAACAGGAGCTATGAGCTATCATCAACAGGAAGGATAGTTTCACTGAAGATACTCGGGGTTATAAGGACGTTATCTGTTATCAGCAGATTCTCCGAGTTCTTCCTTGATCATGACATCCACTCAATACCCGACTCCCTCCTGGGGAATATTGACTCCATCCACGGAGCTTCACTGCTTAAGGCAAGGCTTGAAGACCTCACAGCACCATATGACAGGATTAGGGAGAAGGTTCTGAATTCAGAAAGGGTATGGATACTCTCGGGTGTATGCTACCCCTTCTATGAGGACATCATAAAGATGGGAATACCGGCTGAAATAATACTATCAGAGGACATAGCTGACTCGGTGGAATCTGATGCGTCTGATTCGGTGAAAATCAGAGCCATCAGCAGGGACTTAAATTTCAGCCTCATAATAACGGATGATTCCATGGCCCTGGGCCTCTTCATGTCAGACGGCCTCTATGACCATGGAAGGTTCATCTTCTCAGAGGATGAGGATGCCATCGACTGGGCATGGAGGCTGTTCAAACACTTCACAGGAACAGGAGATGAATAAATGCTCTACATGGACCTTGCAAGGGTTTATAAAGCCCTGGAATCAACAACAAAGCGCCTTGAGAAGACAGAGATCCTCGCGGAACTCTTCAGGAGTGTTGAAGGAGAACTTTTACCTGCAGTAACCATCCTCATGCTGGGGAGGGTTTTCCCGACATGGAGCTCTGAAGAGCTCGGTGTAGGCATAAAGCTCCTCATGAAGGCAATCTCCACTGTTGTGGGTGTTTCAGTTGAGGAGATCGAGGATGAAATAAGGGAACAGGGAGACATAGGCCTTGCAAGTGAAAAACTCTTTTCAAGAAAGGCCCAGACAACATTTTTTTCAAAGCCACTAACGGTTGAACTGGTCTACAGTAAACTGAGGGCCCTCGCATCCATATCCGGTGAGAGGGCGCAGTCAAGGAAGATAGACATACTCCTTGAGATACTCTCACAGGCAAAGCCCCTTGAGGCAAAGTACATTACAAGGACTGTTCTTGAGGAACTGAGGGTTGGAGTTGCAGAGGGAATAATAAGGGATGCCATATCAGGGGCTTTCGGTGTTGACCCTGCCCTGGTGGAAAGGGCCCATATGCTCACCAATGACCTTGGAATGGTTGCCCTGGTTGCAAGGGATGAAGGAGAGGAGGGCCTTAAGAAACTTAACCTGGAGCCAGGGAGACCTGTTAAACCCATGCTTGCACAGCTTGCAGATAGCATTGAATCAGCGGTCCAGGAACTTGGAAGGGCCTTCTGTGAAACAAAATATGATGGTGTGAGGGTACAGATACACAGAAAATCAGGCGAAATACTTATATTCACAAGGAGACTTGAGAATATCACCCTGGCGGTCCCTGACATTGTTGAGATGGTTGAGGAGGCACTGCCAGACACTGATTACATCTTTGAGGGTGAGATAATAGTGAAAATTGACGGCAGACCTGCATCCTTCCAGTACATACTTCAGAGGGTCCGCCGTAAGTATGATATAGACAGGCTGAAGGTTGAGGTTCCACTCTCACTGTACGTATTTGACGTCCTATACCATGAAAGACCCCTCATCGATGAGCCCCTGATAAAGAGGAGGAGTATACTGGAGTCTGTTATCTCTGAAATCCCCGGAAAGGTTGAGGCAAGCCACATGGTTGATGTGGGGCCTGATAATGTTGAAGACGCGGTTAATCTCTTCAATGAGTCAATAAGGGAGGGCCATGAGGGTATAATGATAAAGGACGTTATGGCACCCTACATACCGGGTATACGCGGCAAAAAAATGCTGAAATTTAAGGCGGAACCCGAGACCCTGGACCTTGTTGTGGTTGGAGGCACCTATGGGCGCGGTAAAAGGGCTCACCTTGTGGGTTCGTATCTCCTGGCAGCAAGGGATGAGGATACCGGGGAGCTAATGACCGTGGCACATGTTGCAACCGGCCTTGATGATCAGACCCTTCAGGAGCTTTCAGACAGGATGGAGGAGCTGATAATTGAGAGGAAGGGCCGGAAGCTGTGGGTTAAACCGGAGATAGTACTGGAGGTTGCCTACAGTGAGATCGTAAAGAGCCCTGAATATGAGAGCGGATATTCACTGAGGTTCCCTGTAGTGAAGCGTATAAGGGATGATCTGAGCCCTGAGGACGTTGATACGGTCTCCCGTATCAGGTCAATTTTTGGGGAGTCTGAATGAGTATTTCATCTTCTATCTGCTGGAGGGGTAGTTATTTTTAGTGCCATCTCTGTCTGAATGAGTATTCCACCTTCTCGGAGGACAGGGAACCCACCATAACGTGGTAGTACTTTCAAACCAGATAGTAATATTTAAATGGTTTTGGTGATATAATTATCATGTGGTTTTAATGGATGACCGGAAGCTCATGATACTATCACTCATCATGGGACTTGCAGGTTTCACAGGGATGATAATCTCTGCAGGGACGGTGATGCCATCTAAGGTTAAGGTATCCATGATAGACCGTGGCATGATGGACAGGGAGGTTACTCTGGATGGGATTCTCCTTGAGGTCAGGAGATCAGAGAACTCGGAAACATTTTTTTTAAAGATAAGCGATGGAACCGGGACCATAAACGCGGTTATATTTGAGTCAGCAGCAAATGAGATCAGAAAAAATGGTCTGAACCTCTCCATACTTGTGGGAAACAGGGTGAGGATTACGGGTAGGGTGACATATTACCGGGGGGCTCCTGAAATAGTGATTGATGAACCTTCAGGGATAAAGGTTCTGCAGAATCCTGCATGAGAATAGCTGGTTTATAGTCCTTGACCATCCTTCAGGAATGTCCGCTGTCAGCAGAGCATAATTATCTCCTTCACGGAATCCTTCACTTTTCAGGGATTTGTATCAGCATCTGGAGGTGAAATGTTCTGGATTCTGGAAATTATCCATAAACCTCACCTGTATTATTCCTCAGGAAAGACCATCAGCTCATACAGGCAACTATCTGATAGCCTGGAATGGTTCTGAATCCATCTTACCTTTTTTAAGAATCCCTAACTTAACTTTGAAGGATATCCATTATTTCAGAAAACCATGCGGTGTAAATTTATACTGATAAAAAATAAAACTTAACTAACCTTTGCAATCTGTAAAAATATTATTGCTGCCCGAGGGAGTTAATCCTGACCAATTAGTGAAGGTGCTGAGTTCATGGACCTCTTGAAGATAAAAGGGATAGGATCCATCATGGAAAGGAATTATGAAAGGCTTTTAGTGGTTCTACCGGCGGTATTCGCATTTCTTTTTGCACTCGTACCCTCACTGAAATACAGTATCCCATTACCATGGGACATTTATTACCATATTCACAATGCAATGATTTACATGGACCATGGCACTGTATTCTGGGATCCAATTACCTGCGCCCCCCATGGAGGCCAATCTATTACCCTCCATTATTCCACATGCTGCTCCTCCTCATTGTTAAGATAACAGGGATCAGTTTATTTACAGTTTCAAGGTTCATACAGCCCGTGATGGCCTTCATGATAATACTATCCTTTTCATATGTCGCGGAAAGGCTTTATGGGGGCCTGACAGGATTCTTAACAGGAGTGTTTTCAATTTCAAGCCTCTTCTTTTTAAGGATGCTCTACCCCATTCCTGAATCACTTGCCGTTATAATCTTACCCCTCACAGTATACGGGTACTGTAGATCCATGGACCCTGATTCAGGCGCTTTCCCCATCATAACAGGATTTTTCCTCGGTCTTATGATGCTCACACATCCATTATCTGCAAGCATCACTCTTGCGGTTATTCTGATCTCAACAGGAGTGCTATGGGTTTCTGGGCGCGGAATAAATGGCAGAAACGTAATTATTATCATGGGAACCGGATTCCTTCTCTCTGCAGCATGGTATCTGCCCCTTATAATCAAATATGGATTTATATTCAGATCACCAGACTCAGTCCCCCTTAACCTTAAGGATTATCCAGCGTATTTCGGTTCACTGCTCACGGTCCTTGCGGCAACTGGATTTGCATTTGCCATTACAAGAAGGGATAAGAGGGATATCATAATGCTGGTATGGGCCCTATTTGTACTTCTTCTGAGCTTCGGATATCTGCTGGGTCTGAAGGTTCTTTCAAACAGGATACTGTACTTTGCACTGTTCCCTGTAGCCACCATGGCGGGTACAGTCTTCAATTCAATGAAAATAAGGAATAAGAGGTGGCTTGTTTATCTGATGGTCTTCCTACTCACATTTTTCTTTTTATCCGGCGGATATAAAGTCGCTGCTTCAGCAAAACCAATGGTTTCTGAAACTGAACTGGATGTTTCCAGATGGTTCAAATACAATGGGGATCATGTCACCGTCGTTGCCTCCGATTACCATATACAGCCGGCCATAGTTGCAGTTTCACGTCAACCAGTATCTGCAGGAGGATACGCCCCAGGATCGGGGAGAACTATAAATGTGAACAAGTACATCGGCACATTTAATTACACAGGGGAAGATATAAAGAGGGACAGGGTTGGATACATAATCCTTGCCCATGACACCCGAACGCCACCCTACTCACGGATGGTGTACAGGAACAGGGATTTTGTGGTTTACCGTGTATTGATCTCAGGTACATGATTCTCATTTAAATCCTAAAAAGGTCAGGATTACGCAGATGAGGTTGATAAAGATGAAGAGACTCTTCGGCACATTTGGAGTTAGAAGACTTGCAAATGAGGTTCTCACACCGGAATTTGCATCAAAACTTGCAGCTGCCTATGGTTCACTTGTCGATGGACAGATTGCTGTTGGGGGGGATACAAGGACATCCACGGTTATGATAAAAAACGCGGTTATCTCAGGACTTCTGTCCACTGGCTGTGACGTGGTGGACCTTGGAATACTCCCGACACCGGCAGTCCAGTATGCGGTCAGGAATTACTATGACGGCGGAGTTATTGTAACAGCATCCCACAATCCACCTGAATACAACGGGATAAAATTTGTTGACGCCGATGGCATAGGAATCCCTGAAAACATGGAGGAGAAGATAGAGGACATCTTCTTCACTGAAGGCTTCAAGAGGGTTGCATGGAACAGGATTGGTGAAGTCACCTCAAATCAGGGTGTAGTGGATGAATACCAGGAGGAGGTCATAAAAAGGGTTGATGCAGAGGCAATAAGGAAAAGAAAATTCAGGGTGGTTGTTGACTGCGGATGCGGGGCCGCGTCATACACCATGCCATACATCCTCAGAAAACTTGGCTGCAGTATCATAACCCTTAACTCCCAGCCTGACGGGTTCTTCCCAGGTCGTGACCCTGAACCGGTCCCTGAGAACCTCTCTGAGCTCATGGAGACTGTTAAATCCACAGGGGCAGATCTTGGAATCGCCCATGACGGCGACGCTGACAGGACAATCTGCATAGATGAAAATGGAGACTTCGTTCTTGGAGATAAAACCTTCGCCCTCGTTGAGAAGAGGATGCTTCAGGAGAAGGGTGGAGGAATAATCGTCACAACAGTCGCAACATCATCTGCAATATACGACGTGGCCTCCCTGAACAATGGTGAGGTCATCACCACGGCCGTAGGGGACCTTCTGGTGGCAAGGAAACTAAGGGAAACAGGCGGCCTCTTTGGAGGCGAGGAGAACGGCGGCCTCATATTCCCCGACTTTGTATATGGAAGGGACGCTGCCCTGACAGCTGCAAAGATACTTGAAATCATGGCACACGAAGGCAGGCCACTCTCTGAACTTGTATCAGAACTGCCAAGGTACTACTCTGAAAAGAAGAAGATAAGATGTCCCGATGAGATCAAAGAGGATGTGATGAACCTCATTAAGGATATGGTGTCCCAGGAATCAGGCGTTAAGGGTATGGACACAACGGATGGTGTTAAAATATTCCGGGACGATGGATGGGTTATAATAAGGCCATCAGGCACCGAACCCATATTCAGATGCTTTGCTGAATCAGATACCCAGGAGAGGGCATCTGAAATGGCAGAATGGGGCATATCCCTTGTGGAGGAGGCTATTAAAAGACTTGAGTGATCAGAAAATTTATTTATTTTTTCAGAGGTTTTCCAGGCATTCCTCCCTCAGTATCTCGGCATCCTCATTTTCAGGGTTTAACTGGAGGGCCCTGTTAAATGCCTCAAGGGCATCCTCAAAGCGTTCAAGTTCCAGGAGGGCGACACCGAGGTTGGTCCAGTAGACGTCACTGGATGGTTCCATCTCAACGGCCTTCTCATAGCATTCAAGGGCCTCATCAAATCTCCCAAGTTCCAGGAAGGCGTTACCCTTACGGTTCCATACATGGGCTCCCCTTTCGTCTTCAAGTGCAAATTCAAGGGCCCTGTTGTAGGATTCAATGGCATCATCCATCCTTCCAAGTTCAGAGAGAAGATTCCCGCGGGCATTCCACAGCTCAGGATTCCTCGGATCCACCTCAAGGGCCTTCTCATAGCATTCAAGGGCCTTAAGTGGCATCTCAGCAACCTCGAGGATCACCCCCCTCCAGTAAAGCAGTACGGGATCCTCGGGGTTTATCTTAACAGTCCTCTCACTTGCTTCAAGGGCCTCTTCGGTTCTCTCTGCATTGAGGAGTGTTATCGCCATGTTGTTCCATATGTATGGATTCTCTGGTTCGATCATGAGGGCCTTCCTGTAGTGTTCGAGGGCTTCATCGAAACGTCCAAGTCTTGTGAGGTTGTCTCCCAGGCGGTTAAGGATGTAAACGTCCTCGGGGTCAATTTTAAGGGCTGCGGTGTAGCAGAGTTCTGATTTATTGAACTTTCCGGACTCAAAGAGTATATCCGCCCTCTGGGTTATCATCCTCTTCTCATCGATTTTTTTACCCTCCCATTCTTCCACAGGGAGCTTCCTGAACCTTATAATCTGGAATTCCGTGTCATCCTCAAGCTGACCAGGGTACATCTTCCTGAACTCTTCCTCCAGTTCCCTGGCATCCCTGAAACCATCCTCCCGCGCCAGTTCATTGTTTTCCCTGAGCTGGCCGAACTTAACGGTTTCAACCTCGGTAACAACAGCTTCGAATATCTTCTCCTTATCCTTTGAGACAGGGTTCCAGTAACAGTGAAGACGATCCCCCACCTTAAGGGGCCTCTTCCAGCGCTTCCTTATGGTCATGGTACGTTTTCCGGTTATAAGATCGATGTCTCTGCTGCTGAATGAGAGTATGGGCAATTCCTACATACCTCCTGGTTTATCATCAGGATATCAGATTTCTTCATCCCCAAATTCCCTGGTGCGTATCATGACCTTCCTGAAGTACTCCCTGACCTTCAGTGCGATTTCCCTGAGCTCACCAGGGGATGGGGGGTCGACCTCCCTGAGTCTTTCATCCAGAACGGTCCTGTTACTGAACTGCTGCAGGACGTACACGTCACATTCTATGGACCTTGCAATATCAAGGATGTCATCCGGTTCAAGGAGCCCCGGTACGAAGGTCGTCCTGCATTCAACCATGACACCCGAGTCCCTCAGGATCCTGAGGCTCTCCATGACACCATCAGGGCCTGCACCGGCAAGTCTCCTGTAGATACCGGGGGGAGCCTTGACATCAACCGCAACATAGTCAAGGAGGGGTATCAGTCTCATGAGCTTTCCGGGATAGGAACCATTTGTATCAAGCTTTGTTTTAAGTCCAAGACCCCTTGCATGTCCAAGCACAGCTTCAACTTCATCGGCCTGGAGCAGTGGCTCCCCACCGCTTATTACAAGGGCATCAACAAATTCAGAGTACTCGCTGATCTTTGAGATGACCTCATCAACATCCACGTCCTCACCGCCATCAATGAGTTCAGGGTTGTGGCAGTAGGGGCACCTGAAATTGCAGCCCCCCGTGAATATAACAAGGGAAACCCTTCCAGGGTAATCAAGGGTTGAAACGGTCATGGACCCTATTTTCATGGGGTTCACCCTACAATCTCAGCGAGGACCTCCAGGAATTTACGGTCCTCTCTGAGGGTCCCCACACTTACACGTATCCAGTATTCATCCAGGCCCTTAAAGGATGTGCAGTCCCTTACAATAACACCCCTTTTAAGGAGTTCCTCTGCAAGCTCAGAGGCCCTCTTACCAGTATCCCGTATGTCAAGGAGGAGGTAGTTTGCATATGACCTGAAGACCCTTATATTATCAAATTTCTTCAGTTCCCTGTAGAGGAACTCCCTGCTCTTTATGGAGTACTCGGCCGATCTCCGGATGTATTCCCTGTCATTGAGGGTTGCAAGGGCGGCTGCATGGGATAGCCTTGTCAGGCTGAAGACGGGTTTCACCCGGTGCATGTACTCTATAAGCGCAGGGGATCCAAGACCGTAACCTATCCTCATACCTGCAAGTCCCATGACCTTTGAGAAGGTCCTCATTATAAACAGGTTTTCGTATTCAGGTAGGAGGTCCACATTGTTCACACCTGCGAATTCGAAGTAGGCTTCATCAACAACCACAAGGGCATCTGTGGATTCAAGAACAGCTCTTATATCCTCCTTATCTATCAGTCCACCGGTGGGGTTGTTGGGGGTGCACAGGAATACAAGGCGGGTGGAGTCACTGAGGGATTCAAGTACAGAATCAAGTTCCAGCCGGTTTTCCTCAACGTTCCAGACGGCATAGGCGGGCCTTGCATCATGGCTCTGGAGGGTGTACTCATAGTACATGTAGGATGGCATGGGAACCACGAATTCACATCCAGGGTCCATGAAGGTCTTCCCCAGGACCTCTATGATCTCATCGGCTCCATCACCACCTATTATCACCTGCTCGGCATCAACACCGGAGTAGTCTGCCACGGTTTCCCTGAGGTCCTGGAGTCCTGATTCAGGGTACCTGTTCACGGACTCCAGCTCCTCCTCCATGGCCCTTACAGCGGCGGGGGACGGTCCCAGGGGGTTTTCGTTTGACCCGAGCTTAACTATGTCTTCTTCTCTGAGCCCGTACTTCTCTGCTATTTCCTTTATTGATTTCCCGGGAACGTAGGGCTCCATTTCATTAACCTTTTTTCTGACCTTAACCATGAAAACCACTCTTTAATCATGTTTCATTAATGATAGGTTATCCCTGACGGCTCAGGGCACAGGTCCAGTAATTCTATGGGTGAACTATATCCGTGCCAGCCTGGAGTATCTTATGGCATTTTCCCTTATTGATCCTATTTCATCCTCATCCAGCGTCCTGACAGCCCTTGCAGGTACCCCAAGGATAAGGCTGCCCCCGGGGAATTCCTTTCCCTCAGTTACAACGGCACCGGCCCCAACAATTGAATTTTCACCTATAACCGCACCGTTGAGGACGGTTGAATTCATCCCTATGAGGACGTTATCCATCACCCTGCAGCCGTGGAGCACTGCGGCATGCCCAACAGAGACCAGGTCCCCTATTTCAACAGGGAACCCCCTGGTTGAGTGCACCACGCAGTTGTCCTGGATATTTGAGCATTTCCCAACGGTTATGGGTTCAATATCCCCCCTCAGAACAGCATTGTACCATACAGAGGATCCCTCCCCGATCCTTACATCACCCACTATTCTTGCACCATCAAACACCCTGTATGACATTGAAACCAGCCCCCATTCATTCTCTGCTTATGTACTCCTGTTTCAGGATCAGGAGTTTATCAGAGGGCACGTCCTCGTATATGACGCAGCCCGGACCTATGCATGAGTTCTTCCCGATCTTAACGCCGGGGTTGAAACTTGAATTAACCCCTGTTTTAACCCCGTCCCCGAATACAGCACCCAGCTTCCTTCGACCGGTATTCACAGATTCCTCCTTGACCTTCATCTTCACGGGTCCATCATTAAACTGGAGGTTGGCTATGTTTGTCCCGGCACCGATATTACAGTTCATGCCTATAACAGAGTCACCGACATAGCTGAGGTGGTTCACGTTGGTGCCGTCCATTATGATTGAATTCTTTATTTCAACGGCGTTCCCCACACTCACCCCGTTACCTATACATGTGTAGGCCCTCAGGTAACTGTTCGGACCGATATCGCAGTCCCTGCCAATGTATACAGGCCCCTGGATGTAGGTGCCTGACCTTATTATGGTTCCTGGACCAATAACCACGGGGCCATGGATGGTCACACCATCCTCCACTTCCCCTTCAAATGAACTTTCAAGGTCCTTCATGAGTTTTTCACCGGCATCAAGGAGCTCCCAGGGCCTTCCAACGTCTATCCAGTCCCTTCCCGATACGAGTCCGGTCACCGGAAGATCATCACTTACCTGCATCATTATGGAATCGGTTATCTCATATTCACCCCTCCCTGAGAGGGGTGTCCTCTCTATGTAGTCGAAGATGGCCGGGCTGAAGACATAGATGCCTGTGTTTATAAGGTTTCCTGCGTCCGTTCCCGGCCCTGGTTTTTCAATGATCTCGGTGACACGGTCGCCGTCAAGTTTAACGGCACCGAAGGGTCCGGGGTTATCGACCTCCCTGAGGACCATGAGTGTCTCGGGGCTTCTCTTCAGGTACTCTGAGATCAGGTCGTCTATGAGAAGGGGGTCTATGATTATGTCGCCGTTAAGGGCTATGAAGTCATCCTCTATAACTTCGGATGCATGGCCTATGGCATGGGCTGTTCCAAGGCGTTCCTCCTGCCTTATATAACTGATTTCAGCACCGAAGTCTGAGCCATCCCCGAAGTGGTCCCTGACTGCCTCCTCATGGTAGCCGGTGATCATGACGATTTCACAGACACCGTTATCAGTCAGGGCCTCGAGGGTGTGCTGCAGTATGGGTTTACCTGCAACAGGCAGCATGGTCTTGGGCCTTGTCAGTGTAAGCGGACGCATCCTTGTACCTTCACCTGCAGTCAGAATAACAGCCTGCATTCAATCACCCTATAATCTTTTCAAGGTATGAAAGCGTTATTTCATGTATTTCCCTTGCCTCTTCATCTGTTTTACCCTCAAGGGTAACCCGGATGTATGGTTCAGTGCCTGATGGTCTTACAAGGACCCAGCTACCGTCCCTCATGGATATACGGACCCCGTCTATGCTCTCAACACCTGCAGGGTCCCTGAATTGCCCTGCAAGTTCTGAGGCAACCCTCTCCATGACATCCTTCTTCCTTTCATCAGGGCAGGGGATCTTATCCCTTATGTTTGGGTATGAGGGCACCTCATCAAGTAGACTGGAAAGGGATCCCTTCTTTGATACAAGTTCGGCAACACGGAGGGCTGATAGTATGCCGTCAGGGCACATGCAGAAGTCAGGGTGGAGCCAGGTACCTGAGGGTTCACCGCCGAAGTCTGCATTCTCCTCTGCAATGGAATTTGCAACATGGACATCACCCACACGGGTCCTTATGACCTCTCCACAGTCACCGAGACATTCATCCACACAGAGGGACGCGTCGACTGTGGTGATTATCTTTCCACCAATCTCACGGGCCATGAGGGCCAGAAGCTTATCGAAACTTGCAAACCTTCCTTTATCATCAATTGCAACCATCCGATCAGCGTCACCATCATGGGCGATTCCAAGATCTGCCCCTGTGGATTTAACAGTCTCCATGAGCTCAGAGAGGTTCTCAGGGACCGGTTCAGGGTCACGACCTGGGAAGAACCCGTCAGGGTGGGAGTTAAGGGTTATAACACTGCAGCCTGACCTCCTGAAAATCAGGGGTGATATGTGTGAGGCGGCTCCGCACCCGCAGTCAATAACCACCTTCAGTTCCCTCTCCATTTTCACCATGGAGAGAACCTCATCCATGTATCTGGATGTTATGTCCATCTCCCTTATTGACCCGAGACCGTCCCATTCCCTTATCAGGAAACTTCCCTCATGGATCACTGATTCTATTTCACGTTCCTGTGATGGCCTGTAGGCCATTCCGTCCGGATTCCAGAGTTTAATACCATTGTAGGGTGCGGGATTGTGGGATGCCGTTATCATGACACCGGCATCGGCACCGAGCCTTGAGGTGGCGTATCCAACGAGGGGTGTGGGAACCATGCCCAGCCTTATAACATCGCAGCCGCATTCAAGCAAACCCGCGATTAGGGCGTTTTCAAGTAACTGGCTGGATGTCCTTGTATCGTAACCCACAGCCACCCTTCCCCTTCCTCCAAGTACCGTTGCAAGGGCCCTTCCGGTATCCGCTGCAAGTTCCAGGGTCACCACTTCACCGAAGCGGCCCCTTATGCCTGAAGTCCCGAATAATCTTGGTGGATTTTCCTTCATATCATGCCCCGAATTTGTCTTTTTTGTTCATAAGGTCAAGGAGGATGTCCATGATATCGGATCCCCTTATACGGCAGAGGCCACCTGCAGCAGCAGCCCTCTCACCGAAGCTTTTAACCCCGTCAACCCTGACCCCAGGACCTGTGATTACGATTGGCACGGGGTCCCCTGTGTGGTCCATGACCGATACGGGTGTTGAATGGTCCGCTGTTAATATGAAGCACACATCATCCATTTCAGGCATATCACCCAGCATGGCATCCACCTTCTCTATGAATTCCAGTTTCCCCTCAAGGTCCCCATCGTGTCCTGCTTCATCGGCGCCGTCTATGTTGATGAGGAGGAAGTCATAATCATCATTCAGTGTGCTGATTATGGCCTCCCTGATACCGTCAAGGTCCGTGTCGATGCCCCCTGTGGCCCCCTCAACATCTATTACATCCATACCTGTAAGGTTCCCTATGCCCTTTATAAGGCCTGTCTCTGCAATGCAGGCGGCCCTGATACCGTAGCGTGTCTGGAATTTTTCAACGTCAGGCACCGCACCGGCACCCCTGGGGAGTATTATGTTTGCAGGGGCCTCACCTTCACTGATTCTCTTGAGGTTCACGGGGTGATCCTTAAGGACTTCATAGGACCTTTCAACAATCATGTTAAGTATTTCAGCAGTCCTCATGGATTCAGGTGAACCATCAGTTGATTTAACCTTCTTCGGTGGTTTCCCTTCACTCTTGGGGTCAGCGTCCGAAACGCTGTCTGCAAGGTCAGGACCCCTGAGGACCAGGACGGCTCTGTGACCCGTTGATTCCCTGAAGATTATTTCAACATCCTCAAATCCTTCGATTTCCATCGAATTAATGGTTCTGGCTATTTCTGAGGTCCCTGATCTTATACGGCCCGCCCTTCTATCGGTTATAACAAGGTTCTCATCTGCTGTTGCAAAGTTGCACCTGAATGCTATGTCTCCTGGTTTCACATCAACTCCAACACCTGCAGCCTCAAAGGGACCCCTCCCAGTGTAAACGCTGTATGGATCATAGCCGAGGATTGATAGGTGTGATGTGTCACTACCAGCCCTTACACCTGGCTTTATAGGGTCCATTATTCCATTAACACCTGATTCAGCTATTCTGTCCATGTTAGGAGTTTCAGCGGCCTCCAGAGGTGTTTTTCCTGAGAGTTTTTCATGGGGGCGGTCAGCCATCCCATCTATTATCATTATTACCCCTTTCATGATTCCACCTGTTAGATTATTGGATCAATCAGACTAAAATAATTCCTATAACTGCCCCTGTAACCGTTGCAAGGAGGTTGACATGTTCATTGGTGAGATACTTCCTCCTCTCAAGGACGGCTCCAAGGAAACTATCCATGAAACACCCAACAGTACCCGCTATTATGGCTATCTTCATGGATTTAAGGGGATCAGGGCACACTCCAAGCAGGAAGGCTGAAAAACCAATTATTCCTGCACCGGCTATTCCCGCGGCTGTCCCTATAAGTGAAACCCCACCATCGGTACCGGGCTCCACCTTTCTGAGTGTTGTTATGAGTCTTGGAGTCTGCACCACTCCGATTTCACTGGCCATGGTATCTGCTGTTGCCGTTGCAACCGAACCTATGAATCCTCCAAGGAAACCATCATAGTATCCGAAGGCAGCCATTATGAAGGGGACTATCCCGTTGGATATGACGTTCTTCGCGGTCCTTGTCCCCTCAAAGACGCCAATTGACTTCTTATATTCATGCCTGTACTTTGTTGATACGAGGCCAAGGATCAGAAAAATAAATATGAGTATCAGCCAGTTGAAGCCGGCTGATAGTATTATGAGGAGGCCCATAAGGACCATGAAGAGGGAACCCCAGACATCAAGCGCGCCTCTCTGGTAGGTTAAAAATCCGATGAATACGCACAGAAGCACGTATCCAATGTTGAGGTCTGTCATGGGGAGTCCCGTCTAGGTTTTCAGGCTGGTTCCTCAAGAACCTTTGTCTTTATTATCTCAACCCTCTTAAGGGGGTATATCTTCTTTGCCTGGTGGTAAATCTCGGATGCAATCTTTCCTGTGACTATACCCTCAACCAGTTCCTCGAAGGTCTTTTCAGAGGCGATTTCCTTCACATGCTCCTCTATGCTCTGGCGCATGTATTTCTGCTGTGAGGACTTCGCCTTCCTTATTGTTATTGCAAGGGGATGGATTTTCATCCTGTAACCATCCTTTGTTTCAACAATTACAGGGGCGTCGATTCTGCTTGTACCCCTCCTTATCATGCTCCTGACGTAGTCGGTTGTCACCTGGTGACCTATGAATTTGGTTGTGGCTTCACTGCCAGCAACGTTGTCTATCTGGAATTTGAGTTTCACGTACTGTTTTGAGAAGTCACCTGTAAGTTCCCTCATGGTGGCTTCAACCCTCCTCTTGAGGAGGAAATCAGGATCCCTTGATGGGGTTGTTCCTATCTCGTTTTCTCCGAACATTTTAGGACTTTTTATGACGTACCATTTCTTTTCCTTCCAGGTATCACGTACTCTCCTTCTTCGCGCTTTTGCCATTATATCACCTTAAATTTAATACACCCTAAAAACAGATGGATTTAATATAAATTCAGAAAATTCATATTAACTGGTTAACCATTGATCTGCAGTTATCTACACCGCCGGTTATGAATACTCTATAATTATGCTGATGGAGTATTTAAACCTTGACTTCTGATAGTTCTGGACCCTTAAGTGGCCATGCTAATGGTGACCACAACACACATAAAGGCTTTGGCCGAGAGCTTTGAACCGGGAGGCATGTATTCAGGCCCCTGATAGGGTTGATCCGGTTTAAAGGGATCAGAGGGAACCCATGAATTCAAGGTGCCTGATGTATCCCCCAATCACCTCTTCAACGGGTCCCTCACCGGCAACAAATTTTAAACCAGCCTCTTCAATCCCCACACGGGCCTTTAATCCTGCCTGAACTGCTATTACTGTATCACAGTCCTTTAAAGCATCAAGGACCTTTCTCCACTGGTGCCTCTTATCCTCATCTATGTCAATGGTTCTCTCCTCAAGGAGTGTCAGTTCACCACCCCTGTACTCATATATGAGGAACCTTGATGCCATGCCAAAGTGCAGGTCAACCTCCCTGCCGTTGGAGGATGCCACAGCGATTCTCATGGGGTACACTCTAATCATGTATCCTCTTTATGAGTTCGGCAACGTTTTCACCGAAGCGTTCAACGGTTTCCATACCCTCGGTGTCATCCTCAACTTCACCCGGGGCCCAGCCAAACACCATGTTCCAGTAGGTTGAACCTGGAACTATCATGTCATTTATAAAGTAGAACATTAGCATCTCCTGTATTGTGGCTGTATGCCCACCCCTCCTTGCAACGGCGATGGGGCCGCCGACCTTCCAGCTGAGGAAGTTATCCGAGACCCTTGAAACCATTCCGATCCTCTGGAGGGCTGACATGATATCTCCCCTGGCCGTGCCGAAATAGACAGGGCTTGCAACTATGAAACCCTCTGATTCCTTTATCTTCTCGATTATTTCATTGAGACCGTCATCTATCTTGCACCTGTGTTCTTTTGCACAGCTCAGACATGCCCTGCAGGATTCTATATTCATCTTCCGCAGGGATACCATCTCTGTTTCAACACCCCTCTCCTCTATTGCCCGAGCACACCTTTCAAGGACCATCATGGTGTTGCTCTTCTTCCTGGGACTTGCACATATCATTAAAACCTTCATCTAAACTCCTCCTCACACTTCATCGACATCAGCACCCTCCAGGGCGTTCTGGCAGGGACATGAGGGGTCATGGTCCAGTCGCTTAACAGCATCCTCAATGACCCCCACAAGGTCCTCCTTCCTTTTCTCCATCACCTCAAAGACCTCCTTGATGGTTAGCCTAGTGGGTGATATTGAAGCGGCATAGTTTGATACAAGGCATATGCTTGCATAGCACATCTCAAGCTCCCTTGCAAGCACGGCCTCCGGGATACCCGTCATGCCGACGAGGGTGCCTCCAAGGACCTGGAACATCTTTATCTCTGCCGGGGTTTCAAACCTCGGCCCCTCTGTACATACATACACTCCACCATCAATGGCGGCTGATGAAGCGGTCAGTGCGGATCGGATGTCGCTGCAGTAGGGTTCCGTCATATCCACGTGCACGGTCCGTTCATCATAGAATGTTGATGGACGGGAATATGTGAAGTCGATGAAGTCATGGGGGACGACCAGGTCCCCGGGTTTTATGTTTCTGTCCAGTGAGCCGACGGCGTTGGTTGCTATTATCTGCCTGACACCCAGTTCTTTAAGGGCCCAGATGTTTGCGCGGTAGTTGACCATGTGCGGTGGGCTGTCATGTCCCGGGGAGTGCCTCGGTATGAAGGCGACCTCCCTGTCGTGGAGCCTGAAGAGTGATATTTCAGGGCTTTCACCGTAGGGTGTCCTGATGGTCTTCCGGCTCTTTATCCTGCCGTGGTGTACTATCTCGTATACCCCTGTACCTCCGATGATTCCTATCATCCATTCACCGCCATGAAGGGATTTTATCCCTTTGCAACACCAAGCGGGACCATCCTGGCCACCATACGGGATATTCCTGTCTCATGAGCTGTTTTAACCACAATATCAACGTCCTTGTATGCTCCAGGGGCTTCCTCTGCCACCACGGGCATGGATGTGGCCTTCACATATATCCCCTGACTTTCAAGGTTCTTCTGGACGGCCTCTCCACGGTAGGTCTTTTTTGCACCGGCACGGCTCATCTTCCTTCCGGCCCCGTGGGCTGTTGAACCGAAGGTTTCCTCCATGGCAACCTCTGTACCGTGAAGGAGATAGGATGATGTGCCCATGGTGCCGGGGATTATCACGGGCTGACCCGTGCTCCTGTACTCTGATGGCAGCTCCTTCCTTCCGGGTCCGAAGGCCCTTGTAGCGCCCTTCCGGTGGACGAAGACCTCTGTTTCACGCCCTTTTATTGTGTGAACCTCCTTTTTGGCTATGTTATGGGCGACGTCATAGACTATCTCCATCTCCATGTCCTCTGCACTCATACCGAAGATGCTTTCAAAGGACTCCCTGACCCAGTGGACTATCATCTGACGGTTCGCCCATGCATAGTTTGCTGCAGCGGCCATTGCCTGGAAGTAGTCCCTGGCCTCATCTGAATCCACAGGGGCGCATGCAAGCTGCCTGTCGGGAAGGTTTATCTTGTACCGCCTGTAGGCCTTGTCCATTACCCTGAGGTAATCTGAACACACCTGATGGCCGCATCCACGGGAACCTGAATGTATCATCACGGCTACCTTTCCGGGGGTTATGCCGAAGGCCTCTGCAACCCCCTCATCATATATTTCATCCACCATCTGGACCTCAAGGAAGTGGTTCCCTGACCCGAGGGATCCGAGCTGGGGTATCCCCCTCTTCTTTGCCTTATCACTGACCTTATCAGGGTCTGCCTCATCCATTTTACCGTTTTCTTCAAGGAATTTAAGGTCCTGTTCCCAGCCATATCCGTTTTCAACAGCCCATTCAGCACCATTTTCAAGGACCTCGTCGATTTCACCGGGCCTTAATCTTATCTTGCCCTTGCTGCCAACCCCTGAGGGAACGTTCCTGAAGAGTGTGTTTACAAGCTCCTTTATCTTTGCACGGACCTCAGAATGGTCAAGGTTTGTCCTGACCATCCTGACACCACAGTTTATGTCAAAACCCACTCCCCCGGGACTTATAACTCCTGTACGGCTGCTGAAGGCTGCCACGCCCCCGATGCTGAATCCGTATCCGAAGTGTATATCCGGCAGTCCTATCGAGAATTTCTGGATGCTGGGGAGGCAGGCCACGTTGGCAACCTGGTCAACAGCACCCCTTTCAAGGTCCTTCAGGGCCTCTTCCTTCAGGAAAATCCTTCCAGGAACCCTCATTCCCTTCTTGTATGATGTTGGAACTTCCCATACAGAATCTCTAACCTTAACAAGTTCTTCCCTTACTTCCATGATAAACCGCTCCTTATGGTTTTATAATTTATTTAAAGGTCAAGAATCACCCTTGCCTTCATAAGACCGTCTTCAGATGTTATTTCCATGAGGTGGAATGTGACGGCCTTGACCTCATCTCTTTTTTCATGTTTTTCCTTTATCCTCTCGCCGGCTGCGGTTCCCCGCAGTTTAAAACCATCAGCTGTTTCATCTATTTTAACATTGAACTTACTGAATAAAATAAATTCAGTGTCATGGAGGAAGAGCAGTTCATCGAGCCAGTCATAGAGCAGTGAGACTTCATCCTCAGACCGGACTTCAATTTTCCTTATCTCCTCCCTGGCCACAAGTGAGGTGTCCGTCATTATTTCGAACATTGCAAGGGCAGCGTTTTCGAATACCTCTTCAAGGGTATGTCCGTATGCCCAGTAACCGGCATCCGCGGTGACTTCAAAGAATTCAAACCTCTTCATCCTTTAATCCCTCAGTTTAACCTTTCCTTTATTACTTTTCAGATGCTCTCTATCTCTTTTTTTAAATAGATTTATGATGAAGCATGTTATGGAGATGATGATATGTACAGTCTGAAGAAATCACACAGCATGAGGAGGCGTTTCCTGGAGCTCTTAATGTACGTTGACCTCAAGTCATGCGTCCTGATCTTCCTGGTAATGCTTCTTCTCCTATGGGGGATTTTAACTGTTGCTGCGGGGCCTAACTCAAATTATCCTGCAGGGCTATGAGTTAAGGCACCTTTCAAGTTCATGGAGACTGAAACGGAGGATCACGATTCTTGATTTACCACGGACACCCTTACCGGTTAACCTTGTGTCTATTAGCCTCAGGAATTCCAGTTTCTCCATGGTCCTGTTGAAGGAGGAATAGCTTGCCCCTGTCCTCCCCTGGAAGATCTTATAAAGCGCCCCTGCAGTTATATCACCGTCACCAGCGTCCATGACACTCCTTAGGAACTCCTTCTCCTGTTCATTGAGGGTTTTAACTGTATGCATTAGGGTCACTGGCCCTGTTTTTTTAACGGCCATTTCAAGGTGCCTCCTGGTTATCTCAGGCGAGGCATCGGCTTCAGCCAGGTTGCCGCAGACCCTCAGGAGGTCTATACCATATCGAAGGTCGCCGGTGTTAACTGTATGGTCAGTTATCCTCTCAATGAGTTCATCCGGTATAACCCCTGGATAGAACCCGACCCTCACCCTGTCCCTGAGGATGTTGAATATCTCTTCACGTGTATATGGGGGGAACACTATCTCCTGGGGTATGAATACCGAGTTGACGTTCTTATCAAGGACATACCTGAATTCAATATCGGATAGTATGGCAAAAACTCCTGTCCTGACACCATCAAAAACTTCATGGGCCCTGAGTATATCATAAAGGACCTTGTTGGCGTTTTTACTGTAGAAGAGGTAGTTAACATCATCCAGTGCAACAACAAGGGCCTTATTCTCCTTCGCAAGGTACTGCATTATACTCTGGTATATCCTTGAGAAGGGGACGCCTGTTTCGGGGGGCTGATGTCCGAATATCCTGCTGTATATCTGTGAAAAGATCCCGAACCGTGTCGTGTGTAACTGGCAGTTTATATAGCAGCATATGACATTTTCAGAAGTTGATTCAACCATCTCGAAGATCTTCTTTATGGCGGTTGTTTTCCCGGTTGCACAGGAACCCAGTACAACGGCGTTAACAGGCCTGCCATTTCTGAGGGCGGGCCTTATGCACACTGCCAGGGCCTCCATCTGTGATTCACGGTACCTGTAATTCTCAGGGACATAGTCAGGGTCAAAGACATTTATGTCCCTGAATACTGTTTCATCATGAAGCAGAATGTCCCTTACACTCCTTTTTTCCGCGCCACGATCCTTCATACTGATCAGCTGTTCGGTATATTGATTAACCTTCACCAGGTTTCTATCTCAACATCCCGGTTTGTCCTTATCCATTCTATCAATTTGCGTGCATATTCAAGTTTAAGTTTCTTGACAGGGTCGGCCCTTGCGGTTTCCCCCTTTATCCCTGGCCTGGAATACCTTGTAACTGTATCGCCGAAATCCATGCCTGCAAGTATTATTCTCTCAGCACCCAGGGCCACTGCAAGGAAGACAGCCCTGTCACCATCTGTGAAACCCCCAAAGTTGTACAGGGGCCTGGAGGGGATGCTCTGGGTTGTCCCTGCCAGGTTCTTTAGAAGGGGCAGGTACCTTCTGAGTTTCTCAAGGTTGTTTCCATGGGCATGAACCACAATCGTCGACCCGAGTCTGCTGGCCTCAAGTATATCCTCCACCCTGCCATCAAGGTCCGTTACAATTATATGGGGCACTATCCCCTCCTCAAGGAGCGCTGTTGTGGCTCCATCTGCAGATACCACGGTAAGGTTCTCATCCAGTCCCCTGAACCTCTCAGCATGCTCCTTCAGGGATGGTCCTGCTCCGAAGACTATGAAGTTCCTTGAGGGGAGTTCCAGTCCATGGAGGTCGATGCTCCCGTGTTCTTCAAGGAACCCTCTCAGGTACTCTGCAGCCTCCTCATCGGCGGCCCTGTCAAATCCAAAGTCTTCAAGTATCCCTGCATACCACCTTAACCACACTTCAAGTTCCATGTGATAAATTTGTAGGCCCTTAATATATCATGCTTTTGTTCCAGAGGGACGCCCTTCTGGTGGGTGTAAATATTTTTAAAGGTACAGATTAAATAATAGTAACAGCTCTAAAACGCACTTTAATCTGGAGGTTTTTTGGAATGGATGAAACACTGCTCATGATACCTGGCCCTACAAGGGTGGCCCAGAGAGTCCTTAAGGCAATGTCAGAGAACATTGTTAACCACAGGAGCGCATTATTTGGTAAGATCCTCTCTGAAACCAGTGAGATGATGTCCGATGTCTTCAGGACAAACAATAAGTCTTACCTTTTAACAGGCTCGGGGACAGCCGCAATGGAAGCTGCAATCGCAAATATAATTGAACCGGGTGATAAGGTCCTCAATGTAGTTGGGGGCAAGTTCGGTCAGAGGTTCAGCCAGATCGTTGAGGCCTTCGGCGGCGAGTCCATAAGGATCGATGTTGAATGGGGTAAAGCCGTTAACCCGGATGAAATCGGCTACGCACTCGAAGAGAACGATGATATAAAGGCAGTTACAGTCGTCCACAATGAAACATCCACCGGTGTTGCAAACCCTATAAAGGAGATAGGGAAGATAATGTCAGATTATGACGCCCTCTACGTTGTTGATACTGTTTCATCCCTGGGCGGGGATGAGGTTGACGTTGATGGTTATGGTATAGACATATGTGTAACCGGCTCCCAGAAGTGCCTTGCAGCACCACCGGGTATGGCGGCCATAACCCTGAGTGACGATGCATGGAGCGCCGTTGAAGGAGTCAGCAACCCGAGGACATATTACCTGAACCTTAAAAAGTACAGGAAGAGCGGCGACGCTGAACCCCCTGAAACACCATACACCCCTGCGGTTTCACTCATCTACGCAATGCACGAGGCCCTTAAGGTTATAATGGAGGAGGGCCTTAACAACAGGATAAAGAGGCATAAACTTGCTGCAGAGGCAACAAGGAATGCTATAAAGGCACTTGGCCTTGAACTCTTCCCTGATGAGTCTGTTTCATCAACCACGGTGACCGCGGTAAGACTCCCTGAAGGGGTTACGGACGGGGAGCTCAGGGGTACAATGAGGAACAAGTACCATGTTGAGCTTGCAGGTGGACAGGACCATCTGAAGGGCAAGATCTTCAGGATAGGGCATATGGGTAACATAACCCACAGGGAACTGATAACCACCATTTCAGGTCTGGAGATGACCCTGAGGGAACTTGGATTCGAGGTTGAGATGGGTGAGGCCGTGGCTGCAGTTGCAGACACCTACCTTCCTGAGAATCTCTGAACCACACCCCCATTTACTTTTTATATTGCAGTAATCTAACTGGAGGTATTATTTTAGTTCCGTCAGCAGCGGGATTTTTCCTGATACTTTTTCTCAGGTGTATTTTTAGTTCCATGTCAGTAGAATTCCCTGATAACCCTTTTTCTCAATAAAAGCGGCTTTATAAATCCTTGGAGCAGAGGCTTATATCCCTGTATCTTCATGGAGTCCGGGGGTGGGGTAGGGGTATATCCTCTTCAACAACCTTGATATCCAGAAGGAATGGTTCTCTGGATGCAAGGGCCATTTCCAGGGAATCTGAGAGGTCATCATAGCTTTCAACACCCACGGCACCTATACCATAGGCTCCTGCAAGTTTCACGAAGTCAGGGTTCTTCAGTTCAACACCGTAACTTTCACCGTACTTCATCTCCTGCCACTGCCTTATGACATCCAGCCGGCTGTTGTTCAGGATGCACATTGTAACAGAAAGTCCAAGTTCAGCCACGGTACCGAGTTCCTGCATGGTCATCTGGAACCCGCCATCACCTGCTATGAGGACCACATCCTCATGGGGCTCGGCAAGGCTCGCCCCCACTGCAGCAGGAAGACCATAACCCATGGGTCCGAATCCACCTGAGAATATAAGTGAGCGCTCCCTGAGGACCTTCCTGTAGAGGGTCACCCAGGTTGTGTGGCTGCCAGCATCATTAACTATTATGGCATCGGGGGCTGCTTCAAGGATTCCCCTTACAGCAAGGGAGGTCCTGAATTCCCCTTCTACCATGAATTCCTCCTCGTATGGGGCCGGCCGGGCATTCCTGCAGGCTTCAAGCTCCCTCAGCCACTCCACTGGAGGGGTCCGCCGGATGTCCTGTTTCAGGAAATCCCTGACATCCATCTCCAGCATGACATCACCCCTCAGGACGTCCCTGTCCAGGTTAACATGGATTATCCTGGGGTTTCCAATGGCTGCAAGGGTTCTGTCAGATAGCCTCGCACCGAGCACAAGGAGAACATCACATTTTCCCGCAGCATAGTTACCTGCCGGCGTCCCCCTTGTCCCCGCCATCCCGAGGCAGAGCGGATGGTCCTCAGGGATGACACCCCGTGCACTGTAGGTGGTTACAACGGGGATTCCGAGTTTCCCTGCAAAGGCCCTGAGTTCCTCTGATGCCCCGGCCCAGACAACCCCTCCCCCCGCGAGGATGAGGGGCCTCTCTGCAGATTTAAGAAGCCTCAGGGCAGCCTTGAGGTCAGGGAACCCGCGGGATTTAATGGGCTGCCTCCTGACCCTCCCTGCATCTGATTCAAGGACATCCCTTGGAATGTTGATGTGGATCACACCACCACGACCTTTGAGGGTTTCAATGGCATCCATTACAGCTGATAGTGCTTCATCCCCCCCTGATAGCGTGGTCGTCTTCATGGTAACCGGCCCGAAGACACCAGAGGTATCCACCTCCTGAAACCTTCCATGGTCTGATCCTGATTCAGGGAGGTCTCCTGTTATCATCAGGAGCGGGACCGAGTCGATGTTTGCAGCCGCAGCACCCATTACAAGGTTGAGGGCTCCCGGACCACCCGTGGCCACACAGAGTCCCGGTCCTCCGGATGCCCTGGCATAGCCATCAGCTGCATGAACCGCACCCTGCTCATGCCTCATCAGAACGTGCTGGATGTCTGATTTCCTGAGAGCATCATAAATGGGCAGTATCTGTTCACCCGGGTGTCCGAAAACATGTCTGAAACCGGCCTCTTCAAGGATCCTAACAATCTTCTCTGCACAGCTTTTCATACGATCATCTGCGGGACCTTTCAATAATGATAGTTCTACTCCCACCTATTTAAATCATGAAATATAAATATTAAAACAGAGCGGGGGTTTATTATGACGGGACAGCTGGATTCTCTTCTAAGGGAGGAAAGAATTTTCAATCCAGACAGGGAACTTGCAGAGAAAAGCAACATTAAACTATGAATGGATGAGAGGGGTATTGAAGACTATGATGAACTCCTCAGAAGAGCAGAGGCCAACCCTGAATGGTTCTGGGATGAGATGGCCTCTGAACTTGAATGGTTCCAGCCATACAGGAAGGTCCTTGAATGGGACCCTCCACATGCAGGGTGGTTCCTGGATGGAAAATTCAACATAACCTTCAATGCACTTGACAGACATGTTAGGGGGCCGGTTAAAAACAGGCTGGCCTACATATGGGAAGGGGAGGATGGAAGGATAAGGAAACTCACCTACTATGACCTTTACAGGGAAGTTAACAGGCTTGCAGGGGCCCTGAGGGCCATGGGTGTTGAGAAGGGGGACAGGGTCAGCATATACCTCCCGATGATACCGGAGCTCCCGGTGGCGATGCTTGCCTGCGCCCGCATAGGCGCCGTCCACAGCGTCGTCTTCAGCGGATTCTGGGCAAAGGCCTTCAAGGAAAGGGCCATGGATGCTGAGGCCAGGGTTGCAATTACTGCAGACGCATTCTACAGACGCGGAAAGATCATCAAACTCAAGGAAACCCTGGACATGGTGGTTGACGATATCCCATCCATCGAGAAGGTTATAGTTGTGGATCACCTGGGTGAGGAAGTGAACATGAAGGAGGGCAGGGACATCTACTGGGATGATGCCCTTGAAGGAATGGATTATGAACTTGCCTGTGAGGAACTTGACTCAGAGGATCCCCTCTTCATACTCTACACTTCAGGCACAACAGGAAAGCCAAAGGGAGTCCTCCACACCCATGGGGGCTATGCAGTGGGTGTTAATGCCACCTACAGGTTTGTTTTTGATGTGAAGGATGAGGATATATGGTGGTGTGCTGCAGATATTGGCTGGATAACCGGACACAGCTACATCGTATACGCCCCACTCATGGCGGGAGCAACATCCATAATCTATGAGGGAGCCCCGGATTACCCTGACCCTGGAAGGATATGGAGTATGATTGAAAGGTACGGTGTGACACTCTTCTACACGGCCCCCACAACCATCCGCCTTTTCATGAAGTACGGGGAGAAGTGGCCTGAGAAGTACGATCTCAGCACCCTCCGCATACTTGGATCCGTGGGGGAACCGATAAACCCCGAGGCATGGATGTGGTACTATCGGACCATAGGGGGCAGCAGGTGCCCGATAATGGATACCTGGTGGCAGACAGAGACAGGGATGCACATGATAACGCCCCTCCCTGTAACACCCCTTAAACCAGGGTCTGCAGGGAAGCCCTTCCCGACGGTTGTTGCTGATGTGGTTGATGATGATGGTGAAAGCATCAGGGGCAGGGGAGGGCACCTGGTGATAAGGACTCCATGGCCTGCAATGTTCAGGACGCTCTTCAGGACCCTGATAGGTACCTTGAGGCATACTGGAGCACATTCCCGGGAATATACCTGAGCGGTGATGTTGCAAGGATCGATGAGGACGGATACTTCTGGATACAGGGAAGGGAGGATGATGTCCTTAACGTGGCCGGCCACAGGATAAGCACCGCGGAGGTTGAATCAGCCCTTGTAAGCCACCCAAAGGTTGCCGAGGCCGCGGTTGTGGGAAAACCAGACATCCTGAAGGGTGAGGAGATAGCGGCCTTCGTCGTTCTGATGGATAATGCTGAACCATCACCCAGGCTTAAGGGGATACTCCGTGAGCATGTAAGAAGGGAGATAGGCCCCATTGCAAGTCCAAGCTACATAGGATTTGTTGATGACCTTCCAAAGACAAGGTCCGGAAAGATAATGAGGAGGGTTATAAAGGCGAAGGTTAGGGGTGAGGACCCCGGGGATACCAGCACACTTTCAAATCCTGAATCGGTTGACATGCTTGAAAACCCCCTTTAAGAGAGGGAATCTTCAGGGGGTTGCCTCGTAGGAAGAATCGCAGGGGGCACAGGTAGCTCCCATCAACTGATTCTTCAGGGAAGGGTCTGGTGAGCCAGTGCAGCGTCCATCAGACCACCATGGATCATCTCTGATACCCCCATTACTTTTCTGGCCTTCAGGGTTTCTGAGGCCATGGTCCCCATGGCAGCTGCCCGACTACCATCACTCTGCCGACTATCAGGGGCTTATCCGCCTAATCCTCCTGGTAGCTTCCCGAGTACTCACCCGAACCATCAACCCTGAATACGACCGCCTGGGCTATCCTTTCACCCCTCTTGAGGGTGTACTCATAGCTCCCATAGTTATGGACAAGGAACCTGAGGGTGCCCCTGAAACCCGGATCCCCCAGGGCCGTGTGCACGGATACAAAGGATCGAAGAAGGGTTGATCTTGGAAGGTAGAGCATCGCATACCCCCGTGGTATCTCTATCCTCCTGTCGACACTTACAAGGTAGGCTGTGCCTGGCTGTAACCGGTAGACTGGCGGTTCAAGCCTTTCAAGTTCAGGAAGTTCCTTATTATCATCAATCAGTGACCCTGGCCCTGCCTGCCTGTAAACTTCATCAACCCTCAGGTCGATCCCTGCTGGCTGCACAAGTTCCCTGAAATCCGGGAAAAGTTTCTTCAATCCATCTTCACCGATCATCATGATCATCGCCTCACTCACTTCTATCCTTGAAGGTTCAGACATAACTCAATGATTTATATAAACAGGGAGAGAATATAATCTTGGTGATGAAATGCCTGTTATCCAGATATACTGCAACGAGATCACGGAGGAAAAGAAGAGAGAACTTGTTAAGAGAATAACCAGGGTTTCAGGTGAGGTTCTGGAACTTCCCGAGTCAACCATAACGGTACTGATAAGGGAGATGCCCCCTGAAGATGTGGGTGTAGGTGGAGTTCTTCTCTGTGACAGGGATCAGTAAAAACTTCTTCTTTTTTCATGAAACTGATGCAACAGGAGTTATATAACACAGCTTCTTCCTTCCAGTGATCTGAGGATGGGGATTAGATCTTTTAAGGCTAATTCAGTCTACCTTCACATTCCTCAAGCCTCTTACGGGTCATGATGCATTCAGTGATATCATTTAAAAAGACTGAAACGGTATCACCGCTCCGCACAGCCCGGATGCTCAGGAATCTGGTTGATTTTCCATCAGAATATTCAACGCAGTCCATATCATGCACTGTACCATCCTCCAGGTTGCAAATCTCTGAAACCTCCTTTTTCATGAAATGGGTTACATCCCTCAGTTTCTTTCCTACGGGTTCCTCATCCAGGAGCATCCGGCGTGCTTCCATGTTGATGTCCATGATGACGGGTTCCTCATCCATCTTTAGGGTTAAAATGCCTACCGGAGAGTATTCCCTGATATTTTCCAGTCTTTCCATCTCCTTCTTTGATTCAAGGTAGAATGAGATGTCTCCAGCTAGTTCCATCAGGAGCTCAACTTCCTCCTCATCGAAGGCATCCCTTTCCCTGGAGTACACTGCCAGTGATGCAATGGTTTCACCGCTGACGGTGAGTGGAAGACCGATAACTGAGAGGAAACCCATCTCAACAGCTTTATCCCTCCAGGGATTGAACCTGGGATCATCCTCAGTGTTCCTAATGATGACTGGTTCTGATCTTCTAATGGATCCGCCTACCGGACCGGCACCGTACTCATCATCACCCCAGCTGACCCTTATTGAGTCCAGGTAGCCCTCATGGAATCCGTATTCTGCAATGGGATGCACTGATTTTTCTTCATCATGCTCCGCCAGACCTATCCAGGCCATCCTGTAGCCGCCAACCTCAACAATGATCCTGCATATCTCATTTAAAAGTTCATCAGCATCCTTTATCCTGACTATTGCCTGGTTGCAGTCACTGAGCATTCTAAGGGCCCGGTTGAGCTTTTTAACCTGTCGGTCACTTCTGTGTCTGTGGATGGCCATTTCAATGGTAAAAACGAGTTCCTTCTCATCGAAGGGTTTTATCAGATAACCGTAGGGCGATGTATTCCCGGCCCTCCTCATGGTGGTCTCCTCTGAATGGGCTGAGATGAAGACTACCGGCACTTCAAGGTCTCTTATCCTCTCTGCAACTTCAACACCGTCAATGTCCCCCTTGAGGACTATGTCCATTAGGATAAGGTCCGGTTCATGTTCCCTTGCAAGTTCAATGGCGGAGGGACCGTCATGTGCAGTTCCAACAACAGTGTAACCCCAGAACTCGAGTTTTCTCTGGAGGTCCATTGCTGTTATTGCCTCGTCTTCAACAAGGAGTATCTTGGCAGACATTCATCAACCCGCTATGGATGAAGGTAAGAATAAAGGCTTATAAAAATCTTTTCATGAAATTGCAGGGCATGTGCATGTCTTAGCTGGTTACGTGAATAACTGGTTAACCATCCATTCAGGTCTGAATTCCATGAGGTCATCATATCCCTGACCTGTCCCTAGGAATATTATTGGTTTCTCGATCATGTATCCTATGGAGAGGGCCGCGCCTCCACGGGCATCGGCATCGGCCTTTGTAAGTATCACGGCATCTATACCGACAGCTTCATTGAACTTCATGGCCTGCTCAACAGCATCGTTACCTGTGAGGGCATCACCCACGAATACTATGAGGTCCGGTTTGACAACCCTCTTTATCTTGGCCATTTCATCCATGAGGTTAATGTTGGTCTGCATCCGCCCTGCAGTGTCTATAAGGACAACATCCTTTCCCTGTGCCTTTGCATGTGAAACGGCATCAAAGGCGACTGCAGCCGGATCAGCACCCTTCTGATGGCTTATTATCCTGATACCCAGTTTATCTGCGTGGTGGGATATCTGTTCTATGGCGCCTGCACGGAAGGTATCGGCGGCTGCTATTACAGGTGTAAGTCCCCTTTTAAGGAAATAATTAGCAACCTTTGCAATGGTGGTTGTTTTACCGGTTCCATTTATCCCCACAAACATTATAACAAGGGGTTTTCTGGTTTCAATTAACTCATCAAGGTCCTTACCTTCGACACTGAGGACATCGGACACGGCACCTTTAAGTGCTTCAAGGGTGTACTCGGATATCTCGGTGCTCCTTTTCACCTTTTTACCAACTAGCTCCTCCCGGAGGTCTGAGGTGATCTTTTCAGCCACATCAAGGGCAACATCACTTTCAAGGAGCGCCATCTCAAGTTCCCAGAGAACATCTTCAATATCCTTCTCGGATATCTTCTTTTCCCTGAAAAATGAAAATATGCCTGAACCACCCTCTTCTTCAGAAGCAGATTCCTCTTCTACGGGTTCAGTAGGGGCTTCTGTTTTTTCAGGAGCCTTGGTCTCAGCTTCAGGAGTTTCAGACTTTTCCTCAGAGGTTATGGTCTCGGCTTCATCTACAGTCTTTCCTGTTTCAGCAACCTCTTCAGGTTTATCCTTTGATGAGACCTTTTCAGTGATCTTGCCAACGGTTTTGCTGAATTTTTCCTTCAGAGATTCAAACACTTACCCTTCACTTCCCCTTACCTTTTTAAGGAGTTCCTCGGCCTGAGGAGATAGCTTCATCATGATTTCTGTTATCTTGCGCAGATTCTCACCCATCTTCTGAAGGGTTGCCTCAAGTTCCTTTTTTTCATTTTCAACTGTCTTCAAGGCCTCATCAACACTTTTCTTTATGGCAACCCCTGCACCAACGCTCATAACTATGTTCTGGGTGTCCTTTAATTCAGCGCTGATGAATGAACCGGCCCCGACCGGAACAAGAGTCTCAGAGCCATCCTTTCCCTGGATATCATTGATGGTCTTCTCAAGGATCTCCAGTTCGCTTATGGTCGCCCTGACGGTCTCCATCTGCTGCTGGATGAGCTCCGCCTGGCTCTGGTATATGTTGAGCTGGTTCACTATCTCCTCAAGCTTCTGCTGGTCTTCCATGGGATCACCTCTGGACCAGCGCCTTGACAACGGGATCCTGGACGTCTTCAGGGGATATTTCCTCTATCTTCTCAATTTTAACCTTGCTTCTTGGAACTCTGTGCTTGCTTCCGAACTCTGAGTAGAGTTTTTCATAGATTTCCTCTTCCTTTATGGCCTTGAGTTCCTTTGTGAAGGGCTGTAGCTTTTCACCCATCAGAAACTTTCCTTTAACTCTAAATATCTTTGTCTTCATTTTCATCCCTCAAGAAAACCTAAAGCTTCTTCTATTCTTGCAAGTTCAGGTCCTGTGGTTTCTTCACCCACAAGGACTCCGTTTGAATTCGCCGCTGAACATGCACCCACAAGTGTAACTCCATGGTTAACGGTGCCTACATCTGCAGAAACGTCAAGAGCACCCTCTATGATCTCCATCTCCTCCTTGGAAACATGGGGATGGAGCAGCGCGCCACGGTTTGTGGCAGCCCCAACTGATCCTATGATATTGAGGCCTGCGACTGTGGATACTTCAACATCAACCTCCAGCACCTTCCTTATGACGTCAACTGAATCCTCTGAGAGGAGCGGACTTACAACTGCACCGTTGTCATTGGCCAGTACAAGGTTCCCGACGGCAGTGAACCTGTCAGGAATCCTCATAACTTCAAGCCCGGCACCTGCAAGGGCTTCGATTTCCCTGTCCATGGTCTGATTTGAGACTATGAATCCATTTGAATTTCCCACTGAAAGGGCACCGTTGAGGCTGCTTCCGCTGATGGATGCCCTGAGAACCTCGACATCAAGGGCTTCCCTGAGGGCATCCTCGAATTTTTCAGGGGTATTCTGAGGTACCAGGGCAACGCTATCGGTTACAGATATGTAAACTCCCAGATTAGGATTTCCGCTGAGGTTGATCCTTCTAATCATAATCCACCATCATTTTTATTCTTCGAGTGTGGCTTCAACGACACCGTCTTCATCCTTAACGGCCTTTACCTTTATCTTTGGAGGAATCTTCTGGATTCCCCTCTCCCATAACTTCTCGTTGATTGAAGCGTCAAGCCTGACGGTCTCTGCCTTCATATGCTTCATGAGGAATTCACGGACAATCTTAACTGCCTTGGGTGCCCTGATTGTCCTTGGAACATTCTTTGCCTTTCTGAGCGGTATAGTGTAGATTCTTTCCATGAAAAGTCCTCCTAAACTTTCAGTTTTGTCCTTCTCCAGTGTCTCATCTTTGGATGGCTTCTAACCTTGTAGTTGGTTTTAACCATCACCCAGGCAGGCACCCTCCGGTTCTGCCTGTTAGCCTTCGCCATTCTAAGTTTCCTAGCAACATGTTTATTTCTACTCATTCAGCATCCTCCTGATTGTGATTGTCTCCACCCGGTTACCCGGGTCTGGAAGTGAACTGGGAAGAATGATCCTGATTCATAGCCCATCTCATCCATGAGGCATCTGATCTCAACCTCGTAATCGGAGCTGTTATCAATGCTGCTCTCCTCCTTTTTCAGAGTAAAGAGCATGGATGAGAGTCTGTTGATGGTTTTATAACCCAGACCATTAAGGTTTATGTATTCAACACCTTTACGGTCTTCAAGACTTCTTATTTCATCCCTGCTGAGCTTGGGGGTTCTATCGTCACGTCGTGTGCCGTCAGCAACTATATCATACTCATCCGCCACAGCTTCAATCACCGCGCGGTGTATCATGTTTATGCCGTTATTGGGGAATCCATCATGGATCACTGTCTTGGCTGCATCTTCAAGGACTTCACCGTCGAGTCTCAGGACGCGGTGGGGAAATCCAAGGGATTCTGCAGATTTCAGGGCGGGTTTCCATGATTCATGAACTCCAAAGTTTGCTGTTACGAGTTCGGGGCGGATACCCATCCTTTGAAGCATCACAGCCATCAGGGAACTGTCTTTACCTCCACTGTAGAGTACGCAGGCATTCATTTTATCAGATCATACTCTGCTGATCTTTATTTCCCTCTTTTTGCCGGTGACTTTCTTCAGCAGCTCCTTCAGCTGTTCATCGGTAATCTTTGACCTCACACGCCCCATCTGGGCCAGCTGTATCAGCTGGAGTTCTATCTGTTCAACGAATTCGGGCCTTGTAAGTCTGAGGTTGGCCAGGCGGCTGCGGGCTTCAGGTGTGAGTATCTGCATCAGTATCTGCTTCTTCTGCATTTCAAACTGCTGACGCATCTCTCTCTGAGCTTCAGCCTCCATATTCTGCTGCTGAGCCCTCTGCTGGAGTTCCAGCATCTTTTTACGACGTATCTCTTCGAGGTCTGTCAATTAAAAACCTCCCAGGCCCACAGTTTCTATCAGTATTTCTCAAGTCCTTCAACTTCTTTCTTAACCTTTTCAGCAGCCCTGTCAAGGAATGACTGACCTTCAGGGGTTATAACTCTTCCACCATCTTCCTTTTTTATGAAGCCTGATTCCTCAAGCTGCTGAAGGGCTCTTCTTATTATTGCACCGCTTCCCCTTCTGAATTTCTCAGGACGTGAACCCCTGTCCTTCTTACCACCATAATGTGTCCTGAGACTGTTAACACCCACAGGACCATCAATGTAAACTCTTCTGAGGAGGGCGGCTGCCCTTACATACCACCAGTCTGGGTTTTCAGGTCTTCTTTCCTTGTGAACACCTGTTTTAACAAAGTTAACCCATTCAGGGGACTTAACCTTACCTTCCTTTTTCAGGTCCTCTGCAACCTGGTTTATAAGCAGATCTGCTGGCACATCATAAACTGTAGTCATATTTATCCTCCTAAGATCTTTTTTTGAAAATTATTGCCACATTTCCTCTTAAATCTATGAGCTTAGAATTTGTTTTTTCAACAATCTCGGTAATATAACTTTCTTTTTCAGAGGCAACCGTCCTGGCAAATCTTACCTTTATCAGTTCTTTAGCCTTCAGCTGTCTTCTAATCTCTTCAATAAGGCTTTCGCTCACCCCTGCTTTCCCCACATTTATTGTGAGTGCTGACAGGGATCTGTTCATCAGTTCCTTTTTTGTTGGTGTAAGACTCAATTTTATTTCTCCTTTTCTCCTTTTTTTCCTCTGTATAGGGGAACCTCATTATATGGCCGCACTCGAGGCACCTAAAAATAACCCTTCCCCCTGTAACACGCACAGTGCAGTTGGCCCCTGGCCTGAGGAACCTGTAACACTTCTTACAGAACCTCCTCCTCCACTTCCGGGGCATCCTTATCCTGTACTTCTTTGATATGTTCCTTGCGATTTCAGTGTAACGATGTGACCTTTGAGGGTTGGCCTGGAATTCATCCTCGGCCATCCTGAAGAGGATGTCTATTCTCTCTTTACCTATCTTCAGCATCCATCCTGGTCTTTTTCCCCTTCTCAAGGTCAGTCCCTCATAACGGAATAGAACATCCATATCTTGCACATTAAGGTTGAGCCACTAACTTAAGCACAAGAAGAATATTATAACTGGTTTGTGTTTCCATCTTTAAAAAGCTTTTCCATCAACCCATAAGCCAGTCTGAAAAATCAACATCACCCGGGGCGTAGCCTTCATCACCATCAAGGATGTCCATGATGATGTCCGCAACCTCTTCAGGTGTTTTACCAGTCGTATCAACTTCCCTTACTCTTTCACCGTGAATTTCATGGGCTTCAACGGTACACACATCCAGTGCTTCGGCCTCAAGGTTCTCCTGCACCTTATCCTCAGGGTAACCCCTCATGAGAAGCCTCTCCCTGAGGACCTCAGGGTCAAGCCTCAGTACAATCACTGCATCGCATTTCCTGCAGAAATGGGAGAGGTGACCTTCCAGCACAGCCTTTCCTGTCAGATACCTTTCAACAGACCGGCAGAGACCCTCAATGTCCACTTCAAGGTAGCCCCTCAGGGGGTCACGTCCAAGGAACAGCCCCTCCCTTTCTGCGATTTCATTAACTGATACTACACTGAATCCCCTTTCCCTGAGGAGTCCGCTAATGGTGGTTTTACCCACCCCGGGAGTGCCTGTGATGCAGATAAGTGACATTATTTGAGCCTTTCAATTATCATATCCGCAACCCTTTTACCTGAGACAAGCATGCCCCCGAAGATGGGCCCCATCCTCGGAGCACCGTAGACAGCGTTACTGGCCATCCCTGCAACATAGAGGTTGGGGTAAACTTCCCTGGTGTTCTCTATGAGGGCTGCTTCACCGGCATCGGCCCACATTGACCTCTCTCCCTGTATCCTCCCATCGGGGGTGTTGAGCTGGGGCCCGATCTTTCGTTCAACAACCCTGACTATTTCACAGTCATGGCCGGTTGCATCTATCACGGCATTCGCCCTCACTGTGAGGGGGTCAACATGGAGGCCTGCCATTTCAACCGAGCTCCAGTTAAGGACGAGGCCTGTTATACCCTCATCGCGGATCATGACATCCTCTATGCTCATGAGATTGAATATTTTGAGGCCTGCCTTGCATGCCCTTGAGCAGAGGGTTGCGGTTGCCTCCACGGAGTCGGCAACATGGTATCCCTCATCGTAGGGTTCTGTTCTGACACCGAATTCATCAAGGATCTCCTTACCATCATCCTGGACAACGATCTTGTTGAACATCATACCGCCGCCCCACATCCCCCCGCCGATGGAGAGCTTCCTTTCGAAGAGCGCAACCTTCAGCCCTGCCTCTGCAAGGTAGTAACCTGCGGTTAGCCCTGATGGACCCCCACCGCCGATGGCAACATCCATATCAAGGTAGTCGAGGAGTTCCTCCATGTATCCTTCCACAATGGCTCTTGAAATTTTTATATCATCCAGCTTCATTTTAACACCGTTATCTTCAAGTATTCCATGATCTTTCAGCAATCGGGTTTGCAATCTTTATTATTTTTATCAGTGATAACATTTTTTCTGAATTTAGGACTCATTATTTCTTCACAAGTCTCAGGCCACTATTTTTTTATTATGATTCTCAGCACATCCTCATCCCTGAGGACATGGTCGAGTCCAACCTTCTGACCGTCAAACTTGACCGAACTACCCCAGACCCGGGCATGTCTGAACTTGCGCAGGAAGTCCCGGTGGAGCTTCTGACACACATCGGCAACGGTGGAGCCCTCCTTCACAATCAGGGGTTCATCATAATCAGCCTTCTCTCCCTGGGGTTTCATGTATATCCTTATCAGTCCAAGTCTGTCGAATATTTCATCCTTCAGTTTATCAATGTTAAGGTGCTTGTCTGCAGATATGAACAGGGCATTGGGGAACCTTTTCCTTATCTCCTCAAGGTAGGATTCATCCACAAGGTCAATCTTGTTTATGACCTTCAGGGTGGGTATATAGACCCTGTTTGCCTCCAGCACATCTATGAACTGATCAACCGTTATGTCCTCCCTGATGAGGACATCGGCGTTATGTATACCGTACTCATTGAGGACGGATCTTATGATCCTTTCATCAAGGTGTGTGAGTTCCACTGTGGAGGATAGTTTCATCCCTCCCAGCTTCCTTCTTTTCACGGTCACATCGGGCGGGGTTTCATCGGGCCTTATACCAACATCCCGCAGTTCCCTCATTATTATGTCCATGTGCTCTGTGTTGAAGACATCAAGTACGATGACTATGAGGTCGGCGCTCCTGGCGACTGATAAAATTTCACGGCCCCTGCCCCTTCCACGGGAGGCCCCGGTTATTATCCCGGGTATGTCAAATATCTGTATCTGGGCACCCCTGTATTCCATGACGCCGGGCACTATTTCAAGGGTTGTGAACTGATACTCACCGACCTTTGACTCTGCATTTGTGAGTTCATTGAGGAGGGTGGATTTACCTACTGAGGGGAAACCTATAAGAACGACCGTGGAGTCCCCTGACTTTTTAATGTGGAAACCCCTCCCCTTTCCAGATGAAGTCCTCCTCTGAAGGGCCTCCTCCCTTAAACGCGAAATTTTCGCCTTCAACTTACCTATATGGTGTGCGGTGGCCTTGTTGTACGGTGTTTTCTGTATTTCCTCTTCTATTTTTTTAATTTTCTCTTCGATATCCATAGGACTCACATGAACATTGTTGAAGTGAGAGAAGAATCAGCATAATCATTTAGTGTTTTCTACTGTCCCTGTTAAATATTTTTCCCCGACATTTTTATAGAATAAACTTCATAATATATCAAGGTGATTTTATGAGGGTTGAGGATGTTATGGTTACAGATGTTGATACTCTGGATATAAATGCTAGCCTGGAGGATGTTCTAAGGAACTATGTTGAGAACGGGAAGGGCAGCTCGGTTGTTGTTAAGGACGGCGCCAGGGTTGGTATTGTGACCACATGGGATGTGCTTGAGGCCATTGCTGAGGGTGATGATCTTGCAGAGGTTAAGGTATGGGAGGTCATGGAGAGGGATCTTGTGACGATCTCCCCTAGGGCAACCATAAAGGAAGCCGCTGAAAAGATGGTTAAGAATGTTGTCTGGCGACTCCTTGTTGAAGAGGATGATGAAATCACAGGGGTGATCAGCGCAACAGACATACTGAAGGCAAAGATGGCCAGGCGCTACTGAAACCATTAACCCACTTTAACGGACCACCTTCAGCAGATGAACTACTTCATTAATCATTCTGGCAGTTGATGGTTTACTATTTTTTGTAATAGAGTTAGATGGGCTTTTATTTGAGTCAGTTGTTAGAACAGGATAAGAATCTTGTTTGTTTTGTGACCTGTTAGATCAGATTCCCTTAATAAAAAAATAGGGTTTATGCTGCTGTCCATAGCAGCACACCAGGCTCCTGGTGCAGGAACCTGAAGGATGTCTGGTTGAACCCACCAAGAAGGAACAGCTTTGTGAAGATGGAGTCTTCCAGTTCCCGGTTCATTATCACGGTCGTGTACTGGTTGTTGCTTCCAAGGACTATCAGGCTTAACTGTGCATTGCTGTCAACCACCTCATCCCTGACAAGGAGGTTACCCTCAATTATAACCAGCTTGTGCGGTTTGATCCTCTGGACTGTCCTGTTGTTGCCTATTGCTATCGTTGCATTGGTTGTGTTGTCCCTTTTCTCTATTATGGTACCTACAAGGGCGTCATCAACTGCGGTGTTAACTGTCTGTATGACCGTTGTATTGTTCACCACCTCAGGCTTTGAACTTCCCAGTGAGGGATAGTATCCGTACCTTGACCCTGTTTTCTTCTCAAAGTCCCATGTTCCAAAGTAGGTCCACCATGGGGCCTTCCCGAGCATATCTGAACTTAATACCAGCACAAAGGGTTTTGGCTTTGATGGGTGGGAGTACTCAAGCACCTTTTCTGCCTGGGCCTCTGTGAGGCCATAGCGTGAAACCATAACGTTCTTCGCCTCATCCCGTGGGACTCCAAGGGTGGCTGTCAGGATCTCTGCGGTTTTTCCACTGTCATTGGTGTAGTTATCAAGGGTCTCATAGGCAAGGTCGCCACTTGATGATAGCATCCTGAGTATGCCCAGTGAAAGGGTTTCATTGCTCGTTGTAAGGGCCTTACCTATCCAGTATGCCCTGGGAGTGTTCTGCGATCCTCCGTCAAAGGTCACGGGTCGGTCTGCAGCGACGGCAAAGAGGTGTCCGAAGTCCCACCATGACATTACAACAGTTTCACTGCTGGTGTTCTTTTTGATCCATTGCATTGAGTTCCACATCCCGTCGTCTGTACCCGGGACCACTGAGGATGTCATTGAATGGGCACCGCTCACTGTTGGAGCAACAACAGCAAGGGTTACAAGGATCATCATGATGGGGGCCCTTATCTCTGGCTTCCTGAGGGAGTAGACAAGGCCAACCCCGATGACCCCTGCAAGGAGTTTAATCGCCACAGAAACACTGAAGGGAAGTGCAATGACAACTGCGGCTATGAATGCCACAAGGGCAACCGATGTGGTTGTCTTCACACTGTCCCTGAGGTATTCAACAAGGAAGCCAGTGAATATCCCTGCTGAAAGGCCAAGGGGCACAGCAAAGGTGGGTATGAACCTTGAACCCTTGGTAACGGCATAACCTGACATTATAAGCCAGACAGCCATAAGGACTGCGTAAAGGAGGTATCTGTGCCTTTTCTCTTCATCTGACACCCCCTGGTTTTTCAGGGGTTTCATGAATTTGCTTTTCTTACCTGCCTTCAGCCCGCTGCCTCCGGTCTTTTCAGGTACCCTTTCGGGGCTCCTGTACTTCCAGAGGAGGGAGGCCACACCCAGGAGGCCTGCAATGAATACCATGATTCCACCAACACCACCGACAACCGTGCCCTGCCCTGGCATGAGGCCGCTCTTACCACCTGCTATGAACTGGGGCACCTGGAGCTCTGATACAGACACGTATACATTGGGGTATGCGGTTGTCTGGGCGGTTGCCTGTATCTGGGTGGCGCTGAAAAGACCTGTGATGGCACCTGCAAGGTTTGAAAACCCTCCAAACACTCCGATGAGGATTCCTCCAGTCAGTAAGAGGACTACGAGCGGGAAGAGTTCCCTCTGATGTGTCAGCCATTCAAGTTTTCCAGTGTAACCCTCAACCGGTTTTTCCCTAAGGATGTACCTTGAGATCAGGAGATAGATTGCAACGAAGGCAACCAGCACAGCAAGGTAGAATATGTAACCCACCCATGCAGCTGAGAATACCAGTATGGTGAGGGCCGATGCAATGGCATAGGCTGTCTTCTTCTTGATGTCAGTGGCCAGGATGCTCTCGGTGAAGAACCAGAATACCAGCAGTGGCAGAACGATGTTGAACATGTCGGTGTCAAAGAAACCTGCATAGGTGTGTGCAACGTAGGTGGGGATTAAACCCACAATTATCCCTGCAGCGATTCCACCGTAATCATTGGTCACCCTCCTCACAAAGAGGTAGGCTGGAATAACACAGAGGGACCCTATAAATGCCCCTATCCAGAAGGCCACCTCCCTGAGGCTGAAATCCCCAAAGAGGTTAAGCAGCCGGTATGCTGCTGCGGTGGTGTAGACTATGAGGGGGGGATAGTCAACGGGTCTTCCGGGAGGATAATATGAGTGCAGGTCATAAGCCCTACCGTTTACAAGTGTGTCCCCGAGTATTCCCCTGTTAATATAATTCATGGTGAGCCTGTAGTTGTAGTAGGAGTCCATCTCACTGAAGTAGGGCAGACCATCAGGACCGGTGTAGAAGTCCTTGCCATCAGAGGGGACTCCCCCGAGGTTAACCGCCTCAGCCCTTATATAGAATGCAAGGGCAAAGAGGGCAATGATGATCAGGACCGGCTTCAGTTTTTCAAGCACATTTCTGATATCCAATTTCACCGCCTCTCGTATGGTAATAAATTTTACTCATTTAAGGTGTAGTATATTTCAAGGATGGGAGCATATAAACTTTGACCTTTAGTCAGTGTCAGGGCAGTCATCAACCGAGCAGGTGAAGCGGCACTTTGGAAATCCCTTACAACCCACAAATTCTCCGTAACGACCCGAGCGTTTTATGAGGTCGGATCCGCATTCAGGGCACTTTCCAACGATTTCTTCGCCTTTAATTTCCTTTTTACCGCATTTAGGATTCAGACAGGCCCTCTGCCGCGGCTTCCCGAAGGATATCATCGGCAGGCCACATTTCTCGCATGGAGTTTTAAGTATACTTGCACCCCTGGGGAGTGAATATACGACCCTGCAGTCGGGGTAGCCTGAACACCCCACAAAGGTGCTCTTGTTTTTCGGGGAATATTTTATAACAAGGTTCTTACTGCATTCAGGGCATTCACCCACAACGCGGCTGTCCTGGTAGGCCCTGTAGAGGTCCCTTCCAATTTCCTTCATGTTACGGTCTATATCCTTGAGTATGGATTTAACCTCTTCAATAGCCTCCTCAATGACCCTGTCACGGGTCACACCCCCCCTCATGATCTCCTCAAGTTCCCTTTCAAACTGCCTTGTCAGTTCCTCGTTCGTGATCTTTTCACAGTACTTTGTTAGGGTGTCTATGAGGTTCTCACCGAGGGGGCTTACATGTATCTTGCGACCCTCAATGTACTTACGATCATAGAGCTTGGCTATTATATCTGCACGGGTTGACTTTGTACCGAGACCCCTCTTCTCAAGTTCCCTTATCAGTGAAGCCTCATTGTACCTGGCAGGAGGTTTTGTCTTCTTCTCCTCTGCAACAATCTCCCTGACATTTATGATGTCGCCCTCCTTCAAGTCGGGGAAGACGTCGTCCTCTATTTTTGTGTAGGGGTAACTGCTCATCCAGCCCCGTCTGCTGACCCTCCTCCTTGAAAAGGTGAATTTTTCATCTTCAATTTCAAGTTCGGTCTTCATGGTCTCGAGGATGGCGTCATCTCCAAATACACTTATGAAACGGTGGACAATGAGGTCATATATCCTCTTATCATCCTTTGAGAGTTTGGTGGGGATGACTCCTGTGGGGTGAATTGCAGGGTGTGCTTCATCCTCCTTTTTACCCTCATGGGGTTTGAGGGGTCTTTTAAGTTTATCAATATGTTTCTTGAATTCAGAGTTCTTTGAGAGTTCACCGAGTATTTTATCGTAACCTATACTTTCAGGGAGTTTCTGGGAGGATGTTCGCGGATAGGACGTGTAACCCTCGGTGTAGAGGTTCTGGGCTATGGTCTGGGTCTTCTTGGGGCTGAAACCAAATGCACGGTAGGCCTCAGACTGCAGTGTACCAAGGTCGAATGGAACCGGGGGCTTCCTGATGGTCTCCTTTATCCTCACACTTTTTACCGATGCATCGGCGCCCCTGCACTTTTCAAGGATCTCTTTGACGGTTTCCTTCTGGAATATCCTGCCCCTGCTGCTTTCCGCAACCAGGTCAGGCTCAAGGAGGGCCTTTATAATCCAGTAGGGGACGGGTTCAAACTCCCTTATCTCCTTTTCCCTTTCAACGAGTATTGCAAGGGTCGGTGTCTGCACCCTCCCTGCCGAGAGCTTTATGAATCTATCGGTGGCCTCCTTAACTGACTTCATAAGGGACCTTGATATGTTCACCCCAAAGATGAAGTCAAGTATGTGCCTGGCAGCACCGCTGTCAACCTGTCTGTAGTCGATTTCAATGGGGTTCTCATAGGCCTCCCTTATCTCGTCCCTGGTGAGGGTTGAGAACTTCATCCTCCTGGCCCTTTCAAGGGCTTCATCACCACATCCATATTTAAGGGCGTTGAAACCGATAAGGGTCCCTTCTATATCGTAATCGCAGGCATGGATGTAGCGGTCAGCGTCAGAAGCGAATTTTTTGATTACGTTAAGGTAGTCCCTGACGTAGGCCTTCTTTTTATCAATCTCATGGATGGGCACCCATTCAAGGTCAAAAAAATGTTCAGCACGGGGGTTTTCAGGTTTAAGGGAGTAAAGGTGTCCCACCGCAGACACCACCGTCACCCTTTTACCATCACCCTCATATTCCCAGTAGGATACCTTTCCATGTTTTTTGCGTTCAGCATCCGGAAAAAGAGCCCTGGCGATTTTTTCAGATGATTTCGGCTTCTCACATATTATGACTTCGTGCATCGTACCACTCAGACACCTTCACCGGTAGAATCCATAGAAGTCACTGCAGTAGCTGCACATGGGATACTTTCCATAGTGGTAGTGGCTTGAATCATCGGCGTTTATGTTGAATTTTTTATGGCATATGAAGCACTCTTCTATTTTCTCATCAGATGAAGACCCGCTGTCCTTTCCTTCTTTATCTGAGGAATTATCGCATGACATCGGAGACCCCTAAACGATCCTGTGCTTCTGGAGAAGAAGAAGTTCCTCCTTTGAGAGTTTTTTACCCTCTTTGAATTTTTCGTATATCTCCTTAGCCTTCTCCTTTTCCTCAAGGTTCTTTTCCCTGTCAGCCCTTCTTTTAACATTCCGTGACCTGGACCTGAGGGCGTTGATCCTTTCATTTATCTGTTTTATCTCACCCAGGGTTGATTTGAATTCTTCATGCTTCTCTGAGGCCATCCTGCGGAATTCCAGGAATTTTTCATGGGCTTCATCGGCTTCCTTACGGATCTCATCGGTTTTCTTGAAGTACTCCAGCATCTTTTCATGGTATTCCTGGGCCTCCTCTGAGAGGGAAACAACCTTCTCATGGTACTCCTCGGATTTCTTCTTGAGCTCCATGGCTTTTTCGCGGACTTCCTGGTCTTCCTGTATCTTCATGAGCTTTTTACGAAGTTCATTGGCTGTTTTAACAAGCTCGTTTTCCTTGTTTATGTCAAGGACCCGTGTTTCAATGATCTTGTCTATCCTCTTGATCTCGTTCTCAATTTTTATCCTGTCACGGCCCCCTGATGACCATTCAAGTTTCCTTATTTCCTGATTTATCTGGTCCCTGAGTTTCTTATTTTCTTCAACCTGGGCATTGATTTCATTACGTTTATCCCTTAATTCAACGGCCATGTTCAGGGTTTCTCGGAGCTTGCTGTTGAGTTCATCCCTGCGCTCCTTCATCTCACGGGCTTTCTCGTTGAGTTCATCCCTTTCAGAGGCTATGGATGATAATTTTTCTTCATACTCGTTTTTGAGGTCCATCACTTCATCATAGCTAAGTTCCTTCAATTTGTCATCAGACTCTACAGCTTTTTCAATAATTGGCAGTATTTCTCTAAGATCCTTTTTCTCAACAACGGCATCAGCCTTCTTCTTGAGGGCGGGCTTTGCATTGAATGCTATTCCCAGCCTCACAGCCTCTATCATGGATATGTCGTTGGCACCGTCGCCCACGGCAACGCACTCTTTATGGGTTATGCCCTCCTCCTCAAGGATACTGCAGAGGACGTCATACTTTGAGTTTTCCACCAGGGGTCCGCTCACTTCACCGGTGAGGACACCGTCTTCTTCATGGAGCCTGTTACAGAAGAGGTAGTCGAGGCCCAGTTTATCCTTCAGGGGTTCTGCCACAAGGTCAAAGCTTCCGCTTATAACCGCGACACGATATCCCTTTTCTTTAAGGGCCTTTATGGTCTCCTCAGCCCCCTCCATAAGTGGTAGTTTCTCTGCAACTGACTTTATCTCTTCAACTGATGTGCCCTTGAGGAGCTGGACCCTCTCCTTTATGGAGGTTTCAAAGTCTATATCACCCTGCATTGCCTTTTCGGTGATTTCCATTACTTCCTCTTCGACACCAGCAAGTTTACCTATCTCATCTATGGCTTCGGCATCAATAATGACATTGTCAAGATCAAAAACTACAAGTTTAATCAAAAATATCACCATTAAATCAGATCTAACTCAGCGAGCCTTTCCCTGGTCTTTTCCACTCCAAGTTTAGCGTCTTCAGCACTCTTAGCTCCTGTACACACAACTTTACCTGAACCGAATAGGAGGAGTACAACCTTTGGTTCGTCAAGGCGGTATACAAGCCCCGGGAACTGTTCAGGTTCGTATTCTGTGTTTTCAAGTCCAAGGGCAACGGCTTCAAGATTCAGTGGTTTGCCCAGATTTGCTGATGCAACAATGTTCTGGATCTTTATCTCAAATTCCTCAGGGATGTCAGGGTCCATGGTCCTCATCATGTCCACGGTGAGTTTTATGGCCTTCTTTGAGTCCTCAATTGACTTCGCGCCCGTGCACACGAGTTTCCCTGATCCAAATATTAATGCAGCAGTTTTAGGCTCCTTTAATTTATATACCAGTCCTGGGAACTGTTCTCTGTTAAAATCAACATTTTCAAGAGCTTCAGCAACTGTTTGAAGATCGATAGATTTTCCAAGAGTCGCAGAAGCCACGATATTTTCTATCTTGATATCCACATCTGTCAACTAGATACCTCCCGGTGAAGTTAAACCTACATATAAATTTAAATGCACCTATATTAATATTGATGTAAAAAAGTAGTTATTATGAATAATAACATACTTAATATCAGTTCTCCAGAGGCATGGGTTTCATTTTTCGTTGTAGGGGCTGTTCATGTGATGGGTTTAACTGTGTGTGGATTTCACTTTTCAGGGGCCTGTTCCTTTCATGTAAGTAAATTAAATATGTTTTTGATCATAACTATAAAGGAGGGGATTAATTGGTTATCAACCCAAAGATCTACATGGAACAGCTTGAGGAGCTTGGACTTGAGGACCTTGAGATAGAACCGTCTTCAAGGGGGGAGGCGGTTAAGCTTATCAGGGAGATCGAGGACCATATCAGTAACCTTAATAAGATAAGGTACAACCTTCATGGGGATATGAGGATCATAAGGAAGGAATATCTCGAAAGACTGGTTGAAGAAGGCATCAGGGGAGACAGGAAGAGGAGGAGGTTGATTATGGATGAAAGGGACAGGGTTCTATCACCCTACGAGGGTATTGATAGGCTCATTGATGGCTTCATTGACTAGCTGGAGAACGTCCTTATCTTCCTAAGAGAATATGCCGGGAATCATAATAATGGGTGTTAGTCTTGATAGAAGTTGAGGTTAAGGCAAGGGTCAGGGACAGGGATGAACTGGTGGAGAAACTGAGGTCACTGGGGGCTGAGATGACCCGGAGGGATGAACAGAGGGACACATACTTCAATTCACCCCACAGGGATTTTGCCAGGACAGATGAGGCCCTCAGAATAAGGAAAACAGGGGGCAGAGCCTTCATAACCTACAAGGGCCCTAAGATCGATGAGAGGAGCAAGACAAGAAAGGAACTTGAAATGGAGGTTGATGACCCTGAAACCGCGGCAGGAATACTTGAGGCCCTGGGATTCTTCAGGGCACGCGAGGTGATCAAGGTCCGTGAAACCTACCGCCTGGGGGATTTCAGGGCGTCCATCGACACCGTGAAGGGCCTTGGAACCTACCTTGAAATAGAGGCAGAACTCCCGGAGGGCAGGGATTATGAAGGAGCACTCAATGAGATCTTCGGTCTCTACAGAAAACTGGGGATTGAGGAGGGATTCGAGAGAAGATCCTACCTTGAACTCCTCGAGGAACTCCGGTGACCGGAAGATGCATGCCCTCTCAAACCTTTTATACTTAAATATCTAATTTTAAATAAATGCCTCAAAACATTCATTTTAAGTAAATAATGGTTAAGGTGGTAATCCCTTGAAATACTTTGTTAGCCCCTTCAATAAAGAAGCTGAGTTAAAGTTTCCTGAAAAGATCACAATTTACGATACAACACTCCGTGACGGGGAGCAGACACCAGGTGTATGTCTCGGGACAGATGAAAAATTGGAGATAGCAAGAAAACTTGATGAACTGGGCATACACCAGATAGAAAGCGGGTTCCCTGTTGTTTCAAAACAGGAAAAGATTTCAGTGAAGGCGATAGCCGATGAGGGTCTCAATGCAGAGATACTTGCACTCTGCAGGACCAAGAAGGAGGATATCGACGTTGCCATTGACTGCGGCGTTGATGGCGTCATAACCTTCATGGCAACCTCTGACCTCCACCTTAAACACAAACTCAGGCTGACAAGGGAGGAGGCCCTAAACGTCTGCATGAACTCAATAGAATACGCAAAGGACCATGGACTCTTCCTGGCATTTTCTGCAGAGGACGCCACAAGGACGGACCTGGAATTCCTGAAGCAGATCTACAGGAAGGCAGAGGATTACGGGGCCGACAGGGTCCATATTGCGGATACCGTGGGTGCCATAAGCCCCCAGGGAATGGCCTACCTCGTACGGGAACTAAAAAAGGAAATAAATGCAGACATAGCCCTCCACTGCCATAACGATTTTGGGATGGCCCTCTGCAATTCAATAGCAGGCCTTGTTGCAGGTGGAAGCGCGGTTTCAACGACCGTTAACGGGATAGGTGAAAGGGCAGGTAACACGTCCCTTGAGGAGCTCATAATGACCCTCCTCATAATCTACGGTGTTGACCTTGGCTTCAACATAAGCGTCCTATACGAGCTCTCAAGGCTTGTTGAGAAGCACACCCTCATGAAGGTCCCTGAGAACAAACCAATAGTCGGAAAGAACGTATTCAGGCATGAATCGGGGATCCATGTGGATGCGGTTATAGAGGAACCGCTGACCTATGAGCCCTTCCTCCCTGAGATGATCGGACATCATCGCAGGATAGTCCTGGGGAAACACTCAGGGTGCCGTGCTGTTAAGGCAAAGCTTGAAGAGTACGGTATAGATGTCACCAGGGAGGAGCTCTGCAGGATAGTTGAAGAGGTCAAGAAGAACCGTGAAAAGGGAAAGTACATCAACGATGAACTCTTCGCTGAGATTGTGAGATCTGTCAGGGGACCCGTTGATTTCTAGGTGATACCATGAACATGACCGAGAAGATACTTGCGGAGGCGGCAGGTTTAAGGGAGGTTACCCCCGGGGAGATAATAGAGGCAGGGATTGACCTTGCCATGACCCATGACGGCACATCCCCCCCGACCATCAGAATCTTCAGGGAGCTGATGGAGAAGGGAGGGCCTGAAAGGGTCTGGGACCCCGAGAGGATAGTGATGGTCTTTGACCACAACGTCCCCGCCAACACCATCGGTGCAGCTGAGTTCCAGAGAGTTGCAAGGGAATTCGCCCATGAACAGGGCATAAGGAACATCTACCAGAACGCTGCAGGTATCTGTCACCAGGTACTCCCTGAGAAAGGATTCGTGAAACCCGGCATGGTCATTGTAGGCGCAGACTCCCACACCTGCACCTACGGGGCCTTCGGGGCCTTTTCAACCGGCATGGGGGCAACCGACATGGCCATGGTATTTGCAACCGGAAAAACATGGTTCATGGTACCCGAAGCCATTAGGGTTGATGTTACCGGCAGACTGCAGGATAACACAACAGCCAAGGATGTTATACTCAGGATAATAGGGGAGCTGGGTGCTGACGGTGCAACCTACAGGTCAGTGGAGTTTGGCGGCGACACCATAGAGGGGATGGGTGTTGCAGGGAGGATGACCATCTGCAACATGGCGGTTGAAATGGGTGCCAAGAACGGTATAATGGAGCCAAACAGGAAGATCCTTGATTATGTGGCCTCAAGGACGGGAGGTAAATTCAGGGTCTACACCTCAGATGATGACAGTGAATACGTGGAGGAACATGAATTTGACGTCTCCGACCTCCAGCCCCAGGTGGCGTGCCCCCATGATGTTGACAATGTTAAACCGGTTGAAATGGTTGAAGGGACACATATTGATGAGGCCTTCCTTGGCTCATGCACCAATGGCCGCTATGAGGACCTTAAAATGGCTGCAGATGTGATAGGTGACAGGAAGGTCCATGAGGATGTCCGTTTCATTGTTTCACCCGCTTCACGGGAGATATACCTCAGGGCCCTGGGGGATGGTATCATAGAGACCCTCCTGAGGGCAGGCGCCATAGTATGCAACCCTGGCTGCGGCCCATGCCTGGGTGCCCACATGGGGGTGCTGGCCCCCGGAGAGGTCAGCATAGCAACAACCAACCGCAACTTCAGGGGGAGGATGGGCGACCCATCATCAAGTGTTTACCTTGCAAATCCTGCTGTTGTTGCAGAGTCCGCGGTTAACGGGGTGATCAGCTCCCCCCAATAGGAGGCTCCATATGAATGTGAATGTCATGGAGGAGATTGAACGCATTGAGAGGATCATGGGAAAACTCTCAAACACCCAGAAGATCCTCCTCTCAACCGACGGGTCGGTTACAACAATACTGGATGTGCTGAAGGGCACGGTAACCATAAGGACACTCAAGCAGGAATTCGAGCCATGCAGTCATGAAATCGCATCCAAACTCAGTATAAATCCTGGGGACACAGTTAACCACAGGGTGGTTGTTATAGGGAACAGGGAACCCCTTATACATGCGGTGTCATACATACCCCTATCAAGGCTTGATGATGAATTCAGGGAGGACCTTATAAGGGCCGACATACCCATTGGAAGGATACTCAAGAAGCACAGGATCGAGTCGAGGAGGGAGATTGAGGTTATAGACGTTGAAAACCCCGCCCCCCAGCTTGTTAAGATATTTGGAACGGATTCCCCAATGCTCACAAGGACCTATAACATCATCCATGATGATGAGGTCCTCATAAGGATAAAGGAGACGTTTCCCTTTGAGTGGTTCAGGGAGGAGTTTTAGGATCATACCGGCTTCTTGAAGGACCTTTAAGAATTGTGGGGGTGCTTTTATGGGAGTTAAACTTAAGGATATAGTTTCACCCCGGAAGATAGGTTTCGATGACCTCAGGGGCCGCATAGTTGCAGTGGACGCTGCAAACAGCATATACCAGTTTCTATCCAGTATAAGGCAGAGGGATGGCACGCCACTCATGGACCGGGAGGGGCGCGTGACATCGCACCTCAGTGGCATACTCTACAGGACAGCTGCGGTGATGGAGAGGGAGATAAAGGTATTCTATGTCTTTGATGGCAGATCACATCACCTCAAGGGCTCCACCATAAGTAAGAGGGTTGAGGCAAGGAAGAAGTCTGAGGTGGAGTGGAAGAGGGCCCTTGAGGAGGGAGACATTGAAAGGGCAAGGAAATACGCTGTCAGGTCATCAAGGATGTCGGATGATATAGTTGAGGGTTCAAAAAGGTTGCTTGAACTCATGGGGGTGCCCTATGTCCAGGCACCGAGTGAGGGCGAGGCCCAGGCATCATTCATGGTCAGGAAAGGTGATGCATGGGCTGTGGCGTCCCAGGACTATGATTGCCTCCTCTTCGGCGCCCCGAGGGTCGTCAGGAACCTGACCCTCAGCGGAAAACTCCAGGAACCCGAGATAATTGAACTTGAAGCCGCACTTAAAAAACTTTCATTGACAAGGGAACAGCTCGTTGACCTGGCAATACTTGTTGGAACAGATTTTAACCCTGGAATTAAGGGTATAGGTCCAAAGAAGGGTCTTAAACTTATAAGGGAGAGGGGGGACATATTCGGTGTCCTTGAGGAGGTTGACGGGGACCCCGGCGGCGACCCCCTTGTCCTTCGAAGGATCTTCCTTGAACCCGATGTAACAGGGGATTATGAACTTAAATGGAGGAAACCCGACAGGGAGGGGGTCCTGGAGTTCCTCTGCTCCGAACACGGTTTCTCGGAGGAAAGGGTGCTTTCAGCACTTAAAAAGATTGAAAAGGCTTCTTTCACACAGAAAAGCCTTGAGGAGTGGTTCTGATTTTTTTATCGTTTCATGATTCTTGCAGATGGTTGATGGTGTTCCTGGTTTTATCAGGAATTGCAGATGATTCCAGAGGTATCTGAACTCTCAGGGACTCCAGTTCCTCACATCGCCGGGCCCTGGCTTTTCAAGGAAGCCCCTTCTCCTGCAGAACTCAACAAGCCTCCTGTAGGATGGATGGGTGCAGAGGGTTTCAGTGTCACCTATTATCAGCAGTTTCCTCCTTACACGTGTAAGTGAAACATTAAGCCTTCTAAGATCTCTGAGGAAACCTATGGACCCCCTACTGTTACTCCTGACCATCGAAATTATGATTATCTCCTTTTCCCTTCCCTGGAACCCGTCAACGGTGTTCACCTCCACAGGGGTCATGGATGATATGAGTTCCACCTGGTCATCGTAGGGGGTGATTATACCGATATCCGATGACCCGGCGCCCATCCCCATGAATGCCCCTGCAATTATAACCGCAAGGTCAGCCTCAACAGGGTTCCTTATGGATGTCGAACCCTTCAGCCTCTCTTCAGGGGCTTCGAGTCTGGATGTGTCAATGAAGAGGACCGGCCGGTGAGGATCCGCAAGCATCCCCTGGAGCTCCCCCTCTTCCCCCCCACTCCTGAGGATGTCGGTCACAGATAATCCTTCAAGGGATGGATGGGCCCTTATGTTGCCTGAATAGAACTCCCTGCTGGGAAACTCCATTATATCAGGGTGCATCCGGTACTGGCAGTTAAGCATCCATGATTTATCAGGGTACCTGGTGATCAGTTCCTCAAAGAGGGTACTTTCCAGTTCTGATGCTTCCTGGTTCAGTATCGTCGGAGGGAGCTGTTTATGGTCACCTGCAAGTATGAATCTAGGCGCACGTCCCAGGGGTATGAGTATGCTCGGTATGGTGGCCTGGGATGCCTCATCAACAACGGCAAGGTCAAAACTGACATTATCAATGTATTCAAGGGCTGCAGATGAATTGGTTGATAGGACAACCTGACTTTCCCTGATTATCCGGTTGGCAATCTCTGTTTCAAGCTCTTCAAGTTCCCTGTGAAGCCTGTCTATCTTCTGGTTGACCTCTATCCACCTTGCCATTGAGATCATAACGTTTGGTGAGATGCCCCTGGCACCCCTCCTCTTGGTTGCGTTAAGGAGTATCTGGGTGTCACTGAGGCCCCTCCTGAGCTGTGGTGTTGGTTTGTGATGTTTTTCACGCTCCTCCACCAGTTTATCTATTCGCTCCTGTTTTTCAATGACCATCCTGTAGTCCGGATGATTTTCGAGTTTATAGGCAAGGGTCTCCCTTATGTTCCTCTCAGAGACCCTCTGGGGGTGTCCGAGGCGCACGCACTCAACATCCTCCGCGATTCCATCCAGGAGGTTGTCCACTGCAGCGTTGCTCTCGGCCGTAACAAGGACCCTTGAGCCCCTTCTGACTTCCTGCCTTATGAGTTCATGGAGGGTCCTGGTTTTACCCGTTCCGAAGGGCCCGTGGATGAGGAAGAAGTCATCTGAACCAAGGGCTCTGCTGATGGCTTCCTTCTGGGAACTGTTAAGTTCACAGTCAATGGCCTCGAAGTCAACCCTCCTGGTGGGGGCAGGTTTATCCTTATCAAGGATGAGGCCCAGTACCTTCAGGATGTTCTTATTAACACCCTTGAGGTTATCGATCATCCTCTGGAATGTTATGTCATTGGCGTAGAGGTCGATGCGCACGTTCCTGAGGGCCCACCTGGGCACATTCTCAAGGGCCACCACAATGAACCGTTTACCCTTCCCTGCAACGGTACCTGTGAGGTCGCTTTTGAGGGGGTCTCCCCGGCTTATCAGAACAAGGTCACCCACACCTATCCTTGTCTCTATGGGGTCCCTCCTACCATACTTCACAAGGTGAAATCCAAGTTCACGCCCAGTTATCTTACCGTTCAGGCCATTTATAGCCCTGCCTATCCTTTCGCGCTTCCTGGGGGAGAGCCTCCGGATCTCATTCATCATGGCGTTTATCTCGGCTTCCCTCTCCATTTCAACTAGCCTGATGAGTTTTCTGATGTATGATTTCACCATGATCCTATCAGTCCCCTGCATTTTCAGTAATGAGTTCATTCCATTCATTGAAGATTTTTTTCATCATTTTTTAAATCCAGATGGATGATCCAGGGTTAGAAGGGAGGGTATTCCCCGAAGAATTCCCTTGCATACCTCCTGGCGGTTTCAACCTGGTGGGGGTATTTCCTTCCAAGTCGATTCTCAAGCTCGTCACGGTCTCTGGATGATGCAACGATCCTCATGAATTCAACATAAACCTCTAACTGCCTGTACCATTCCTCAGAGTCCCTGAAGCATGGAATCTCAACCGTGAGGCAGATATCCTCCCTTCTGAAGAGCTTCTTCCTTATGTGGGGTGACACCGATCCTATCAGAACACCCCTCTCAAGTTCTATGAGGGGTGGAACACCCCTTTTAAGTTTTCTTGATGGATCCGTGAGGTCATGGTAGCTTTCATCCCGGTAGCAGTGGGCTTCAAGGTAGGTTGATGGCCTGTATTCCTTTATGAGCCCCATTATCTCACGGCCCTGTCTGCTTTCGTAGTAGGAGGGGTCAAGGGTGCTCAGGTAGTTACTTGTGTTGCAGTTGTATATTACCAGTTTACCGGTTTCAATGTCGCTGAAACGGAGCCTTTTAAGGGCCCTTATGGTTGTGAGGCCCTCCCTTCCATGGACACCTCCAATGAATAATCTTACAGGGCCAGGACCCCTGTTTATGAGTCTGAAAAAGCCCAACTTCTTCCTCCTATGTCCCCTCTTCCCAGTTTTCAAGGTATCTGATCTGTTTATCCGTCAGTTCATCGATTTCTATACCCATGGCATCAAGTTTCATCCTGGCTACCGTCATGTCTATCTCATCATGTGCCCTGTAGACGCCTGGGTCCATCTTCTCCTCAAGGAGGTGCCTGGCGGATAATGCCTGCATCGCAAAGCTCATGTCCATTATCTCTGCAGGGTGGCCCTGGCCTCGCTCCGAGGCAAGGTTGACGAGCCTCCCCTCTGCCAGAAGATAAATTTTACGACCATCAGGCATTATGAAGGCTTCAATATCCTCTTTAACCTTCTTAACATCCTTTGATAGTCTTTCAAGGTCCTGACGGTTTATTTCCACGTTGAAGTGCCCTGAGTTTGCCATTATACAGCCGTCCTTCATCTCCCTGAACTCATCTGCTGCAACAACGTCAGTGTTTCCTGTTGCAGTTATCAGGATGTCTGCGTGTTTAACGGCCTCTGAGACCTTCATGACCCTGAAACCATCCATGCGGGCTTCAAGAGCCCTTATAGGGTCCACCTCTGTCACTATGACGTTCGCTCCCAGTCCATCAGCCCTCATGGCTATTCCGCGGCCGCACCATCCATAACCGCACACCACCACGGTCTTACCGGCTATCAGCATGTTGGTGGTGCCCATTATGGAGTCAAAGGTGGACTGACCGGTACCGTAACGGTTGTCAAAGAGGTACTTGGTGTAGGCATCGTTGACTGCCATCACCGGAAACTCAAGGGCACCGTCTGCTGCCATGGCCTTCAGGCGGTGTATACCGGTTGTTGTCTCCTCACAAGCCCCCCTGATATTTTCAAGCAGCTCACGACGTTCCCTGTGGACAAGGAATATCATGTCGGCACCATCATCTATGAGGATGTCGGGTTCATGGTCAAGGACCCTGTGTATGTTTTCATAGTACTCTTCATTGTTCTCCCCGCGCCACCCGTACATGTTCAGGCCCATCTCTGCACCGGCAGCCGTTGCATCGTCCTGGGTGGAGAGGGGGTTGCATCCTGTCATAGCAACCTCGGCACCACCCGCCATGAGGGTCAGTCCAAGGTTAATGGTCTTTGGTTCAAGGTGGAGGCAGGAGGCTACTGTGATCCCCCTGAAGGGTTTTTCCTCAATGAATTCTTTCTTTATCCTTTCAAGTACAGGCATGTGTTCCTGAACCCAGCGGATCTTTTTCTCACCCTGCGGGGCCAGTGAAATGTCTTTAACCTTATATGGCATTCTATCACCTGAGCAAGTTAAACATCATGATACATAAATAGTGATCCATCCTTTAAAAATAGTTGGTGGGGAATGAGGGAGAGCCCTGATTCCCTGAATTTATAGTTAAGGCTCTACCTGCCATTTAAGATGAATAATAGAGCCCTGGCAGCAGTAATGACTTCTCGCCACGGGCAGGGCGTGGCTTTAAAATTAGTCTGAAACTCGCACAAAAGGAATGATCTGGGATTTGAAGTTTAATCGAACAAAAAGAAGAGATCTGGATTTAAAAAGGGTTTTAGTGGTACTGGACCTGTTCTTCAGTACCACCCCTTGGTTTTATCTTGTTCATGGCTTCCTTGAAGTACTTCATTGAGATCTCATCGGCCTCCATGTTTTCACGGAGTGTCAGCATGGCTGCCTCTCTGCAGACAGCCTCAATGTCTGCACCAACGTAGCCTTCTGTCATCTCTGCGAGTTTTTCAAGGTCAACGTCATCTGCAAGTGGCATGTCCTTTGTGTGGACCCTGAATATGGCTAGCCTTGCCTCCTTGTCAGGGTCTTCAACCTTGACGTGTCTGTCGAATCTTCCGGGCCTCAGGAGGGCCGGGTCAAGGATGTCTGGTCTGTTGGTTGCTGCTATGACTGCAACGTCCTGGAGTTCTTCAAGGCCATCAATCTCTGTCAGGAGCTGGTTAACAACCCTCTGGGTCACACCTGAGTCTGCGCTCATACCGCTCCTTGTTGATGCGATTGAGTCGATCTCATCAAAGAATATTACTGTTGGTGCTGTCTGTCTGGCCTTTCTGAAGACCTCACGAACACCCTTCTCTGATTCACCGACCCATTTTGAGAGAAGCTCTGGCCCCTTGACTGCTATGAAGTTGGCCTGGCTTTCATTTGCCACTGCCTTTGCAAGGAGTGTCTTACCGGTACCCGGTGAACCATGGAGCAGCACACCCTTCGGTGGTTTGATTCCGAATTTCTTGAACTTTTCAGGGTACTTAAGGGGCCATTCAACCGCTTCCTGCAGTTCCTGTTTGGCATCTTCAAGTCCTCCGATGTCATCCCATGATATGTTCGGGACCTGCACCAGGACCTCCCTCAGGGCTGAGGGCTGTATCTCCTTGAGGGCGTCCTTGAAGTCGGCCTTTGTGACTATCATCTTCTTGAGGACCTCCTTGGGTATCTCCTCATCGGCCTTTATTTCAGGAAGCACCCTCCTGAGGACCCTCATGGCGGCCTCCTTGCAGAGTGATTCGAGGTCGGCACCGACGAATCCGTGGGTTATCTCTGCGAGTTCATCCAGGTCAACGTCATCTGCGAGGGGCATTCCACGCGTGTGGATCTGGAGGATCTCCTTCCTCTCATCCCTGTCAGGGACTCCTATTTCAATTTCACGGTCAAACCTGCCAGGTCTTCTGAGGGCAGGGTCAAGGGCGTCTGGCCGGTTTGTTGCACCTATTACAACAACCTGTCCCCTTGTTTTAAGCCCGTCCATGAGGGTGAGGAGCTGGGCAACGATTCTCCTTTCAACTTCACCACTGACCTCTTCCCTCTTCGGGGCTATTGCATCTATTTCATCTATGAATATTATTGAAGGAGCATTTTCCTCTGCTTCCTGGAAGAATTCCCTGAGTCTTTCCTCTGATCCACCAACGTATTTGCTCATGATCTCCGGTCCGTTGATGGCTATGAAGTGCGCGTCGCTCTCGTTGACGACAGCTTTTGCAAGGAGTGTCTTACCTGTACCTGGCGGACCGTGCATGAGAACACCCTTTGGGGGGGTTATGCCGAGCCTTTCAAAGAGTTCGGGTCTCTTCAAGGGTATTTCTATCATTTCCCTGACCTTTTTAACTTCCTCCTTGAGTCCTCCGATGTCCTCGTAGGTTACGTCCACAAGGTTCTTGACTCCCTCCAGTTTGCTGACGTCAACCGGCTTTGACTGCATCTCCACCTGGGTTGATGGGGTTACCTTCACAACTCCAGCGGGGCTTGTTGATACAACTGCCAGTTTGATTTCACCGAGGGGTGAGAGGTCCATGAAGTCCCTGAAGAATTCATCGAAGAGCCCTCCACCTGATATCTGCTGTCTTATTCCTGATACTATTATGTCGCCCTTTACAAGGACCCTGTTGAGGAACGCTGATCTTATGTCTCCTCTTATGATGATTTCCTGGTCCACCGGTGCAAGGACCACCTTCTGGGCGTCCTTTACATCAGTCCTTCTGACTGTTACCTCTTCACCTATGGATGCCCCGGCATTCTTACGGAGGTATCCGTCTATCCTTATTATGCCAAGTCCTATGTCGGACTGTGATGATACAACCGTTGCAGCGGTTACCTTTTTGCCCTCGATCTCTATGATGTCGCCGTCGTTAAGACCCAGTTTTTCCATGCATGCCGGGTCCACCCTGGCTATTCCTCTCCCCACGTCCTGCTGGGCAAGGGCCTCCGCAACTTTTAATTTAAGTTCCTTTTCGGTCATAATACAACCCACCTCTTTTCTTATATTGTTATGATTCTGGTAAGATTTATAATTTAACAGAATATTTTAGTAAACTTTGGTTACTATAATAGAGGGTATATGTTATAATATATAAAGCTTTCGGTATATTTATATAGGGGCACCGATAATTAATATAAAAACGAAATTAAGTATTAGATACGGGGGATGTTGTTCAGGATAACCCCAAAGTCCCTCAGGGATCTGAATGCCCCGGATTATTCCCAGATAAAGCTGAAGAAATAGTATGGGATGAACTTCAGTCAAACATCAGGGTTACCTTATGGAGGCACCCATACCCTCAATTACCTTCTTAACCCTTTCATAGGATTCACGTTCAAATACACGTATCCTGACGGTCAGGCTGATAAAACCGTCAGGTATCTGCGGGCCCCTGTATCTGTCGGTAACCCTGGCCTCAACAACACCATCAAGACGACCTAAAAGTTCCTCAATGACCTCGGGCCTCACGCCATCCGGGAAAACAGCAGATATATCATAGACAGCAGAATCAAGATTATCGGCCTTCCACCTCAAGAGCTCATCCCCTGAGAGGACCCTTATATTTGAGATTTTAAACTTCAGAGTCCTTTTACCAGACCTTAGAATGGCATAGTCCGGTGTAACTGATTCCAGGATGCCAACATGGACTTTACCTGAATATATGTGTTTCAGGCCAACTTCACCACCAACAGAATCCTTAAGAAGGCTCAGCTCATGGTTAAGGGCCTCTATAGCCTTATCGGAACGTCCAAGGGATGATTCAATGTCATCTATGTTCTTGGCTGCAAGGCTCATCCTCCTCACAAATTCATCCATGGCCCCTGAATCCAGGAGGTCCCTCAGCTCACCGGCGGTTTCAAGGAAAAGGTCACGCATCCTGCGGGCATGCCTGTTGTGGGTCTGGATGGAGTATGCAAGGTAGGGGTTCTGGGCCACTATCCTTGCAATAGTATCAATCATGAGGTTGTATATGGGGCTTGCAAATTTCCTTGACTCCCTTATATCCACACCTGCAGATTCAAGGGTGGCCGCTATACTGATATATGCAAAGTGCGTGAGGACCTGCACAACAGCCATCATCAGATCATGTTTCTCGGGATCCGTGACTATCACCCGGGCCTTCCGCTCCTCAAGGAACTCCTTCAGGGGCTCAAGCCACGGGTTATCCTCAGTGGGTGTCAGGACCACCACCTGACCCTCAAGGGAGGTTACGCGGGGCCCGAACATGGGGTGTGCGGGTATAAAGTATGCTCCATCAGGGATAAGTTCAGCCATTATCCTGGCGGGTTCCTCCTTAACTGATGTGACATCCATGAGAAGACACCCCTCCCTGACATTGGGGGCCACCTCCCTGAGGACATTAGGGGTCACATCAATGGGTACAGAGACTATAACCACATCAGAAGCTGAAGCAGCCCTGGTATTGTCAGGGCAGTAATCTGCACCTATCCGCTCTGCAGCGGCAAGACCCGCCTCCCGGTCACGCCCGGTTATGATGACGCTGAAGCCTTCATCCTTCAGAAACCGGGCTATCCAGTAACCAAGCCCCCTGGTGCCGCCTATAACACTCACTTTCATATTATCAACCATTCCAGCAAAGGAAAAAAATCACTGATCATCCCCTGATGCCTTAACAGCAACGTAACCCCCGAGACTTCCAAGTATAAAGCTCAGGGCACATATTACAAGAAAACCCACAGAGAAGCTGAAGAAATCGGGTCCAAGAACCGAGGCTATTCTGCCAGGCATCTCAGGTCCGAATATCATCCCTGAGATGAAGCTCAGAATTGCAAGTACCAGGGCAGCCACACCACCGGTCCCCGAACCCCTCTGCTCGGGACGGGTAAGGTATGCTGCAAGGAAGCCCGTGAATGCATAAACAAAGAGTCCATCGATGAAGAATAGCATCACAAAGCCTGCTATGATGCTGATGAAAATTGCGCTTCCAGATTCATAGTCACCCATAGAGTACACTCCCATCTGACTCTAATTTTATAACACCTTTCATATATATTATCATTGACCCAGCTGACTAGGGATTCAGGGTGTAGACAGATGAGGATACTTGAAGAGGATGAGAAAAACGGAGTCATTGAACTGGTGCCCGAAACCCTTGACGACCTCTGGCACCTCTCCCACATCATTGAAGAGGGAGACCTTCTATCAGCAAGGACAACAAGGAGGATACAGGATACGAGCGGAGAGAAGATAAGGAGCGACAGGGGTGTTAAGAAGACATTCTACCTTGGAATAAGGGTTGAGAACGTCAACTTCCATGTCTACACAGGGAGGCTGAGGGCAACAGGCATAATAGAAAGGGGACCCGAGGACCTGGTGCCCCTGGGGTCACACCACACACTGGAGGTTAAACTGAACACACCCCTCCGGATTAAAAAGGATTCATGGAGCAGATGGACACTCCGAAGGCTCCAGGAGGCGGTTAAAGCATCAAAGGAGATCAGGGCCATAATCCTGGTCATTGAGGATGATGTGGCTGACCTGGGCATAATAAGACAGTACGGTGTTGAGTACCAGGGACCCATAACAGGCAACATCCCAGGGAAGAGGATGCAGCAGAGGGACAGGGGTAAACTAAAGCAGGAATTCTACAGGAAAATCACCGAGGCCATAAGCAAGTACGGCGACCTTGAAACCCTCATAATCGCAGGTCCCGGTTTCTACAAGTCAGACTTCCATGAATACCTCATGGACATGCACCCTGAGATCGGCAGAAAGGCCGTGATTGAGAACACCGGTACCGGTGGAAGGTCAGGGATCTATGAGGTTCTGAGGAAGGGGACGGTGGAGAAGGTTTCATCGGAGAACAGGATAGCATCCGAGATAAGAAACGTGAACACTTTACTTGAAAGACTGGCAAGGGACCCTGACTCAGTCGTCTACGGACGGGATGAGGTTATAAACGCCATAAACATGGGCGCGGTTGAGAAGCTCCTGGTCCTTGACAGGGTGGTTAGCCGGGAGGACATTGAAGGCTACCTTGACATTGTTGAGAGCATGGGGGGCACCGTGATCCTTATAAGCAGTGAACATGAGGGCGGCAGGCAGCTGGAGGCCCTCGGGGGACTTGCAGGAATTTTAAGGTTCAAACTTTCATGATTTTTTTGGGGTGTTAAATGTTCCGGATCATCCCTGAGAGATGTACAGGCTGCGGCAACTGCCGGACAATTCAATGTTCAGAGCCCTGCTCTTCCTGCGGTACCTGTCAGCTGGCATGCCCTTCCGGGGCACTGATACCCGGAGAACAGGATGAAACCCTGTGCACTGTAACGGTGAATGGGGTGAGGGTGAGGGCCAGGGGCACGGTTAAAAATGCCCTTGAAGCGGCAGGATTCAGGGTAAGTTCTCTGCCGGATGAGGGAGATTTATTCGCCCCCTGCGGTTCAGGTGGCTGCTGGGCCTGCAGTGTATCTGTTAACGGCAGACCAGCACAGGCATGCATAACACCCCCTCAAGGGGGGATGGTGATAGAGACCATGGATGAACCAGCCCTGAGGTATGTGAGCAGATTCGGACCCCACACAGCAGGAGGTGTGGGCACACCGCACCATGAAAAGACGGGGCTGGCGGTGGAGGTGGTCTGCTTTGCCCATGGATGCAACCTCAGATGCCCCCAGTGTCAGAAGAGTCAGGCGGCATTCACAGGCGGCCTGAACCTCCTGGACCCAGAGGAAACCGCCAACCTCCTCCTTGGGGTGGAATCGGTCTACAGGACAGGTACGGTGACCTTTTCAGGGGGAGAATGCACCCTCAACAGGGCCTGGCTCATAAAATCCATTGAAGAGGTCAGAAAAAGGGACGGGTCCCTGAACATACACGTTGATACCAATGGAACCATACTCACCAGGGACTACATTGATGAACTGGTACTTGCAGGGATGAGAAGGATCGGGATAGACCTGAAGGGACTGCGCCCTGAGACCTTCATGAGGATAACTGGCATGGAGGACAGGAAAACCTCGGAGGCCTACCTTGAAAACTCATGGGATGCCATCCGTTACATCGCAACAGGACACAGGGAGGTATTCCTTGGAGTGGGAGTGCCCTATAACAGCAAACTCATATCTGTCGATGAAATTAGGGGGATGGCGGCCCTGATAGGATCAATCAGCAGAAAAATACAGGTCACGGTACTTGACTACAGGTCCGAATTCAGGTGCATGGACATTGAAAGACCATCGGTTAAGGAAATGCTTCATGTAAAGGGGGTCATGGAGGATGAAGGACTTGAAGTGGTACTGGCACAGACAGAACACGGTTTCATGGGACCCTGATAACCCTGTTTCAGGGGGGGTGATGCATTCAATGAAGGTCATGAGACGATGAGGCCCCCTTCATGTGATGAAGGAATAGGGGACATCATGATCCCAGCAGCATGGAATGACCCAAAACCACCTTAACCATATAGGAGCATGTATCATGACACTCAACTGGATGAATTTAGTGGTTGCAGGAGCCATAACACTAATTTTAACGCCATTAACAGCCAGAATAATTTCCATATTCAGGGAATCAAACCTCTACACGGATGTGAGGGGTGGAACTCCCAGGGGAGCGGGCCTTGCACCGTTCACAGCCCTCACCCTCTTTACACCGGCACCCTTCAACATCCCCCTGGCCATTATGGGGGTCCTTGCATTTATTGATGACCTGAGCGGCAGGAGACGTATAGGTAGCCTTCCTCTTGAATGGGGGCAGGTTTCAAGGGGGGCGGGGATTATAGCCGTCACAGCCCTCACCTATCCTGTCATGGGTCCTTCAGGCTTCCTTGTGGCCATGATGGTACAGCCACTCAACATTGCAGATATGCAGCCAGGCGCCGCATGCACCTCCACCATGATACTCTCCCTCCTGGCGATAATGGTATCAATCATAACGGGATCGGACCCCTACATGCCTTTACTTGTTTTAACCGTCTGCGCAGCCTACTCACCCATGGACTATGCTGGAAGGATAATGATGGGTGAGGTTGGAAACCACAGCCTTGCAGTTGCCCTTGGAATTTCATTTTACCTTGCAGGGGGCCCGCTTACACTTCTCTCATTCTTCATCATAAGTCCCCTTGTTATTGCAGCTGTGAGGGGTGAGAAACTCTCCTCATTCCTTGAGGAAAAACTTGGAATCGAGAACCCCACACCCGGGGACCTCTACATGGATGTGCTGACAGGAGGGGGCCTCGGGGACCTTGCGAGAAAAATAATACTCAGAAATAGGAGTTTCAGCGTTGATAACAGGTTCCTCATTGCCCTTGGATTCAGAAGACTCCTCTACAATCCATTCGCTGGCTGAAGGGGCCCTTGTATCAGTTTATCCTCCTGGCCTTTATTATCGAAACTATAAGGGCAAGGGCGATGAGGAAACTCACTGCAAATCCAAAAAGTCCAAGGTAGGGAAACTTCTGGAGTATCAGGGCTTCATTGGGGAGAACCACCAGTGATGAACCGATTATAAGGGCTGAAACAAGCAGGGCAAGTGATATCCTGTTGGTTGACCTTTCAATTCTCTTTGAGATTTCATCAAGGTTTTTATGTTCAAGTTCCATCCTGATTTTACCCTCCTCGAGCCTCTGAACGGTCCTTATTATGCTCTGTGGAAGGTCGTTGATGATATGATCCATTTCAATGAGGGTGGTTGGGGCGCTGTCAAGGACCCTCATGGGGTTCAGGCGCTGCCTTATAAGCTCATGGGTCATCTCCCATGCGACTTCCAGGCCATTGAACCGTGGATCGAGGCGTTCACCCAGATCCTCGGCCATGCTCATAACCCTTGCAAGGAGAACGAAGTCCCGGGGGATCCTTATCCCATGCTTCATGATCATCTCAGGCATTGTGAATTCTGTGAGCAGTTCCCCCACCTTCCTTATATCGGCACCATAGTAACGGTCAAGGAGGTCCATGATATCATACCTGATTTCATCGGGATCGGTTTCCTCGGTGAGGATGTTCATGTACCTCAGCTGGTTCACTATACCGTTAACATCATAGTTCATTAGGAGGATGAAGAGTTCAGCAAGGTTCTTCCTGAAAGAAGCATCAAGGTGTCCCATCATCCCGAAGTCAAGGAAACAGAGCACGTTACCCCTCTGCACAAGGATGTTCCCCGGGTGGGGGTCTGCATGGAAGAATCCATGGATGAATATCTGCCTGAAATAGCACCTGGCACCCCTCTCGGCGATGGTCCGCGCATTGAACTTAATGTCAGAGTCGAGGATGTCCGTGAGTTTAACACCCTCCACATATTCCATTGTAAGCACCTTACCAGTGGAGTACTCCCTGTACACGTAGGGCGCATAGACGGTATCATCATCCCTGAACAGTGAACGGAACCTTTCTGCGTTGTTAGCCTCCTGGTGATAGTCAAGCTCCTTCCTGATAGCTCTCTCAAACTCAGAGACTATCCCTGGCAGATTATAGTACCTTAAACTAGGAATACGATCATCCGCAAGCTTTGCAAGGTACTTCATGATTATTATATCGCTTTTGATGGTTCCTGTTATACCCGGCCGCTGCACCTTCACGGCAACAACATCACCCGACCTTAAGCGTGCCCTGTGGACCTGACCTATTGACGCTGATGCGAGGGGTTCCTCATCAAACTCAGCGAATACGTCCTCCAGGGGTTCCCCAAGTTCTGATTCAATGACGGCTTTCACGTCCCTAAAGGGGAATGGGGGGGCTTCATCCTGGAGCTTTGAGAGTTCATCTGCCAGCTCCTTTCCAACGAGATCAGCGCGGGTACTGAGGACCTGTCCCAGTTTAATGAAGGTGGTGCCGAGTTCCTCAAGAACAAGCCTCAACCTGACAGCAGCGGGCTCATGGACTTCATCCGGATGTCTTATATAGAGTTTGAGGGTCTCAAAGAATCTGTTTTTCAGTCCGACAGCCTCAAGGATGTTTCCAAACTGGTATTTTCCCATAACCCCTATGATCTCCCTGAGGCGTCCCATATCCGGGCGGGTATTATAGGGGGGCACCTTCATATTAAGCACTTATTTAATGTATCAGTATTTAAAGGTATTCAGAAGAATGTTCTCATAGAACGAGGCTGTTACCGTACAGTCAATTCAATCAATCAGAGGGTCATGGTGATTATATGAAGGCACTATTCACTGTAACAGGTCGTGGAATGGGAGGCGACGCCATAACAGCGCTTAACATAGCCAGAGCACTTGAAAAAAGAGGATTTGAATGTGAGTTCGCCCTTGACCACAGCGCCCCGGGAATCCTTTTCAGGAAGAGGGGTATTGAGTGGCACAGGGTAAGGATACCACAGGCAGGCGGCCATGCAGCAACATTAAAAAACACCATTAAGGCGGCTTTAAGCACTCTTAGGGCCGTTTACGAAACCCTGAAGCTTATAAGACGAACAGAACCCGATGTTGTTGTTGGTGTCATAGGTGGCGGTGCGATTGTCGGCTGCCTCTCTGCAAGGATTGCCAGGGTGCCTGCTGTGGGTATACTTATAACACCACTGGATGCAAGGGTCTGCACCCGCCTTAACAGGAACATAGCACTCCCTGAATCCAGTCTCTTTGGAAAAAATTACAGGGGTGTTGAGAGCATTTATTCACCAATAAACCCTGAAATAACCCGTGGAGAACCTGAAAGGGCGGTTGAAAGGATGCCCACTGACTTTGATCCGGAGAAACCGACCATTGTTTTTTCATCGGGATCATCACTCTTCAGGCTGATGGCTGAGGCGGCAGTTAAAACAGCCGAATCCGGTATTGATGCAAACATAGTCACTGTCGGCCACCCCCTGAGGGAGGAGTACATGAGGATCATCGATCATGAGGGGATAATCAACCTTGGATACATTGACTGGATCAGTGACCTCTACAGCCTGGCAGACCTTGCCGTGCTATCAGATGATGGTGTCATGGTCCATGAGGCCATAGCATTACAGGTCCCGGTCGTGGCCCTGAGGGGTGTTAAATATGGAAGGTACCATAACATGGCATCGGTATTTCCAAGCGCGGTTATCGGGGCAGGCAATGATGATGTTGTTGATGCCATATCAAGGGCCCTCAGTGATTCCGAGAATATTAAGGCGGCGGCAAGGAAGTACAGTGATGATGTTCTTGCCGCTGCAGACAGGATAGCAGGCATCATAGCAGAGGAGGCATCCAGGCGCTCCAAGGATGGCTGATGGGCTCATAGGGGTGATCAATCTTCCTTCACCTATTCTTTACTTTCATCTCCATCAGTACCTTGAGAGGAACCTCATGATCTTGTAGACGGCATCCGTTGAGGGGTGGGTTTCAATGAACCTGTCGAAATCATACAGGGATATTCCAAGCCTCATGAGGAGTGATAGGTAGGCGATACCTATCCTCGCCCCCGGTGCAACGGAGTACACACTGGCTTCGCCGCCGTCCTCCGCCAGTTTAACCCTGGTGAGCCCTGTCTTACCCTCAGGGACGCCCCAGAATGATCCGGGTCCTGCAAGTCCTGGTATTGTTGCTTCCACTCCATCAATATCACGGTTATCGATGAAGCCCACATCATAGCCGAGGGAGATGGAGCGTGGTATGTGCCTGTAGTCTATCCTCCTTTCAATCCCCGCTGCATTAAGCCCCGCCACACTGCCCTGGAGCCTTGCAATGGGGGTTGTGCCGGGTCCTCCTGTAACCTCACCTGCGGCATAAACGTTTTTTCTTGATGTTTCCATCCGGTCATTCACAAGGACAGCACCCCCCCTTCCAAGTTCAACGAATCCTTCAAGAAACTCTGAGTTTGGTTTAAGACCCGTTGCAAGAAGTGGCAGTCCCTCAATGTAACCCCTGGAGGTTTCAGCACCGAATTCATCCATACGAAGGGTGGGTGTGTCCTCAAGGATATTAACATCATCAAGGAGTTTATCGGTGACATAGACCCTTATTACAGGGTCGAGGTCATGCAGGAATCCGCTCCTTGAGACCACCGTGACCTCCGATCCGAATGATGAGAATATGAAGGCAAATTCTGCGGCTATAACTCCCCCACCAATTATAACAAGTTTCTCTGGAAGTTCAGGGATGTTGAGGATGTCTCTGTAGGTTATTGCATTCTCAGCACCATCTAATGGTGGTATCATCGGGCCTGCGCCGCTTGCAATTATGAGGCGGTCATACTGGATTTCATCGTCACCGGCAATCACACGACCATCCTCCACCATGGCCTCGGCGTATATTATTTCAACACCGGCCTCCCTGGTTTCCCCTTCTGTGACGTGCCTGATTTTGTTCAGGACATCCTTCACACCCCCTGCAATCCTGGGATAGTCAGGGGTGAAGTCAATGTCAAGCACCCCAAGGTCACGCAGGCGTCCTGCATCATTAAGGAGCCTTGCAACATCATTCAGGCCACATACAACCATGCAGCCTTCATTGAGGCATGTTCCACCAATACTATTTTTTTCAATAAGTGTAACCTCATTTTCGAGGGCAGCCAGTTCCATTGCAGCGGCCCTTCCAGCTGGACCTCCCCCTATAACAGCACAGCGCATCTGAAACACCCGGTATTAATTTTTCGATGTGGTTTCCCACAAATCTTTATATGCCACCAGTCTTTATCTATTTACTAGTGTGTATTTTTGACTGTTATCCTATAAGTTGGAGAGGGTTATTGAATGTGTATTGCAGCACCTGCTCAGATTATTGAAATTGACAGTGAGGATAATGTTGCCACCGTTGATTTTGGTGGTGTGAGGCAACAGGTTAAACTTGATCTTGTGGATGATGTTGAGGAGGGCAAGTACGTCCTTGTTCACTCAGGCTATGCAATTGAGGTGATGTCTGATGAGGCAGCCAGGGAATCACTTGAAGCCTGGGATGAACTTTTAAAGGCCCTTGAAGAAGAGGATAACCTGGAGTTATGATGCTTCAGGTGTTCACGCGAAAATAGATTTATTGATGGGCTTCCGGGCCCAGGGCACATTTTTTCACCACACTCTTTTCATATTTTTAATTTTTATGGTCCTATTCAGTAGATTGAGACTCTTTTCACACCTTTAATTTTCAGGAACTCCTTCAGCAGAAAACCGGGAATGGGTTTATCGGTTATTATGGTGAGTTTCGGGTTTTCATCAAGTTCAGGGTCCCCTGCATGGGCCTGCCTTATGCTTATACCTTTCTCTGAGATGAGCCTTGCTGCGGCTGCAAGTATACCAGGGTTCCTGGCGTTGGCCTCTATCTCAACAACCCCCAGTTCCAGGTCATCCGCCACGTTCCTCAGGAGGGAGCCTGCAGGCATTATGTTCTGGAATATGCCTGATAGTTTTTCGTCCCTGAGTATGATCTCCGCCGTTGCCCGGATGGTGCGCCTGTCAACCCCAGCAGCCCTTGCAAGGGCAACGTCACTTATCTCAACATCATCACAGTAGACCTTGCCGTTACTGTCTATCTTGAAGCCAAGTTCTATGATCTTCCTTGCCACGTTCATACGGGCAGGGTACCTTTCGAATCTATGTTTTATCTGCTTCCACATACACACCACCACATCAATGTACATTATTATACAGACAAGATTTAAATAGTACTTCCATGTATAAGTACTTTGTGGATTAGTGAAGGTTGATAACCATGTACAGGAGTGAATGTTTTTGGCAGCATAAACTTAAGGAAACCCCGAAGAGAAAGATTAGAACTCGGGGACCCCTTTGAACTCTTCAGGAATGTGTACCGGAACTTTGATTCATGTTTTCTTCTGGAATCAATGGAAAGCGACACCGGACTTGCAAGGTACTCCTTCCTTGGCTTCGACCCCCGGATGATCATAAGGGCAGAATCAACCACGGTGGAGGTTGAAAGGGACGGGTCTTCGGAGTTCATTGACACAGAAAACCCCTTTGAAATCCTAAGGAACATCTCAGGAATGACCGAAAACTCCAGGGGATTCTCCGGAGGCCTGGTAGGTTACATATCATACCAGGCAGCCAGATTATTTGATAAGATCTGTTTGAGCCCAGGGGACTTCCCTGACTTCGAATTCGGACTCTTTCTGGATGGAATAATATACAACCACCTGACCGGAAACTGCACCTACATAACCCTCGGGGAAAACCGCCTTGATGAGATCAGGAAAGTCATGGGGGATGCGGTTCCCACAGGCAGACTCAGATATTCAGAGGAAGGGACACTCTTCTCAAGGAAAAGATATGAGAACATGGTCCTCGAGGCCAAGGAGAAAATCAGAAGGGGTGAAATCTTCCAGGCAGTGCTCTCAAACGCCACAGATTACCGGTTAAGGGGTGACAGGCTGGCATTCTACCAGGCACTCAGGCGGACAAACCCATCACCCTACATGTACCACCTGAAACTTGGAGAAAGGGAGATAATAGGTTCAAGTCCGGAAATGCTTGTGAGGGTTGAGAACAGGAAGGTTGAAACATTTCCGATTGCAGGTACAAGGCCCCGGGGCAGAACACCAGATAAGGACAGGAGGATTGCATCTGAACTTCTATCTGATGAGAAGGAACTTGCAGAACACCTCATGCTGGTTGACCTTGCAAGGAATGATATCGGAAGGGTGTCAGAGTTCGGATCGGTGAAGGTACCCGAGTACATGGAGATAAGAAGGTTCTCCCATGTACAGCACATACTCTCCCATGTAACCGGACGCCTAAGGAGGAACATGGATGCACTGGATGCAGTCAGGGCACTTTTCCCTGCAGGGACCGTAAGCGGAGCACCAAAGATAAGGGCAATGGAGATAATAGAATCCCTGGAGGGTGTTCCGAGAAATGCCTACGCAGGAGCCCTGGGGTACCTTTCACTCAACGGCAATGCAGACTTTGCAATAACCATAAGGTCAATGGTATGCAGTGGAAAAACAGGGAGAATACAGGCAGGAGCAGGGATAGTACATGACTCCGTGCCTGAGAATGAATACCTTGAGTGTCAGAACAAGGCAAGGGCCCTTATAAATTCACTTGAACTGGCAGGTGAGGGGTCATGATACTCATAATAGATAACTATGACTCATTCACCCACAACCTCTACCAGATGGTGGGTGAAATCTTGGAAACAGGTGATGAGGAAATCCAGGTCTTCAGGAACGATGAACTTGAAATCTCAGATGTGGAGAAACTGGATCCGGCAAAGATAATCATATCCCCGGGCCCAGGCACCCCTGAAAGAAGGGATGATTTCGGGATATGCAGGGATGTAATTAGAATATTCCATGATAGACCCATACTGGGGGTCTGCCTTGGACATCAGGGGATATTTTCATCCTTCGGGGGGAGAATAGACTACGGGGAACCTGTCCATGGAAAGATAGCACTGATAACCCATGACGGTTCGGAGATATTCAGGGGAGTCCCCAGCCCCTTCAGGGCAACAAGGTATCATTCCATCACCTGCAGCGACATTAACATCCCCCCTGATCTCAGGGTAACGGCAAGAACAGATGACGGGATTATAATGGCGGTTAAGCACGTAAAACACCCTATTTACGGGTTACAGTTCCACCCAGAATCCATAGGGACACCCAGTGGAAGGAAGATACTTGAAAATTTCCTGAGGATGTGATCAAGTGTCCAGGGTAACCATTGAAGATATCGTCAGCATGAGGAAGACAGAAATTAATGAGACGATAATGAAAAAACCACTCAGGGAACTCAAAAGGGAGATAAAGGACCTTAAGGAGCCCCCCAGTTTTCTGAGGGCCCTTGAAGGGAACAGGGCAGCCCTAATATATGAGTATAAAAGGGCGTCTCCTTCAGCCAGTGAAATTTCATTAAAGAGCCTTTCTGAGATGATGGAGCTCTTCATGGAATTTGCAGATGCAGTTTCGGTTCTAACCGAGAGGAGCCACTTCAATGGCGGTATCGAGTACCTCAGGGAGGCATCCGAATATGAAATTCCTGTCATGATGAAGGATTTCCTGGTCCACGAGTACCAGATTTACCAGGCAAGGGCTGCAGGAGCCGCTTCAGTCCTCCTGATCCCTGAAGTATACCCTGACCTTGAAGCCGGAATCGAGACCTGCAGGGAACTCTCAATGGAGCCTCTGGTTGAATGCAGGAGCGCAATCGATATCTACCGGGCGATTGAGGCCGGTGCAGAAGTCATAGGTGTGAATAACAGGAACCTTGAAGACTTCACGGTGGACCTTGAACGCACAAGGGCACTGGCACCCCTAGTCCCGGATGAGGTTATACTTGTCTCAGAGAGCGGAGTCATGGGCCCTGAGGATGCCGAGATACTCCTGAATTATGGTGCTGACGCACTCCTTATCGGGACGGCTGTAATGTCGTCACCTGAGCCGCGCGAGCTCCTTGAGGAGATAGCTGAAGTCGCAGCATTATGCAAGCCTGGAAGAAAGAGGTACGGCGGGGATGAATTCTTTGAACAGTTCGCATAAAACCGGATCAAGTTATGGGCCTTCTCGAGTAGATGTTCCGGTGAATTCTTTGAACAGTTTGCATGAACCCCCAGCCATGAAGATAAAGATATGCGGCATCACAAGGAGGGAGGACCTCCTCATGGGGCAAAGGATTGGAGCAGACCTCCTTGGCTTCATAAACATTGAAAGGTCCCCCAGAAATCTTGAGCTCAGGAAGATAAGGAAACTTTCAGATGAAGCCGGAGAGAAGGCGGTCCTTGTCCTTGAACCATCAGACCCCCAGGATGTTCCGGCTGCGGTGGAGAAAACAGGGATTACAAGGATACAGTTACACTCGGTAAGCGCCTCCGATCTTAACAGGATAAAGGGAATCCTCCATGATGAGGGTATCATGGCGGAGATAACCGTGGCTGTGTCACCTGAAAGGGATTCATTTAAGGATATACTGGAACTCACAAGGAAATCCTCAGGGATACTCCTTGATTCTGCCATTAAGGGCAGGACAGGGGGCACAGGCAGAAGGCTAAGGGAATCCGCAGCCCTCAAGCTCCTTGATGAGATCCGGAGGAGGAACCCGGCAGTGAGGGTGACCCTTGCAGGGGGCCTTACACCGGAATTCGTAAAGAACAGGATGGCCTACGTATCAAGGTTCGACTGCCTTGACTTCAACTCAGGCATTGAGAGGGCGCCGGGTATAAAGGACCATGGAAGGATGATCCAGCTCATGGATGTAATCCGGAATGTTCGGACAGATCCCGTAGGGAATGAATGAATCCTGATCTCTGATCAGAAGGTTGAATGAACAGGAACTTATGCGCTATCTGACCTAATGAGGTGTTTATCATGATAATGGATGGAAAATTTGGAAAATTTGGAGGAATATTCGTCCCCGAACTCCTGATCCCCGCCCTTGAGGAACTGGAGTCAGCTTTCCTCCGTTACAGGGACGACAGGGGATTCGTATCGGACCTTGAATATTACTTGAAGGTGTATGCAGGAAGACCCACGGGCCTCTACCATGCACGCAACCTCTCAGAGAAACTTGGATGCAGGGTTTACCTTAAAAGGGAGGACATGCTCCACACAGGGGCCCATAAAATAAACAACACCATAGGCCAGGCCCTCCTTGCAGGCTACATGGGCAAGGAACGCCTGATAGCCGAGACAGGCGCCGGCCAGCATGGTATAGCAACGGCTGCTGCAGGGGCCCTCTTGGGGATGGAAGTGGATGTTTACATGGGCACGGAGGATGTTGAGAGACAGAAACTCAACGTCCTCAGAATGGAGGTCTCAGGTGCAAGGGTCATCCCTGTTGATTCAGGATCAAGGACCCTCAAGGACGCCATAAACCAGGCAATGAGGGACTGGATAAGTACAGTGGAGAACACCCACTACCTTATAGGGTCAACCATGGGCCCGCACCCCTACCCCACCATGGTTAAACACTTCCAGAGCGTAATAGGAAGGGAGGCCAGGGAACAGATACTTGAACTTGAGGGAGAACTCCCCGACACCGTAATAGCTTGTGTTGGGGGTGGAAGTAATGCTATGGGGATATTCTCGGCGTTCATTGATGATGATGTGGAACTCATCGGTGCAGAGGGAGGAGGGCACGGAATTGAATCAGGAAACCATGGAGCAACCCTATCTGCCGGTTCTGAGGGCATACTTCACGGTTCGCTATCATATGTACTCCAGGATGGCGATGGACAGATAAGCGAGGCCCATTCGGTCTCGGCCGGCCTTGACTACCCTGGCGTCGGACCCGAACACTCTCACCTGATGGAGACAGGGAGGGCAAGGTATGAACCCATTCTGGACGATGAAGCTCTGAGGGGCTTTAAACTTTTATCAAAGTATGAGGGGATAATACCGGCACTTGAAAGTGCACATGCAATCGCATGCCTTGAAAAGTATGCGGCTAAACCTGAGAATAAGGGTAAAACGGTTATTGTTAACCTTTCAGGGAGAGGTGACAAGGACATGTCCATTGTGGCAGGCCTGATGGGGGTGGCTCTATGATTCATGCAGCTCTCCCCCGCCCCATTGAGGTGATACCATGAATTATGATGAAATGTTCCGGAGTCTGAAGGGATGCGCATTCGTCCCCTTCACCGTTGCAGGCGACCCTGACCCTGAAACATCCATTGAGATAATAAGGACAATGGTGGATGCAGGGGCCGATGCCCTTGAAATCGGCTTCCCCTTTTCAGACCCGATAGCAGACGGTACAAGTGTCCAAGAGGCAGATATAAGGGCACTGAAGGCAGGCATGACGACGGAGAAGTGCTTCAGGATCATAGAGAAGGTCAGGGAGTTCACCTCAGTACCGGTAGGCCTCCTTGTTTACTATAACCTCATCTACCATATGGGTGTTGATGAATTCTACAGGAGGGCCGCGGAGGCAGGGGTAACAGGGATACTCGCAGCGGACCTCCCGCCTGAAGAGGCTTCAGATGCGATCAGGGCCGCTGAAAAATATGGCCTGGACCAGATATTCATAGTGGCCCCCACAACTGATAATGAACGCCTCAGAAGGATTTCAGAGAACTCCTCAGGGTTCCACTATCTTGTATCGGTGATGGGAGTTACCGGTGCAAGGTCAAGGGTTGAGGAGAGCACCATCAACCTTATAGAGAGGGTGAGGAGGGAAAGCAGACTCCCTGTGATGGTAGGATTCGGTGTTTCAAGGCCAGAGCACGTTAAGAAGATAAAGGAAGCAGGTGCGGATGGTGTCATAGTTGGAAGCGCGATAATAGACATTATATCCGAAAACCTTGATGACAGGGACAGGATGCTTCAGAGGATACATGAAATGGTTAAACTGATGAAAAAGGCAACTGAAGATTGATCAGGGGGATTTTAATGATTGAAATGGCTGAAAACAGGAAAAGGAGCTTTAAAGAACTCCTTGAGGGGGTCATGGACTTCAGCAATCTCAGTGAGGATGAGGCCTATGGACTCATGGAGATGATAATGGAGGGTGAACTGGATGATGTCCAGGTGGCAGCCATCCTCACAGCCCTTGCAATGAAGGGCGAAACCGTTGAGGAGATAACGGGTTTTGCAAGGGCCATGAGGGATGCTTCCCTCCATGTTCACATCCCCGGCTCCATGAAGGTTGTGGATACCTGCGGGACAGGGGGTGACAGATTCAGGTCCTTTAACATAAGCACCGCGGCTGCAGTAATAGCCGCGGCTGCAGGGGTGAAGGTTGCAAAGCACGGTAACAGGGCAGTTACAGGGACATGTGGAGGTGCGGATATACTGGAAGCTGCAGGCGTGAGGATTGAACTTGAACCAGGAGGGGTTGAAAGGTCCATCAGGGAACTTGGCATTGGCTTCATGTTTGCACCGGCCTTCCACAGGGCAACTGCAAAGGTTAGGGGGGTGAGGGAAAGTCTGGGTATCAGGACGGTCTTTAACATACTTGGACCCCTGACCTCCCCTGCATCTGCAGGCATACAGCTCCTGGGTGTCTTTGACCCCTATCTTGTCGGACCGGTGGCTGAGGTCCTTAGAAATCTCGGGGCAGAACGTGCAATGGTTGTCCATGGATTTGACAGCTGCCTAGAGCCTGCAATGGATGAAATATCAACTGCAGGACCCACACTTGTAGCATTCCTTGAAGACGGGAAAATAAGAATTGAAAGACTGGAACCTGAAGATTTTGGTGTTGAAAGGGGTGTTCTTGAACATCTAGGGGCTGGTGAAGATCTGGAGGAGAACCTCAGGATATTCATGGATGTAATTCAGGGAACTGAGACCACTGCAGAACAGAAGTCACGGCTTGACGCGGCCCTTGTAAATGCCGGTGCCATACTCTACCTTGCAGGGATGGCCGAAACCCTCCCAGGTGGAACTGGAATAGCACGGGAAACAGTAAAGTCAGGTGCCGCGGTGAGGTTACTCAAAAAATTTGCAGATTTCACACAGAAGATGCGAGTGTGATGGGTTTTGGTTTAATTGGATATGGGTTTTGGATGTCTCTATTGGCATAGAAACTGTTATGGATGGGCCCGCTGGGATTCGAACCCAGGGCCTCACGGTTATCAGCCGTGCGCTCTAACCACCTGAGCCACGGGCCCATATCAACTCTTAAGAAATAGGGGTGATTCCAACTTTTGAAGTTCATCATATATATGCTTTTCTATCATCCTGTACAGTTAGTCTTTCAGCGATCACCCAGAGATTCTATGATCCCGATGATCTTTTTTGCGGTTGTTTCAGGGTCCCTGTGGCTTACTATGCTGAGGGCGGAGCCCTTGAGGGCTGCACATACAGCCATGGATAGCCTCAGCATCTCCATATGCTCCCTAAGGCTTTCGGGAGTTTCGATTATCCGCTTCCTTGTATCGGCCATCCTCCTTTCAAGCACAGTCAGGGGGTCCGATTCAAGGATTATGATGAGATCCGGATCTATAAACTCCACAGGAAGGGATACTATGTACCCCTGCGGGGACTGGTCAAGGCCGTGGAGATCAACGAGAACACACCCGGTCCCCTGTATCCTGCTGGCGGCTTCAAGCCAGATGCCGTGCTGGTCCTCAAGGGGGAGTGAAAAGAGCTCCTCCCGGGTCCCTGCCATGGACCTCTCAGTGGCGATCTTAAGCATCAGGTCCCCGTAATTAATGTACCTGTGCCGGATCCTCCCTGAGAGTATCCTGCAGACGGTGGTCTTACCGGCACCCGGCACACCGACAACTGCAATGGTTTCAGGGAAACATGACATGAAATTTATTTATTGACCATTTCACTTATGGCATCGGCCATCATGTGTCCTTCCACGGTTATCTCGGCCCTGTCTATACCCTCAACCTGTTCCGCAACGTTCCTAGCATCCATGGCCATCCTGGCGGCGCTCATACAGCCAGGGTTTGTTGGCCTTATGGTTATCTTTGCAATGGTCTCATCCTTCTCATCAATCTCAATGTTTTCAACAAGACCCATCTCCACTATGCTTATACCCACGTGGGGGTCGGCTACCTTTTTAAGAGCTTCCTTAACCTTTTCCAAGAGTTCTTCTGACATCATTATTACCTCAGATGGTATTTTGATAATCACTGCAGTGATTTTCTATTATCAAAATGAATATTTAAAAGTGTTTATTATTGGATGCGCCCATGTAATCAGGGTGAGCATTCATGTTTTCTTTCTTCGCCTCACCCTTACGGCAACACCCCTTCCGGCCCTCAGCATCTCCTCCCCACTGAGAACGGCCCTGCCGACACCCACAGCATCGCCACTGTACATTATAACAACTTCATCCCCGGGTATAATGTCAGGGTCGGCGTCACTGACTCCAGGGGCAAACAGTGTCCCTGTCTCGAGCTTGAAGTCTATTTCAACCCATTTAAGGTTCAGATCACCCAAAATGCGGCCACCTTCAAGGGCAAGGGAGAACAGACCACGGTCCATCATCAGTGTGCAGATTTCAGTCCCGTCAGAATTCAGGACCTTCTTATGATACCTCCCGGTGACCCTGCAGTCTTCAGGTATGAGTTTTTCGCCTCCCCTTCCGAACTGGTAGACTGCAACCGAGCGCAGCATGTGGAGCATCCGTTCCCATGGCCTGTTCCTGTCATAACCTGAGAGGGCATCCTTAAGTTTAGCCAGGGCCCCGGGTGAGGTGGGCCTTGCATCCATGGCGGTTGGTGTGAAATCGTCAAGGTATTCCATGCATACCTCCAGGTATCCACCATCAACATGGGCTATGACGCTGGCATCACCAACATATTCCCTGAGGACCTCACCAACAACCCTTTTCTCTTCATATGACCATTCACCGGTGGTTGAAACATCATAGGATGATATGGGGTATGTGTTTTCCATCTCCCTGGGGCATATTCCAAAGGGTGATGTGAGTATAAGCTCCTGAAAACCCCTTGTAACCTTCATGAATGTTCTGTGGGATTTTGAGGTGGAGTAGGGCTTCTTCATGCTGCATGGGAGTATCACGATAACATCACCCAGGGGTTCAAGGAGCCTCATCCGCTCCCGCCACCTTACAGCCTCAGGCCGGTGTAGTGATTCTTCAATTGAACAGAGGACCTTCATTTTTCATGTCACCTTCAGTTACCGTTCAACCATCTTGTGCCTGTGAGCTCAGCGGTCTCCCTGGTGAGGGCCACAAGGTCTTCATGGTTGAGTTTTTTAACATCATCCTTCCCCACGATCCTTGCAAAGTCTGCAATTTCATGGTTCAGCACCTTTATATAGTTCTTCAATCTCTCAGCAGCCTCCTCAGGGTTCATGTGCCGCAGCAGGCTGGGATCATGTGTTGTTATACCTGTAGGGCATTTACCTGTGTGGCAGAGCCTGTGCTGCTGACAGTTAATGGCTATCAGGGCGGCTGTGCCTATATAAGCAGCATCGGCACCAAGTGCAAGGCATTTGGCAATATCTGCACCTGTCCTCAGGCCGCCGCCGGCAATCAGGGACACCCTGTCTCCAGAGCCCTCATTGATAATTGTTTTAACGGCCCGGGGTATGGCTGCAACCAGGGGGATCCCTGTATTGTCCCTTATATGGGGGTTAACTGCACCGGTACCTCCGCCGAAGCCATCCAGGCTTATGAAATCAACACCTGCTTCAATCAGGGTCCTGACATCATCTTCAACATTCCCACACCCTATTTTTGCACCCACAGGGGCTCCACGATTCAGGCTCCTGAGCCATGAAACCTTTTCTGCAAGCTCCTCAGGGTCCCTGATGTCAGGGTGATGGGCCGGTGAATAGGATCCCTCACCCTCTTCAAGACCCCTGACCCTTGCAACGTCCCTGCTGATCTTCTCTGGTGGAAGATAACTCCCCTTACCAGGGTAGGCCCCCTGACCGAATCTTATCTCTATGGCAGCAGCCTTTCTGAGTATATCCTCGGTGATCCCGAACCTCCCTGTTGAGTACTGGACTATGAGCTGCCTGCCAGCCTCATTGAGTTCATATTCAAGGACACCGCCCTCCCCTGAGTTGAAGCCTATCCCGAGATCCCTGGCAGCAGATGCAATGGCCTGCCTTGTTTTCCTGGAGACAGCACCGTAACTCATTCCACTTATCATTACAGGTGAACTGAGCTTCAGGGGCCTTCTGGAATCCTTACCGATAATTATTCCGGTGTTAACATTTTCGTCAGGGTTAAGGGGGATCTCTGAAACCTGAGCCGGTATAAAGTGGAGGTCATCAAGGCCAACAGGAAGTCTTTTTTCAGATCCCATGGATTCAACGACGCTTTCACCGCTCTCTGCAGCCTTTTTTATATGGATTATCTTCCTGTAATCCGCAGGGTCCTCGGATGATCGTCTCCTGCGCATTCTTATACCATCATAGGGTTCTGTGTTGCAGAAATAGAGTTCTTTAAGGTCGTATTCCCTGTATATCTCGCAGGATGCGCATAGACATCCCATCTCATTAACCTCGTACCTGCTACTTCCCCGGGCACAGAAGAGGACCTCCCCATCTCCATGATCAGGGTAACTGGGACATCGCGGACACAGACACTCCTTCTTCTCATCCTTCATTATTAACCCCCACTAGAATGATCTTATATGATTCTTTTTTTGGCATCATAATATTTGTAGTATATGCAGCGGTCTTTCAGGGAATTTATTGGGAAGTCTTTATCGGTCTGAAATGTTGTTCTTTGAGCTGGCAACATTTAAAGGTTTTTCTTTGCACCGAGTCCGTGTTTTAATAATGCTCTGGGTTCTGCAGTGGACTCAGAAAAGTCATTCTAGGATTAGCCCAGAAGCTCGGCGTGGAGTTTTTTAAGCCTTTCTATTGATGGATGGTCCTTGCCGAGGCGTCTGCTCCACTTTTCTATCACAAAATCAATATCAACCTCTTCTGAACCATTCAGGAGGTTGTCTGCATGGGCAACAATCTTCTCCTCAAGGGTCTCGGGCATGTAATCCCCAGGGGGGAGTCCAAGGGTTTCGGCTTCATCAGGGGGTATGCCGGCTCCAACATGCCTTTCAACTATCCGCACAACCTCCGGTGGATAACCAAGGTCCCTGAGTATGCGGGCGCCTTCAACTGCATGGTCAACTCCGCTGCTCACCGAACGACCGATATCATGCAGCAGGGCCCCGGTTTTAACAAGCTCCCTGTCAACGGGCAGGTTCTCAGAAAGCTCCATGGCCTTTTTTTTAACTGCAAGGGAGTGTTCTATGACCCAGTCGGGACAGCCCACACTTCTAAGTAGCTGGATGCTCAACAGGACACCTGCAATGAATCTTTCTATGAATTCATCCCGGGGTCGGGGCCTCCATCAAAACCGTTGTTCTCATAGAGGCTGAGCTCGTGTTTTATCTGCTGTATTATTTCAGAGTTGTCCATGAATTCCATTTCAGAGCCGCACTCGGGGCAGGTGAAGTTCTCCTCAGCGGCCTCATCAAAGGTGAACCTGTAGTGGCCGTTTACACAGACAAAGAACATGTTGTTCTCCTCGAATGCAAGGGCCTCCCTGAGCTTTTCCACGATCTCACTGTGCTTCTTCTTTATCATTTCAGTGACCTTCCCTGGTTCAAACTTCCATGTGTAGGTGTACCACTGTGTCTCGGGGTCCTTGCTCCGCCGGTAGCTTGCAACACCGGCATCATAGAGTTTGTAGAGCACCCTTCGAACTATGTTGAGCTTGAGCTGGGTCTTCTCTGATATCTCCTCGTCTGTAACGGTTCCCTCCATGAGACACTTCAGGACCGGCACTGCCTCTTCTTCTTCATCTTCGGTGATAATTTCATGGATCAACTCTTGCACTGCCTGTTCATCAACCAATTGAAATCCTCCAGCATTGAAAAGTAACTGCACTGATTGTGCTAAAATCTTCTGGCGCACATCCATTTATGTAGGTAATCCTATTTAAATTTTATAATTCCGGCCTCACTATGATGGCAGGTGTATGTTCAACGGATTCAAGCATCTCAGCAGTGATCCTCCCGGGGCTTTCCTCCAGTTCCTCAGCCATTTCATAAACAGTGCTCCTTGGACCATGACTCATCTGATAGGATTCAGCAACAGATACCACTTCAAGGAGGGTTTCAACATCAAGGCGCCTTGATGATGCCAGTGGTGTGGGCCATGACCCTGATGAGAACCTTCCTGCAAGGTAGCCAAGAATTCCGGTATCATGTATTATTCCGGGTGCGGCCACAGGGAGGGCTGTGAAGTACCGGCCCAGGAGCCTGTAGGTTGCATCGGTATCGGCTATGACCACGGTAACTTCCCTGTCGAAGTCATCCATCAATTTATCAGCGACCCTCCGGGCAGCTTCGGCTGGATTCTCAGGTAAAAGAGATACAAGGGTCCCGGGGACATTGCTCAGGTCTATTCCAGCCTCTGATGCAGGTTTAAGGGCGTGTTTAAGGCCGTAGTATCTGAGGACAACCTCCTTATGGGACCTTGCCTCTGGAGGCAGTCTCCTCAGGTTTCTTATGGTTCTTTCTTTAATTCCAAGGAGTGGTCCGAGGAGATACCCCCAGATGTACTTTGACCAGATATCGGCAAGAAAGATTGCAAGGAGGGATGGTTCGAACTCTGACTCATCAACAAGGTCTCCCTGGGCAACCGAGACGGGGGTTTCGGATATGACAAGAAAATCGCCGTCAAGTACCAGTTCACCGGCCCTCTCCACGATCATTGAGATACCCTCACCGGGCCTGATGTAGCCTGTCTTTACGGGTATTGCAGAGTATTTCATTGAAGGCATCCTATCTGGCCTTTACTGGAGGGGCCCATACCTTGAGGTCGATACCCTCTATTATGGCCCTTTTACCTTCAATCTGCACCACCACTCCTGAGTGGACCTTCTGCATCATACAGTGGGCCGGGAGAAAACGGACCGTTTCACCTATATTGGGGATTTCACCCTCTATGATGCCCTCGAAGCCCCCCACCATGCAGACACCAACATCCTTGAATTCAAAGTCCTCCCTGCCCAGGCGGTGGCAGGGACCCACGATGTGCACCGTTATCAGTCCATGGTTCTCATCTATTATCTCTGCGAAGTGGGTTATCGGACACCCCAGGGGCCTGTAACGTATCACATCCCCCTTTTTGAGTTCCATGCGCGTGAAGGGGAAGAGAACCTCCCTGCAGGAGTTTTCTTCAGGGAGGGGTTTCAGTATGAAGTCTGCCTCGTAGCCGTCGAGGACGCCTATTATTTTTTTCTCTTCAGGGATCACGTTCTCCTTTCTAAGAATCTCCTGGAGCCTTTTAAGGTTCTCTGAGAATAACTCCTGGTACATGAAGTGGCATCGGTCGACCTCAGTCCGGCCCTTGAGGAGGGCTGCGGCGTATTCATCGCAGCGAGCATAACCACATATACCGCAGTTGTAACCTGGAAGCAGATCCGTGATGGTATCTCTAAGGGATTTATCTCCTGGCATTTAAAAGATCCTCTCCTTATTCTCCTTCATAGCTCTGGAAACCATCTATCCTCCGGAGTATTCCCCGGTGGTGCCTTTTGTTCACCCTTGTCTCACCCACACAGAGGGTGCAGACAGCCAGGGGTGCTGAGTGTCTCAGTTCCTCATTCTCCAGAGACACCTCATGGCTTTCTATCATTTCATCTGCAAGTTCAACGCATCCCTGTCCGCTCAGACCGTTGGCCTCGATTATCTTGGCTGATGGATTAACTTCAAGTATACGTTCCCTGAATATTTCCCTCTCGGCCTGGGATATCATATCCCCCTTTGTTACAACTGCAATGTCTGCTGTTGAGAGGAAGGGCCCCACCTTGAGGGGTGTGTTGGGACCGCTTGTTGCATCGATTACGCATACTCCAAGACAGTTCTTTGTGTAGGGTGCGCATCGGTGACAGAGCCCTGCGGTTTCAATTATGAGAAAATCAGATTCATTGGCATCAGCCCATTTTATCATGTCATCTATGTTGTATATGGCGTAGTGGTCCGGGCACATGTCCATTGATAGACCAACAAGGGTCGGCACACCTATCCTTTCAAATTTCCTGTCATCATCTGTGTACAGGCAGTCTATCTTGACGACGGATGACTTCAGTCCCCTTGACTTGAGGCTCTTAAGTGCGTGTATGAGCACCGAGGTCTTCCCGGATCCCGGTGTTCCAGCAACAATTACCATTCTCATAGGATTCACTTCTCATAAGGTTTGTGGTGGATTGGGTTCTGCTCTTATGTTTTTATTATGTCCGTGAGGTCTATGCTCTCCACGAGTTCGCCTCTCCTCACCTTTTCACGGAGGCTCAGCATGAGCTCATCAATCTTGTTGAGTTCCTTGGATATCTTCTTCTCTGCGGGGGTTGTTTCAACTATCTTCTGCATACCCCCATGCTTCATGACTATCCTCTTATCCGTCATTAGGGCAAGGACAGGGTCGTGGGTTACAACTAGGACTATTTTACCGTGACCTGCAAGCACATTGAGGGCGTCATGTTTTCTTATACCGGCATTCTCGATTTCATCAATTAGTACGATTGGGGAGTCGCTGATTATGGCCACATCTGCAACCATGAGGGCCCTTGACTGCCCCCCGCTCAGGATGGTGAGGTCATTCTCCTTTTTTATCGGCTCGCCTGTCAGTGTATTTGCAAGTTCTATAACCCTGTCAACACACTTTTCACTGGCCCCCCGGCACTTGGCGTGGAGGCTTAGGAAGTCGCCCACGGTCATATCCGCAAGAAAGTTCATATTCTGGGATAGCTGGGCAACCATCTTCTTCCTTGGATTTGTACGGTCCTCGTAGGTCGGTTCTTCATCATTCACAAGGATCTTTCTCTTTGAGAAGGTGTCCTCCTGGGCCAGCTGCTCTATGTCCCCTATGAGCGAACTCTTACCACTGCCGGTGGGACCGACAACACCAAATATTTCTCCTTTTTTTATTTCAACCTTTTCCACAGGCTCTTTTTCGCCGTATTTGTCGTAGCCGCCAATTACCATGATTTTCTCTATCATTAAAGATTCACCTTTCCGAGAGTGTCTCCCCTAAGGCCTCTTCGTATGGTTTCAAGGGCTGTTATCTCTTCGGGGGGTATGTTTCCAAGGTTCACATCTGGACCAATTTTTAAAATGAAATAAACCTGCTGATTTTTCTGGGGAGCTTCCCATATTATCCTATCTGAGGGGAGTTTTTCAATTAGATAATTAACTTCATCCTCTTTAACGTTTCCATTACTGTCATATATACCTATGTTCTGCCCGCTCTCCCTGGCTTCCATCAGCACCATTGATGCCCCTGCATTGAGGTCTTCAGAGACGAGTTCCACACGTTCTTCAGGGTCAAGCTGGCTGTCAAGTGCAGGGTCCTTTTTACCAACTTCTGATATGACATTGAAGCCAGTGTCCACGGCCATCTCAATGAAACGGCATTTTTCATCGTTTGAAATGTTAACGGTCCCGTTGGATATTTCAAGTGTTTTAAAGCCAATTTCACCGGCCTCTTCAAGGTACTCGGGAACCATACCATTGATGTATGCGATTTCAAAGAGAGTACCGCCGGGGTAGGCTTCAACATTGAATGAACGATACATCTCCACCTTTTCCATTACAATATCGCGTCTGTGGAGGGGAAGGGTTCCCCACCCGAATTTAATGAAGTCAACGTAATCTGATGATATTTCCATGAGGTCCCGGGCTGCCTGGAGGCCCATTCCCTTATCAAGGACCATGGTTATCCCGGCTTTCCGGGGTTTTCCACCCCGTGGGGGTGTTAGAAAATTAAAGGCGTTCATCTTATCACCTTCATGCGTGGGTTGGAAGAAACCATTTACTTGGTAGTTGCTATGTTCCCTGCTTTATAAAAACTTTTATAAGGGACATATTATCAGAATTCTCTTTTTACTATCCTTATAAAAAATTTATTCTGATAACTGATATAATTAATGCTGCATATATAAACTGTCAGGTGGCATCTTGTGGAGAGCATGCTACCTGAATGAATGAGGCTGGTACCTATGATGGGTAAGATATGCTACTTTGAAAGTCCGGGAAAGGAAAACACCGAGAAGGTTATTGAACTTGTGAAGGAAAGGGCAGCTGAGCTGGGGATCAGGAACTTTGTGGTTGCATCTGTCTCAGGTGAAACAGCCCTTAAATTATCTGAGAGTGTTGAGGGAAATATTGTATCTATAACGCACCATGCAGGCTTCAGGGAGAAGGGAAAACTTGAACTCGAACCTGAGATGGAGGAAAAGCTCACCAGCAGGGGAGTCAAGGTCTATGCAGGTTCACATGCCCTCAGCGGAGTGGGGAGGGGTATTTCAAATAAATTTGGCGGTGTAACCCCTGTCGAAGTAATGGCAGAGACCCTCAGGATGGTTTCACAGGGATTCAAGGTATGCGCTGAAATATCCATCATGGCTGCAGATGCAGGCCTAATACCTGTGGATGAGGAGGTCATAGCCATCGGGGGCACTGCATGGGGTGCTGATACAGCAGTTGTTCTAACACCGGCCCATATGAACAGCGTATTTGATCTAAGGATACATGAGATCATTGCAATGCCCCGTCCATGATCTTTAAGGTGTACTGGGGGCTGATAACTGCCTCTGGTGAGAAATTCTTTTTATCACAGGGGTCGTGAATCCACCGTCTTCCGGTGCCCATGGCCCCACAGTAAATTCATTTCTGGCCCCAACCTTGAGGCGGTATTTTCATAGGTCACAGAACCCGATTTTTATTTTGAAATAGGAGCGATGGCTCCATCAGTGGCAGAATAACCGTTGCTTTTAAATATATCTTATTACGATAACATATCTTATAGATAACTGTGGGGGTAGCAATTGAAATTCATTAACGATGCCATAAAGGAATCTGAAAAAAGGGAAAAACCACCTTCCAGCTCAATGAATTCAGACATCGACAGTGAACTTAGGGAAATAATTGAAAACAGCAGGGCAAGGATATATGTTGTTGGGACAGGTGGCGCGGGTAACAATACCGTGACAAGGCTCAGTGAGATTGGTGTTGAGGGTGCTGAAACAATAGCCATCAATACAGATGCACAGGACCTCTTCTACACGGTATCTGACAGGAAACTGCTCATCGGCAGGAATGTCTGCGGAGGTCTTGGGGCCGGAGGCATCCCTGAAGTTGGAGAGGAGTGCGCAGAGGAAAGCGAGGATGATATTCGCAGGGAACTTGAAGGGGCAGACATGGTTTTCGTTACCTGTGGCCTTGGAGGAGGTACAGGAACAGGTTCTGCACCCGTAATATCGAAGCTTGCCAAAAAGGCAGGTGCACTTACCATAGCCGTTGCAACAATGCCCTTCAGCGCTGAAGGTCTTAAAAGAAGGGAGAACGCTGAGAAGGGCCTTGAGAAGCTCCAGAGCGCTGCGGACACCGTCATCGTCATACCCAATGACAAGCTCCTGGAGGTGGCACCCAACCTGCCCCTTAACAAGGCATTCATGGTTGCTGATGAAATCCTTGGAAGGGCGGTTAAGGGCATAACAGAACTGATAACAAAACCGGGACTTGTAAGCCTGGACTTTGCTGATGTGAGGAGCATAATGAAGGGTTCAGGCATGGCAATGATAGGCATGGGTGAAGCGGAATCCGGGGACAGGGCCCTTGAATCTGTCTATGAGGCCCTTAACAGTCCACTGCTTGACCTTGACATATCCAATGCTAAGGGGGCCCTTATAAACATCTCTGGAAGCTCCGACCTCACACTCCAGGAGGCAGAAAGGATAGTTGAGGTTGTTGCAGAGGAACTGGACCCTGATGCAAACATAATATGGGGTGCCCAGATCCAGGATGAACTGCAGAATGTCATAAGGACAACCATAGTGGTGGCGGGTGTGAGATCACCCTACATATATGGTTCCCATGCTTCTGCAGAGAAGGAATTCATTGAGGAAAAACAGCGCGGTAAGGATTCAGTTGATGAATCTGTACTGGAAGAATTTATAGACGGAGTATTCTGATATCTCTTCCAGCCACCCCCACTTAATGAAAACATTTATAAATCTTGAGTGATAGAGTACTCTATCACTCATCCCGACCCGATCCTTGTTTTTATAATATTACGTTAGCGGGGATAAATCATGAAATACAAGGAGTCTATTCTGAATTTTATAAAACAGTCAAAAAGAGTATTGAAGGTTTCCAAAAAACCCACAAGGGAAGAATATATCAACGTGTCAAAGGTAACGGGTATAGGTATAATAATAATAGGAGTTGTTGGTTTCATAATCAGTATCATTGCCCAGCTTCTCGGGCGCTGACTGCATGCTCATATTACAGTGAATTATATATATAAGGTTGTGTTCTTAATGGAAGATAGTAAAAATTCCATATACGCCCTTAAGACCTCTGTGGGTCAGGAAAAAAACGTGGCCAGAATGCTGGCCAGGAAGGTCAGGGACAGCGGTATTGAGATAAACGCTATTCTCGTCCCGGAATCACTCAGAGGATATATTCTGGTGGAGTCCTCATCAAAAATTGACATGAGAAACCCTGCGATAAGGGTTCCCCACCTCAGGGGTGTTGTGGAAGGTAAAACAGAGGGCGAAGCCGAGATAGAATTTGAAGAGGTTAAGAGATTCCTTAAACCAGAACCAATAATATCCTCCATTAAGAAGGGCAGTATCGTTGAACTGATATCAGGTCCATTTAAGGGTGAGAGGGCCAAGGTTATACGTATAGATGAGTCAAGGGAGGAGGTTGTCCTTGAACTCATAGAGGCCGCGGTCCCGATACCTGTAACTGTTAAAGGTGATCAGATCAGAATAATACAAAAGGAGGCTGATTAATGGCTAAAGAAACCGTTGAAATTCTTATTGATGGTGGAAAAGCCACTCCAGGACCACCTCTAGGTCCTGCGATTGGTCCGCTTGGAATTAACATGATGCAGGTTGTTGAAGAGATAAACAGGAAAACCGCAGACTTTGAAGGGATGAAGGTTCCTGTCAAGATCATCGTGGACAGCGACACAAAGGAGTTCGAAGTTGAAGTGGGAACACCACCAACAACTGCACTGATCATGGATGAACTCAAATTAGAGAAGGGGTCACAGGACCCTGGAATGGACAAGATAGCGGACATCTCAATGGAGCAGATACTTAAGATTGCAAGGATGAAATTCGATGCACTGCTATCCAATGAATACAAACAGGCAGTTAAGGAGATTATGGGTACCTGCGTGAGCATGGGCATAACCGTTGAGGGTAAGGACCCCAGGGAAGTCCAGAAGGAGGTTGACCAGGGAGCCTACGATGATCTCCTAACATCATAAAAATTTATAAATCTTGAGAATCACATAACTAAACCTACCATATGAACTTATTTTTTTGAGTTCATGGAGGATTTTATAATGAAACAAGAGATAATGGAAGCGGTGAAGAAGGCCAAGGAACTGTCAAGGCCGAGAAACTTCACACAGTCCATGGATGTTATCATGAACATCAAGGACTTGGATGTCAATAAACCAGAGAACCGGTTTGACGAGGAAGTTTCTCTACCCAACGGGCGCGGCAAGGATGTTAAGATCGCCGTGATCGCTGACGGTGAACTGGCCCTTCAGGCCAAGAATGCAGGAGCCGACCTTGTAATAACCAAGGAAGAGCTCGAAGAACTTGGTAAGGACAGGAAAAAGGCAAAGAAACTTGCCAACGAGTATGAATTCTTCGTGGCTCAGGCAGATATGATGCCTCTGGTGGGGCGATTCCTGGGGCCTGTTCTCGGTCCTCGAAAGAAGATGCCTAAACCAGTGCCAGCAACAATAAATCCGGAGCCCATCCTGAAAAAACTCAGAGACACCGTTAAGGTGAGGATAAAGGATCAGCCTGTGGTTCACACGGTGGTGGGTACTGAGGACATGGACGATGAAAAACTTGCCGAGAACATAGAGGCGGTCCTCCAGACAATCGACCGCAAACTTGAAAAGGGCAGGAACCAGTTAAAGTCCATGTACGTTAAGACAACCATGGGCCCGGTAGTGAGGGTGATTTAGATGGCTCACGTGGCTGAATGGAAGAAGAAAGAGGTTCAGGAGCTCCAGGACCTTATTAAAAGTCATGAAGTGGTTGGTATAGCTAACCTTGCAGATATACCTGCAAGGCAGCTTCAGAAGATGCGCCAGACACTCCGTGACAGTGCACTTATAAGAATGTCCAAGAAGACCCTGATCAGCCTTGCCCTGGAGAACGCTGGCAAAGAGATGGAGAATATAGAGTCACTATCAGAGCATATGGAAGGCCAGTCAGCACTCATATTCACGGATATGAATCCATTCAAACTCTTCAAGATCCTTGAGGATAGTAAAACTCCTGCCCCTGCAAAACCGGGCGCGATAGCCCCTGCAGATATAGTTGTCCCCAAGGGGGACACCGGATTCGCACCGGGTCCAATACTCGGGGAACTGCAGCAGATAGGTATCCCTGCCAAGATTGATAAGGGTAAAATAGTGGTCTCAAATGACCATACCGTTGTGAAGGAAGGGGAGGAGATACCACCAAAGGTGGCTGGAATCCTTACAAGACTGGATATACAGCCACTTGAGGTTGGTATAGACCTCAGGGCAGCATATGAAAACCAGACTGTTTACACAGCAGACATACTGACAATTGATGAAGAGAAGACCCTTTCTGATATCCAGAGGGCTTTCTCACAGGCATTCAATCTCTCAGTTAATGCGGTTATATACACCAGGGAGACCATGCCTGCAATCATTCAGAATGCAGCTTCAAAATCCTTCAACCTCGCATACAATGCATCAATCCTCACATCAAAGACTGCAGACCTTCTCCTGGCGAAGGCATATGCCCAGATGCTTGCACTTGCAGCAGCAGCTGCAGAGGTCAATGGGGATGCAGTTGATGATGAACTGAGGGATAAGTTATCTGCAAGGGCTTCAACGCCAGCCCCTGCAGAAGAAGAACCTGAAGAGGAAGAGGAAGAAGAGGAAGAAGAAGAGGAGGAAGAGGATGCCGCAGCAGGTCTGGGGGCCCTCTTCGGATAGAACATTTACTGGCATAAATAACTAAAAAAATAATATTTGAGGTGATCATATGGAATACATATACGCAGCAATGTTATTGCACACAACCGGTAAAGAGATCAATGAAGAAAACGTTAAAAGCGTCCTTGAAGCAGCAGGTGCTGAAGTGGACGATGCAAGGGTCAAGGCTCTTATAGCAGCCCTTGAAGATGTTGACATTGAAGAAGCAATGGAAACAACAGCTGTAGCCGCAGCACCAGCAGCAGCCGCAGCACCAGCAGCAGCTGAAGAAGCTGAAGAAGTTGAAGAGGAAGAAGAAGAGGAAGAAGAGGAAGCTGAAGAAGAAGCAGCAGCCGGTCTTGGCGCTCTCTTCGGCTAACTTCTCCTTTTATGATACTGCCATTTGAATGAATGGCAAAAAATATTTATTTTTCTCACACTAATTTTTATCATTAAATAACTGTTCTCAATGATTACCATGTCTCGCCAGCTCCAGGAACTAGGATATGAAAGGTATAAATGTGAATCCTGCGGGAACACATTCTGGTCAATGAAAGAGCGCAGAACATGTGGAGACGCGCCCTGCGATGAATATGAATTCATAGGTAACCCTGCGACCAGCAGGAGCTATGACCTCTACAAGATACAGGAGGAATTCATAGATTTCTTTGCTGAAAGGGGCCATGAACCCATAAGGAGGTACCCTGTACTTGCAAAGCGCTGGCGGGATGATGTTTTTCTTGTTGGAGCATCCATATACAATTTTCAGCCATGGGTAACCTCAGGGCTTGTTAAGCCCCCTGCAAACCCCCTTGTTGTTGCACAGCCCTCCATACGCCTTAACGATGTTGACAATGTGGGCAGAACCGGAAGGCACATGACCTGTTTTACAATGGGGGGTCACCACGCGTTCAACTCCCAGAATGAAAGAATATACTGGGAGGATGAGACGATAGCCTACTGTCATGAATTCTTAACCCACATCGGTATTGACCCTCAGGAAATAACCTTTATCGAGTCATGGTGGGAGGGAGGAGGAAACTCAGGTCCATGCTATGAGGTATGTGTCCGTGGAGTTGAACTCGCAACCCTCGTATTCATACAGTACAGGAACCTCCCTGATGGGGGCAGGGAGGAGATCCCCCTGAAGATAGTGGATACTGGTTATGGCCTTGAAAGGTTCGCATGGATATCCCAGGGAACACCAACAGCCTACGACGCATCCTTTGGTCCTGTGATACAGAGACTTGTTGAACTCACAGGTGTGGGTGTTGATGAGAAGATACTTGCAGAGAATGCACAGGTAGCCGGCATGATGGATATAGAGACCTATGCAGATCTCAGAGAACTCAGAAAAAGGGTGGCCGATAAACTTGGAATGGATGTGGACGAACTTGAACAGGCAATAGGGCCAATGGAATCCATATACGCCATAGCTGACCATACAAGGTGCCTGGCATTCATGCTTGCAGATGGCGTGATACCATCAAACGTGAAGGAGGGCTACCTTGCAAGGCTACTCATCAGAAGGACCATCAGACTCATGAAGGAGCTGGAGATGCAGGAGTCCCTCAGGGACCTTATGAACATCCAGATAGACTTCCTTGAAGGGAAGTACCCGGAGATAAGGAGCCACCATGAACACATACTGAACATAATAGACCTTGAGGAGCGCCGCTACGCAAGGACCGTTAAAAGGGGTAGAAGGATAGTTGAAAAGACTGTTAATTACCTTAAAAGGGATAAAAAGACCGAGATGCCCCTTGAAATCCTCATAAAACTCTATGACTCCCACGGGATACCTCCCGAGACCATAAAGGAAATAGCCGAGGAGAAGGGATTCAGGGTTAACATTCCAGACAACTTCTACACACTGGTTGCGGAGATGAATGAAACAGAGAAGGACCTCCCTGCTGTGGAAACAGACCTTGATTACCCCCCAACGGAACTCCTTTTCTATGAGGAACCCGAAGCCATTGAATTCGAGGCGGAGATTATAGGAATCCATGAGGGAGGCATAATACTTGACAGGACCCTCTTCTACCCTGAAGGGGGCGGACAGCCATCAGACACGGGATTCATAGAGGCGGGGGATGAGAAATTCAGCATAAAACACGCCGAGAAGATAGGCAACGTTGTGGTGCACTGGACAGAGCAGGAGGCTGACCTTGAACCAGGAACACGTGTAAGGGGCCGTATCAACGCTGGAAGGAGAGCAGCCCTCACACGGAACCATACAGCAACCCACCTCATAGTATCATCGGCAAGAAAGGTCCTTGGGGATCATATATGGCAGGCAGGGGCTCAGAAGGGCCTTAAAAGATCAAGGATAGATCTTTCACACTACAGGAGGATCACGAAGGATGAACTTGATGAAATAGAGAGGCTTGCCAATGAATACGTCATGAGGAACATCCCTGTTTCAGTGGAATGGATGGAAAGGGACCTTGCAGAGAAGAGGTATGGCTTCATACTCTACCAGGGAGGGGTTGTGCCTGGCTCAAGGATAAGGGTTGTTAAGATTGATGATATCGATGTCCAGGCATGTGCAGGGACCCATGTGAAGCGCACCGGTGACATAGGCCTCATAAGGATCAACAGGACGGAACGTATACAGGACGGTGTTGAAAGGATAGAGTTCTCTGCAGGCGAGGCAGCGGTTGAACTGATTCAGAGGGAAAGGGACATCCTCAGGGCAGGTGCGGATGTATTCAAGGTAACACCATCACAGCTTCCAGGTACCTGTGAAAGATTCTTCACAGAATGGAAGTCCCTCAGGAACCAGCTGTCAAGGCTCAAGGAGGAACTTGCAGCACTGAAGATCCTTGAAATAAAGGAGACTTTAGAGGAAATAAACGGGTTCAGGGTAATAATAGCCACCGTCGACGCCGACATGGACGAAATGCAGAAAATGGCCCTTGAACTTGTAGATGAAGCTGATGCAGCGGTCCTGGCAAACAGGGACGGTAAACTGGTTGGAGCAGCATCAGACGACGCCGTAAAGAGGGGGATGAAGATAAATGAGGTTATATCAGGGGCTGCAAGGGTCCTTGGCGGCGGAGGCGGAGGAAGACCTGGACTTGCACAGGGAGCCGGACCAGAGAAGGACAGGGTTGAAGGGGCCCTTGAAGAGGCCAGGAAAATTATAGAAGAGTTCAAAGAGGGATAACTTGGACAAAACCATCTCCAGCATAAATGAAAGGATACTTGATGGAGAGGCAGTGGTATTAACGGCAGCTGAGCTTAAGGAGATGGTTCTTGAAGGGGATGTCCCATCCCATGAGGATGTTGATGTGGTCACGACCGGGACCTGCGGAGTAATGTCAGGGACTGCCGCTGTAATGCACTTCCGTGTCTCGGAACCTGGTTCATTCAGAAAGGCCGCTTCAGTACACCTTAACGGAGTCCCTGCCTATCCTGGACCATGTCCCAATGAGAACCTGGGTTCGGTTGACCTTTTCCTCTATGGCACCGGCCACAGCATCCATGACCCTGACTATGGTGGTGGATTCCTCCTGGGGGACATACTCAGGGGGGCTGCGGTCAAGGTCACCCTGAGATCCAGTGATGGAGATCTCATTGAGTCAGAGATAAGTGTAGATGAACTTGAAACAGCAAGAATCATAGGCACAAGGATGGCCTTCAGGAACTACACCGCCCTTGTAAACCCATCCGGAAAGCCGGTGAAGTCAATATTCAATGCGGTGGAAATGCCAGGAGGCTGGGGAGGTCTCTCCTTTTCAGGGTGCGGGGACATAAACCCCCTTGAAAACGACCCCTCCATGGAGACGATAAAGCCAGGCACGGCAGTCCTTCTTAACGGCGCTGCGGGGCTCGTGCTCGGTGAGGGTACAAGGAGCAGCCCCATGAAACCAAACCTCATGCTCAGCGGGGACCTTAAGGAGATGAGCCCCAAGTACATCGGCGGCTTCAGGACAGCGGCAGGCCCGGAGGTGTTCAACACGGTGGCGGTTCCGATACCAGTGACGGGTGAAAGAGTCCTTGAAAACCTCCTTGTAATGAATTCGGATATAAAATTACCTGTTGCAGATATAAGGGATCGTTCAAGGATCCTTGGAGAGATAACCTACGGGGATGTATGGGTGGGTGATGAGAGGCCATCATACAGTCCTGAAAGGTGTGGGGACTGTTTAAGGTGCACCGTTGCCATGAGCTGCCCCACACACGCAATAAGCCCGGAAGGCGTTGATGCTGAGAAATGCTTTGGCTGCGGCATGTGCGCATCATCCTGTCCCCACGGCGCCTATGAGATGGAAACAGGGGATGTTGTGATAGCAGAAAGGAGGGTCCCTGTTATATGCCGACAGTCAGACAGGGTGAGGGCAAATGAACTTTCAGTTAGACTGAAGGAAATGATTGAGGCCGGCGAATTCCTTTTAAGGGGTTTCTGATGCCATAGTCACGAATCCCAGGATTGCATTTCTGCAGGTTCTTTCAGGTCATGAGGAGAAGATTAAAGCTTGGAACTTTCAGCAGGGGGTGTGAGATATTTTAGCATACGATGTTATACTGGCCCGGTACGGTGAGGTTGGACTTAAAAGCCCTTCAGTGAGGAGAAGATTTGAGAAAAAACTTGTTCACAATATAAGATCTGCTCTGGACTGCAGGGCTACCGTCAGGAATGGGAGGATATTCATCTACCCTGATAATATGGAGGAGGCCCTTGAGGGGCTCTCAAAGATCTTTGGTCTCGTATCCTTTTCACCAGCAGTAACAACAGAGACAGAATTTGAGAGTATAGAAGACACGCTACGCAGGTACACTGATGAACTCAGATCGGAGGGTCTTATAAACACCAGAACCACCTTCGCGGTAAGGTGCCGGAGGACGGGTCAGCATGAATTCACGAGCCAGGAGATGGCGGCGTTCGCAGGATCGGTTATTTTAAAGAACACAGGGGCCTCGGTTGACCTTGGAAACCCTGACATGGAGATCCACATTGAGGTAAGGGACCAGGAAACCTACATATACCACAGGGTAATACCCGGACCCGGGGGTCTTCCTGCAGGCACCCAGGGAAAGGTGGTTGCACTTCTCTCGGGGGGTATTGATTCACCGGTTGCAGCTTACCTCATGATGAGGAGGGGATGCCAGGTCATAGCTCTTCACATGGACAACACACCCTTCACCAGCCCCGAGGCCCGGGACAAGACAGAAAAGATAGCCGAAAAACTTGCTGAATACTCTGCAGGAGTTGAATTCAAATTCAGAACGTTCAGTTACGGGGAATACCTTGAGAAGTGTCGTGAAAGCGGTCCTGAAAGGATGACATGCGTCCTCTGTAAGCTGGGAATGTACACCCTGGCTGAGATGGTTGCCCGTGAAGAGGGAGCCCTTGCAATAGTGGATGGAAGCAGCCTTGGACAGGTGGCGTCCCAGACGCTCCCGAACCTCCTTGCAACCAGGATGAACGTTGAAATGCCAGTCCTCAGCCCCCTCATAGGAATGGACAAGGTTGAAATAGAAGACCTTGCAAGGAAGATAGGAACCTACGATATATCAATAATCCCTGACGGAGGATGCAGCGCGGTCCCGGCACACCCGTCAACCGCAGCAGACCCGCAAAGGGTTCTGGATGCAGCCCGGGATATTGATCTCAAGAATGAAATCATAAGGGTCCTTGAATCCGGATCTGAAAGGATAATGTAGCTTCAATCACCATCATGGATCTATGTGGATAACTTTTTAAGTAATCAGATGCCATCTTTATATAGGTACATGTTTAACTCACTCACTATTTTCTGGAGGTGTAATACATGAAAACAACCATTAGTGTAATTAAAGCAGACGTTGGAAGCGTAGCAGGCCATGCTGTTGCACATGAGGCCCTTAAGGATAAATGCTCCCAGATCCTTGCAGAGGCAAAGGAGACAGGAATCCTTGAAGATTATTATATCACCAACTGCGGTGATGACATTGACCTTATAATGACACACCGCAACGGTGAAGAAAACGAGGAAGTCCACCAGACAGCATGGAACGCATTCAGGGAGGCTACAGATGTAGCAAGAAGCCTTAAACTGTATGGTGCAGGTCAGGATCTGCTCTCAGACACATTCTCAGGTAACATAAAGGGTATGGGGCCTGGATGTGCGGAGATGGAGTTTAAGGAAAGACCAAGCGACCCTGTGATAATATTCTGCTGTGACAAAACAGAACCAGGAGCCTTTAACCTGCCACTCTTCAGGATGTTCGCAGACCCATTCAACACTGCAGGCCTTGTAATTGACCCCTCACTCCACAACGGATACGAATTCGAGGTCTTTGATGTCGTGGAACACAGGAAGGTTAAGATGTCCTGTCCTGATGAGATGTATGATCTCCTGGCCCTTCTGGGTTCAATCAGCCGCTATGTGATAAAGAAGATACACAGAAGGGATGATGGTGAAATCGCAGCATCTGTAAGTACAGAGAGACTCAACCTCATGGCAGGTAAATACATCGGTAAGGACGACCCTGTTGCAATTGTAAGGGCCCAGTCAGGCTTCCCTGCTGCAGGTGAAGTCGTCGAACCATTCGCATTCCCCCACCTTGTCGGTGGATGGATGAGGGGATCACACAACGGTCCGCTAATGCCGGTCGCCCAGAGGGATGCGACTCCGGTGAGATTCGATGGACCCCCAAGGGTTATCGGTCTCGGATTCCAGGTTGCAGACTGCAAACTCGTGGGACCTGTCGACATGTTTGATGACCCTGCATTCGACAGATCAAGGGCACTCGCCTCTGAAGTCGCAGAGTACATGAGGAGACACGGACCCTTTGAGCCACACAGACTCCCATCAGATGAAATGGAGTACACATCACTACCAGGTGTCCTTGAAAAACTCGGGGACAGGTTCGAGGATATTGAATAACCCCTCTTAAATCCTTTTTTTCTTGGGTTTCTGCAGGCAGTCACCTGATTTTTCTCTTCTTAAGTATTTCCTGTGGTATGTCAACCACCCGCCGGACGCTGTCAATCACAGCCCCGTCACTTGTTGCAACAACACCATCCTCATGGCCCTTCAGTTTCCTGTCCACACAAGGGGAGAGCACGGCAACACCATCAAGTCCCCTGGACTCCATAATACTTTCCACCATGCCCCTGAGCTTTCCACTGTGACTCACGTTTTTATCGAAATAGAAAACAGCCCTCTCCACATCGGAGTCTTCGAGGAAGTCAATTATGAGTCTAAGGGCCCTGAATGTGCCTTCAGTTATCCTGTAATTTCCAAAGACCCCCCTGACGTCCCTTAAATAACCATCCTGGGCAATGAAAAAACCTGAACCCGATAGGACGCTCTCGGTGCCTATGAGGACATTGTATCCATCAATAAAAACAGAAGAACCACTGAGGGAGTCGGGACCAACCATCCTGGACTTTCTGACTTTTATCAGGTCGTCAGGAAAAACGTACCTTGCAAGGTAATTTCTTTCATCCCTCCCGAGGAGGTAATGGTTTGCAACAAACTTGAGCGCAACACTCTTACGGTAACCCCTGTTAAGCAGGTATTTGAGGTCCTCTGCAGCCATTTTAAGCTTCATTTATCCCCTTCTCTTCGCCGCCATTATGAGGGCACGGTCTGAGGCATCCTCGGCCCTGTCAGCTATATTTGCAAGTTTTCTTATTATCTCCTTAAGGTCAAGGAACTTAACAACACCGATCTGATTTTCCCTGTAGGCACTGTAAAGTCTTTTTATGATTTCCCGCTCAATGATATCTGCCCTGTCCTCAAGCCTTTCAATCTCATGGGCCTTCTTCATGGCCTCACCGAGGTCCTTCTCAAGGAGTTCAACGCAGTCTATGAGGGCCTCCATGGTGCCTTTGATGGTTTCCATCATCCTCCTGAAATCATCCCTGAACTCGGGGGGGAGCGATACCTGTCCCAGGGATACCGTGAAGGCCGTTGACTCAATAACATCCGCAACCTTGTCTATGCTCTCAACAAGCATTATACGGTCTTCCCTGTCAAAGGGCAGGAAGGCACCCTCGTAGAATTCGATCTCCATCTCCCTTCTTATCTCATCGGCTTCGTGTTCGGTTATTGCTATTTCCTTTGTCAGTTCAGAAACCCTTTTAAAGTTTCCCTGGTAGAATGCTTCCATGAGTTCTTCGAGTTTCAGGTAACATTCACTGACCTTTAAAAGGTGCTCCCGCCCATACTTCTCAACTTTACTCTCTCTGAGGAAGAATTTCATTATATCCCATTATATGAGCTTGTGCAGCATCCTGAGGCTGTCAAGAAGGCCATGTGCATAGGTTATGCATCCAAAGGATGTGAGGTAGTCCTTCTTTTCAAGGTAGTAGATGGAGTCATCCCTGTAATTGAGGGCCCTCTCAATCACAGCCTCTTCATCCCTGCTGAATTCTATGGATTTCATTTCCATTAAATTTTTCTCAAGGAGCTCAAGGTCCTTTTTTATTCGCTCAGCGTATTCCATAAACTCACCCCAAAATCGCCTCTGAGATCAGGTCTTCATTTTTTTCCAGCCATAAATAATCCTCTGGAGCACCGTGAAGTATCCGAGCAATATGAGGACTATTATGGCGGCTGACATGTACCATGGACCATAGATGTATCCAGTGATGGATCCTGCAAGGAGGATTATTAGGCGTTCAGCCCTCTCAGCAATACCCACACTGCAGCCTATACCCTCAGATTCTGCACGGGCCCTAACATAGCTCACCATAAGGGCCGAGTGGAGGGCCAGCATACCCGTGAGGGCCCCAGTGAACCCCCCTGCTGTGATACCGATAATTATTATCCCATCCGAAAACCTGTCAAGTGTTGAGTCAAGGAAGCCTCCAAATCTGGTTGGAGTGTACCGGCTCCTGGCAACGGCACCATCGAGGACGTCGATGAATCCGCTCAGGGCAAGTAGCAGACCACCATTAAGGAGGCTTCCAGAGGCATACATGGTTGCGGATGCGCATGCAACAAGGAATCCTAAAAGGGTTATGTAATCTGCTGGAATCGCGATTCTCTCTGCAACTGGATCAATGAACTTTCTGATTATCGGTCTGAACTGGTTTAACATACTTTCATTTATAATAAATGCAGATATATAACTTGAATTATTAAACCACCAAAGCATGTTCCAGATATAACCCACATGAATCTGAGGGTCGCTGAACTCTTCAATCATCTGAATGTGCAATAAATGGACTCTGAGTGTTGGTATGATTATCAGAAAAATTAAGAGGGATAGACCATCAAGGACCGTGATTGATGAGGCCATAGGCATCATGAGGGATGGCGGGGTTGTAATATACCCTACAGACACGATTTATGGGCTTGGTGTTAATGCGCTTGATGATAGGGCGGTAAAAAGGCTCTTCAGAATCAAGGGGAGGGACCCGGATAAGCCGGTTTCGATCTGTCTCGCTGATGTCAGGGAGATACCTGAATTTTCGAGGCCATCCCCCCGGGCAATGGAGATAATTGAGAGGATACTCCCTGGTCCCTATACGGTTGTACTGGAGAAGAATGATAGAATCCCCGATATCCTGACTGCGGGTTCAATGAAGGTTGGCCTGAGGGTCCCGGATGAGAAGGTATGCACTCTTCTGTCAGCTGAATTTCCTGTTACAAGTACAAGTGCAAACATCTCAGGCAAACCCCAGGGGGCGTCACTTGATGAGATAATCAGGGATATCCCTGACGCTGACATGGCCATTGATGGAGGGGCTCCGGCCAGTATGGAGCCGTCAACTGTAATTGACCTTACGGTTCATCCACCAAGGATAGTGAGAATGGGGAGGGGCGGCACGGAGTTCCTCAAGGATATTATGGATTGATGTGTTGGTGGTGCATGGAAAGATCAATGAATTTAGGACATACAGGGAGAGATGATTTCCGGATTCAGGGTGATGGGGCAGATGAAGACATTAGGTGAGATTGGTGAGAACCGGAAGATACCGACTGAATCTTCAATTGATAAAATACTGGGTGGAGGAGTGGAAAAGAAGGGCATAACCCAGTTCTACGGACCTCCAGGTTCAGGTAAGACGAATATAGCAATTAAGCTTGCTGTTGAAACTGCAAGGAAGGGTAAAAAGGCATTTTTCATTGATACTGAGGGTGGAATCTCAGTTGAGAGGATAAGACAGGTTTCAGGAGAGTTCTTTGATACCGTTGCAGAGAATATAATCGTATTCGAACCATCAAGTTTCACAGAACAGGGAGAAATCCTCTCAAGGATATCATCCCTACTTAAGACACATGGCGAATCAACTGAACTGGTGGTCCTTGATTCTGCCGTCGCCCTTTACAGGCTTAAGGAGGGTAAAACCTCAAATTTAAATGTTGATCTTGGAAGACAGATGTTCCTCCTCCTTCAGATGGCAAGGAGGTTCGACCTTGCGGCCGTCATAACAAACCAGATATATTCAATTACAGGGAATGATGGAAAGGACCGGGTTAACCCTGTTGGTGGAACGGTCCTGCGTTACTGGTCCAAGGTTATAGTTGAACTTGAGATGGGGGATTCACCAGGGGAGAGGCTGGCCATACTCAGGAGGCACAGGAACAGGCCGGAGGGCCTGAGAACAGGGTTCAGGATCGTGGCCGATGGCATCATATGATGTAGTATTTAAAGGATACATTTTATTACAGCCCCCTGTTTTCTGAACAAAGTTTATTAAGTGGTTTGTTTAATATGATATAAGACACTGGAATAATGAAGCTTATGATTTGAGGTTCAGCCTCTGAGTAATAAGAGAAGCCTGCTTCTCTTTCATGGTATATGCTCTGGTGCTGATGTGATAAAATGATTTCTCCTAAAAAATATGCTAAGGCCGCTAAGGTATCGCCTAATGGCTTTAAAACAACAAATGAGTTTTTCAACTATGTTTTTAAGGATGAAGAAATGATATGGATGGGTCAGAACACCAACCATCTCCATGATCATTCTGAAATAGCGGAAGCCATGATTGACTGTATAAATGAGGGTAACTACTGCAAGTATCCTCCGCCGGAGGGGTTCCCTGAACTCAAGGAGCTTGTTGTAAGGGACCTTGGCCTTGGGGATGGCTTCGAGGCCCTTATAACCGCCGGCGGTACCGAGTCCCTTTATCTCTGCATGAATGATATACTTGAACCTGAAGATAACGCCATAACATGTGATCCTGGCTACCTCATAATTGACAACTTCGCAAGCAGATTCGCATGCAGCGTCATCTCGATTCCAATCTACAGCAGGGAGTGTGGCTACAAATTAACACCCGAACTTGTACTTGAGAACATGGATAGGAACACCCATATGGTATCACTCATCGATCCCCTGAACCCCCTGGGATCATCATACACAAAGGATGAGATAAAGGCCTTTGCAGATATAGCCAATGACCATGACATCTACCTCCTCCATGATATAACCTACAGGGACTTTGCAATGGACCATCACCTTGCAGCAGACTATGCCCCTGAGAAAACGGTAACCGTTTACAGCTTCTCAAAGATATATGGCATGGCAGGTCTGAGGATAGGGGCTATTGTGGCAACATCAGACCTCATCGAATCCATAAAGAGTATCGTTATAAATGATCTGGGCACAAATGTCATTTCACAGGCAGGGGCAATCGCAGCCCTCAGATCAAAGAACAGGTGGGTTGACAGGATAAGAAATACAACCTTCAGGAACCAGAAGATAATAAAGGACGCCGTTGATGAGGTTGACGGTGCATTCATCCCTGTTTACCCATCAAGCGGGAACATGATGGCAATAGACATCCACAAAACAGGTGTTGACCCCCTTGACCTTGCAGATTACCTCCTTAAAAGGAAGATATTTGTAAGGCAGGGCGCCTACACAAGCAGGGCCTTCGGGGACAGGTACATACGCCTCAGTTTCTCAATACCCAGGGAACAGGTTGAGATATTCGCAGAGAACTTTGTGGATGTCATGGAATTCCTGAGGCCTTCAAATTAGGGTTCCTGATTTTCTTCAGACCATTCCTTTTTTTATTAAATCTAGCAGGAAAGCTTCCCATATTGAACATTTCTCACCCTGAAAATAGAAATTAGTTATTCGGCCTTGAGGTAATAATACTCCCCGAGCTCCTTCTGCTTTCTGTCGAGGAAACTGTTGATCTTATTAACCCTGGGCCTTCTGGTCTCCTTGTCCCTTCTGAAGGTTATCCCCACCTCCATCAGGAAACGGTTCATGGCTTCCCTCAGCTCTGTCGGGCTTCCTGCATGACCATTAAAACCGGGTTTACCGCTGAATACCATGGCCCTGTCAGAGACATAGTCGATGAATATTATATCATGATCTATGACCATTGCAGATGAATTCCGTCCCTCTACTATCCTCCTTATGGCCTTTGCAGCCATCAGGCGCTGTTCAACATCAAGGAATGCTGTTGGTTCGTCGAGGACATAAAGATCAGCCTCCTGTGACAGTGTGACTGCAACGGCAAGCCTCTGGAGTTCACCCCCGCTCAGCTCCTCAACTTTCTTATCAAGGATTTCCTCAAGGTTGAATGGCTTCATTATTTCGCTCTTGAATATGTTTGAACCGTATCCCGGAGCCTTTTCATAGAGTAACTCATCCACCGTACCCGGGTAGTCTGAGGAGAGATACTGGGGCTTGTAGGATATCTTTATATTCTTCTTAACCTTCCCTGTGTCCGGCTTCTCAACCCCTGCAAGGATCTTTGCAAAGGTTGTTTTACCGATACCGTTGGGGCCGAAGGCTGTTATGATCTCGTTGAAGTATATTGTCCCCTCATCAACCTCAAGGCTGAATTCAGGGTATGACTTCTTCATTGAGGAGTACTCTGCAAGGACATCTCCCTCATCACTGACCCTTGGGGGCTTGACCTTGAATTCAATAGCCTCTCTCCTGAACCTCACGTTTTCTTCCCTCAGAAAACCCTTTATGTATGTGTTTATACCAACACGGACGCCCCTCCTGTTTGATACAACCCCATATCCTCCGGGTTTACCGTAGAGTATATGCACATAGTCTGACATTGCATCCAGGGCGGCCATGTCATGCTCTATTACCATCACGGCTTTACCAGCATCTGCAAGGGACCTTATAACCCTGACTGCATTCAGCCTCTGACGGACGTCAAGCCAGGATGTTGGTTCATCAAAGTAGTAGAAGTCTGCTTCACGAAGGGCTGCGGCGGCAATCGCCACGCTCTGAAGTTCTCCTCCACTCAGGTTTGAAATGTCACGTTTCATTATACCCCCGATCTCGAGGGCTTCTATGACCTCGTCTGTCCGTTCTGATCCTATGCTCAGCAGCAGGTCCTCAACACGCCCCTTAACGTAACGGGGGATCCTGTCAACCATCTGTGGTTTATGAACCACCTTCACGTTACCTTCACTGAGGTTCCTGAAGTAGTTCTGGAGCTCCGAGCCCCTGAAATAGCTTATTATCTCGTCCCATTCCGGCGGGTCCTGGAAGTTACCAAGATTGGGCTTAAGTTCACCCGAGAGTATCCTTATTATGGTTGATTTACCTATACCGTTGGGGCCCATGAGTCCCACAACGTCACCCTCGCTTACAGAGGGCAGTCCAAAGAGTTCAAAGAGGTTCTGACCGTAACGGTGCACGGGGTTTTCAAGGGCTTCCGGAAGATTTATTACACTAACCGCGTTGAAGGGGCATCTCTTGGTACATATACCGCACCCCGAGCAGAGTTCCTCTGATATCAATGGTTTCTTTGTTTTTTCATCCACCGTTATCGTGTCCTCACCCATCCTCACTCCAGGGCAGTAGTCTATGCACACGTAATTACATTTCTTTGGCTGACACCTGTCATGGTCAAGTATTGAAATCCTGGTCAATTTTATCACCGTGAGAAGTTAGAATCAGTGAACTGATTATGGTGGTGGTGCTTAATAAAAATTGCCTATGGCTGTGTAGGGTTAATGGAAAATAAGAATAAAATAAGAAAAATCTGGCCATTTATACTTTTTTAACGGCCAGTTCGATGTCTGATTTCTTCACGGTTTTTCTGCCGGCGTGTTTTGCAAGTTTAACTGCTTCTCTTGCAATTTTCATGCCCTCTTCTTCAAGGGCCCTTGCAAGTTCTTCTCTTGCATCATCACTTATTCTCTGGGCACCGGCATTTTTTATTATTCTCCCAACTGGTGTTATAGGTAATTCGGCCATAATATCACCTCAGTTTTATATTTAAATCCATAGTATTTAAATTTATCGTTTTTTCAGCATTATTTTCCATTCCCCTCCCGATTCTCTGCTCCACCGGTACCATGAACTTCACTGTAACCATGATACAGACCGGCTCTTTCTCATGGGTTAGCACCGGCACCGCACGGGTCATATGAAGGTCATCAACTTCCAGATGGGGTGGATGGTGGAAATCGTTATTAGTCATGATCAATATAAAACCGCCACAGGTGTGAAAATGAAACAGGTCATAATAGTAAGGTCAGATCTTGGAATGGGCAGAGGTAAAATCGCTGCTCAGGCATGTCACGCTTCTATAGGATCATACAAAAAAACAGACCCTGATAAAATAAGAGAATGGGAGATGGAAGGCTCAAAAAAGGTTGTACTCTCGGTACCCGGCCTTGAAGAACTGATGGAGATATATGAGGCTGTCCGGAGGACGGACATTTCACACTACCTTGTGCGTGATGCAGGCCATACCCAGATACCTGCAGGAACAGTAACATGTCTGGGCATAGGGCCTGACACTGATGAGAGAATAGACAGGATAACAGGGGAGCTTAAGCTGCTATGAGCAGGTGATTCCATGGAATGGGTTGTGAAGATAGGCGGCAGCCTCTTCCCGGATCATGCAGCGGTTCTACTTGAAAAACTGAGGGGGGAGGAATCTGTGGTGATCTGTGGCGGCGGAGACTTTGCTGATATGGTGAGACACCATGATGAAAGGAAGGGATTCTCTGCATCCGCTACTCATGAAGCGGCTATTCTGTGCATGGATATTACAGGAAGGCTTCTATCAGACCTTGTGGATTCTTCCAGGACCGTTAGAACCCTCCAGGAATGCAGAAATGCTATAGATGATGGTTTTACTCCAGTTCTTTTACCCTCCCAGCTTCTACGCTACACGGATCCTGCTGAACATTCATGGAGGGTTACTTCTGATTCCCTTTCACTTGCAGTGGCCCACATGCTTGGAGCGAAACTTTTAATAGCAACTGATGTAGATGGTATATATACTGAAAGACCACCTGCCAGTGATGCTAAACTTATAAATGATATAAGTGCTAAAGACTTACTATCTTTTGGTGAGACATCAGTGGATGAAGCACTACCTGAACTTCTAATTAAATTCAAATCTGATTGTTACGTTGTGAATGGGAAATATCCGTCCAGGGTGCTATCCATTTTAAGGGCAGGTGCTTCAGCCGGAATATGTACAGTTATAAGAGGTGATTAGATGTCCAAGATGGAATGCACATCCTGTAAACAGGAGATACCTCTGGTTGAGACATACGTGAAATTTGAATGTCCAATGTGCGGTGAGATGATCTACAGGTGCCAGAAGTGCAGGACCTTCGGACACACCTACAGGTGCAAGTGTGGCTTCGAAGGGCCATAATAAGATATAAATATGTATTAAATTAATACTAAATTCTGGAGGTATTTCATGGGAGAGGTAGTAGCAACAATAAAGTTAATGCCAGAAAGCCCTGAAGTTGACCTTGAAGCCCTCAAGAAGGAGGTCAGGGCAAGGATACCCGAGGGCACAGAGCTTCACAGGATAGATGAGGAGCCCATAGCATTCGGTCTTGTGGCCCTCAATGTGATGGTCGTTGTTGATGACGCTGAGGGAGGAACAGAGGCCGCAGAGGAGAACCTTGCAGGCATTGAAGGAATAAGCAACATAGAAGTAACTGATGTTAGAAGGTTAATGTAGACCTTTATGGTGATGGGGATACTCGATATCCTTCTTGCCTGTTTTCTTGGAATTCTGGTGGGAGTACTAACAGGCCTTATCCCTGGGGTCCATGTCAACACCGTGGGAGCCTTTGCTTTTTCATCAGCATCATACATCCTTGGCTTATTTTCACCAGAATTTCTTGCTGTTTTTTTATTATCTCTCTCTGTGACACACGCACTCCTTGAGTTCATACCCTCCCTGCTTCTGGGAGTGCCTGATGAGGGGACCGCACTTTCGGTTCTACCGGGCCACCGTATGGTCCTTGAGGGAAGGGCCATGGAGGCCGTGAGGCTTGCAACCATCGGCGCTGCCGGCGGCATTATACTGACCTTAATCATGTTACACCCACTTTTCATTGTACTCCCACCACTCTATGGACTTATAAAACCTTACATGTGGATTTTACTTGTTCTTGTTTCACTTTACATGCTGATAACCCTCAGCAGGAACTATGAATCCATGCTCTGGGCAGTGATTCTTTTTATGTTTTCAGGTCTGATGGGGCTTCAGGTGTTCAGCACACCATTATCCCCTGGTCTTGGGCTCATGACACTCTTCACAGGGTTTTCCGGCCTCAGCACAATCCTTTACAGTCTGGGTTCGAAACCATCCATACCGGAACAGGGAAAATTCGAGGGAGTAACTGTTGATGGAAAAATTTTAAGGGCGGTGGCTGCAGGTGGACTTGCATCAACACTACTTGGATTTCTCCCTGGTTTCGGACCGGCACAGGGCGGAATACTGGCACAGTCACTTGCAGGGGCAAGAGAAGATTCTCCTGAAACATTCATTGTTGCACTGAGCGGTCTTAACACATCGGACGCACTATTCTCGCTACTTACACTCTACCTTATAGGTAATCCCAGAAGCGGAATCGCGGTCTACATCTCCCAGATAATTCAGGGGGTGGACACCGCCCATCTGATGCTCTTCATATCAGCTTCACTCCTGGCTGTTTCAGCAGCATCAATCATAGCACTCAGGGCAGGGGATTATATCTGCCGGGTGAGGGGGTGGTGGATTATGGGAGGATATCGGTTTATGTCATGATATTCATGGTGGGATCCATCCTCTTCTTCACCTTAAAGGAGGGTGCAAGCATCCCATTCATTGCAGCCACCCTCATAGCATCAACAGCCTTCGGTCTTCTTCCACACTCTGTGGGGGTGAGCAAATCACACCTCATGGGTGTACTCATCATACCGGCCATCATCATCTATACAGGGATTTAAAGGGGTGACAGGCAGTCCATTGGGGGGTACCTTCAGCTTTAATTTGAAACGGTTGAAGCTGGCTTTATTCACTGTATTATCAGAATCCTTTCTGCAAGTTTTCTGGCGGCTTCTGCGAATTCTTTGAGGTCAGCACCAGGGAAGGGGTCGATGATGCAGAGGTCGAACCTTTCATCAAGGACATCGGGGAGGTCCCTTATGTCCATATTGTATATGCTGAAGGATCTTCCTCCTGTCTTCCTGGCAGAACTGAATCCATTGACCTCAAGGTTCAGGCGTGTCATATCACATGCATCGCCCCATAGATCATTAAAAACAACCCTTCCAACCCCTGAGAGCAGTGAGAATATTCCAAGGGTGCCGGGACCGCAGGTTGCATCAACAACACTTTCTGGCGTGCTGGATTCCAGTTCCCTGGCAACAGCATTTATCTTTGGATTTTCATGGGATGGGAACTCAATATGGAGTCTGCTCTGCCTCCGGTATATGCATAAACCTCCAGAGGGAGTCTTCATGAAGTCACATCTCATATCACAGCCAGCAAGGAGTTCATAGACATGGGGGGTTGCCCTGGAGTTGAAGATCCCCGGAGTTTTCCCAGGGTCACCCCTCATAACACCCTTCACCTCAGGAACTTCCTTCAGTATTTCTCTGGCCGTTTCACGGTCAACCTTTGGTGATAGGAGAACAAGAGATTTTTCAGGAAGAAACGGCGGCGAACCGAGTGGAAATGCAGGTGTTATGAGGGGCACGCCAGCATCCCTGAGACTGGAATCAGGGCCAATAAGTCCAGAGGATATCATTATACTGCAGACATCCGCCATGACAGAGTCAAGGTGCCTCCTTCCACACCCGCAGACTTCCCCTGAACCCTGCACCTGGTCCATAAGGGACCTGAACCTGCTCAGTCCAGGGGGAGTGCATAGCGGGCATGGATCATATAATCCTTCGATTTTTCTTATGATTGCATCACAGCCATCAAGGACCTCACCACAGACAGGGCAGTAAACTGACATATCCTTAAATATTATTCTACACATATTAATCTTTAGATAACATGAGGGATAAAAGGAAGGAAATTCTCAGGGAGATTCTTGGAGAATTTGCAGCAGATGATGAGACATCTCATAAGGAAGAAAAACCTTCAAAGGAAGATGAATCATCATTTAAGGTTGAAAAGGTGCTTGAAAAACCATCACCGAAGCCCGTACCACGAGGTCCAGCTATAAAGGATGTTGAGATCATAGAGGGGGATCTCATACCAAAATATAAGGTCTCACTTCCAAAGTTCTCTGAGAAGGAAAGGGAACTCCTCAATGAGATACGTGAAAAACTCGTTGAAGTTGCCGTATCCAAGGGGGAGGACTTCAGGATCGATGAATCCACCTTCATGGGGGAGGTTAAGGAATTCCTTAAAATGAAGGGGGTTCGCAATGTTGATAAACTTGCCAAGCAGATCTCCCAGGAGATGCTTGGATACGGTGAACTTGACCCCCTCATCAAGGACGATGACCTTGAGGAGATCATGGTAATCGGTGTCAACAAGCCAGTATTTGTCTACCACCGTAAAATGGGGATGATGCTGACAAACGTCGTCTTCAAGGAGGACGATGATATAAGGGCCATCATAGACCTCATTGCAAGGCAGGTAAACAGACGTATTGACCAGCAGACACCGATACTTGATGCAAGGCTACCTGATGGTTCAAGGATCAATGCAACAATTCCCCCGGTTTCTCCTGATGGCTCCACACTCACCATCCGAAAGTTCAGGAAGGACCCCTTCACGGTTGTTGACCTTATAAACTTCAAGACAATGTCCTCTCATCTGGCGGCATTCCTCTGGGTGTGCACAGATGGACTTGGTGTCAAACCCTGCAACGCAATAGTCGCAGGGGGTACCGGTTCAGGTAAAACAACCACCCTCAACACGGTATCAGCATTCGTACCCCCAACCGAGCGAATCATAACAATTGAGGACACCCTTGAACTTCAGCTCCCTCACACCCATGTCCTAAGGATGGAGACAAGACCACCCAACATTGAGGGTAAGGGTGAACTTGACATGGACACCCTGGTTAAGAACTCCCTCCGTCAGAGGCCCGACAGGGTGATTGTCGGTGAGGTCAGGGGCAGTGAAGCCATAACCCTCTTCACAGCCCTTAACACAGGGCACAGTGGATTCGGAACGCTCCACGCCAACACGGCGAGGGAGACCATAACCCGTCTCATAAACCCTCCGATGAATGTGCCGAGGATAATGATACCTGCCCTGGACTTCATTATAATGCAGAACAGGATGTACAGGCCTGAGGGAGGCTCCATAAGGAGGATAACTGAGGTTGCCGAGGTTGTGGGTATGGAGGAGGGCAACGTCCAGCTCAACAGGGTCTTCGAGTGGAACAGTGTAACAGACAAGGTTGAATATGTTGGAATAGCAAGCCAGACCCTCAGGGAGATAGCTGAACTCAGGGCCATCAGCATAAACGAGATTGAAGAGGAGATCGAGAGGAGAAGACTTGTTCTTGAATACATGGCTGATGAGAACATAAGGTCAATCGATGAGGTGGGGCATTACATAAACGAGTACTACAGGGACCCTGACGGTGTCCTGGACAGCATTCTCTAGAGCGATGATATCATGGCATCCATCAAGGACTTATTTGATAAACTGGGCGGACTGACCCTTAAATCCTCAAAGAAGGTTGGGGAGGGTGTTCAGAAACCAGTCCAGAAGATCAGTGAGATAAAGCCCCCCAAACCTCCGGTAGGAAAACCGGGAAGAGTATTCGGGAGAGGATCTGGATCAGGAGGAGGACTTTTCAAAGGAAAATTTTCCCCAAAAAAGGGGTTCCTGGGTAAAAGGGGATCTTTAAGGCCTATAAGTCGAATGAAAATGACTCCTGAGGAGATAGAAGTATTCAAGGGGCTTATAGAGGCCGATAAACGACTCGAGGAAAGGGAGGATTCTGTTACCCGGGAGACATATCAGAGGGCTTCCCTTGAGGAACTTCTCAGGGAGGAGGAGAAGGAACAGCTGGACCCCAAACTCATCATGATACTTGGAGGGTGTTCCGGCGCCATTCTACTGGTCGTGATGGTCATCCTTGGTTTTGGAATAGAAATAGGACTTGCGGTGATGATGGCGGTCCTTTTCATGGCCATGATCATGATATTTCTCCCCAACCTTCGGAAGGGAAAACGTTCCACTGAAGCATCAAGGGAGCTCCCCTTCGCCCTCCGTCAGATGGCAACTGAACTCAAGTCAGGGCTGGGGCTGCATGACAGCATGAGGTCGGTTGCAATGTCAGGTTACGGGGCTCTTTCTGAGGAGTTTGCAAGGACACTGGAGGAAATCAAATACGGTGAGACAACCGAGAACGCCCTTATTGAGATGAGTAACCGGATAGAATCGGATGGTCTTAAGAGGGCTGTTTACCAGATTACAAGGACACTTAACAGTGGTGGTGACCTTTCAAAGACCCTCAATGTAATTGCAGATGATATAGCATATGAAATGAGGATGAAGCTCAAGGATTACTCCCAGAAACTGAACTCCTTTACAATGATCTACATGTTCCTGGCCATCCTGGGCCCTGTTATATTCCTTGTCATGCTCCTTGCAGCATCAACGGTTATGGGACCGGTTCTACCACCCATGGCCATCATACTCATATACCTCTTCCTCTTCCCGCTCCTGGTGGGCTTCATGGCATTCATGATAAAGAGACTGGAGCCGAAGCTTTAGTCTTTTTAGATGATGTGACTGAAGTTCAAAATTTAATCTTTTTTCAGTGCATGTAGAAGTTCATGGTATTTCTCTTCTCCAAGCAGGTGGATGAGTTCATGCTGCCTCTCCTCCCCTAGGACATGGAGGAGTTCATGGTACTTCTTTTCTCCAAGGGTATGGAGGAGTTCGTGGTATGCATCCTCAACTGTTAATTTAACATCAACCCTGAATCCAGCATTCCTGAGGCGGTTCATGAGGTCGGCAGTCTTTGGAAGCTTGAGATTCGCTCTTCTGATGATTTCAGGGCGGCTGAATATCTCTTCAGACCCCCCATCGGCAATTAGCCGACCATCGTTCAGTACGATTATTCGTTCTGCAAACTGGCTTATTATTTCAACATCATGGGAGGAGATGATAACGGTTATCCCATCCCTGCCAAGCTCAAGGAGTGTGTCGATGATGTCATCGGCTGCTTGGGGGTCAAGTCCGGCGGTTGGCTCATCAAGAACCATTATTTCAGGCTTCATTGCAAGGATACCTGCAATTGCAATCTTCTTCTTCTCACCGCCACTGAGGTGGTGTGGGGGCCGGTCCCCATATCCACCCATACCAACCCTTCAAGGGATCCCCTGACCCGTCTCTCAACTTCATCATCGTCAAGTCCAAGGTTCACCGGTCCGAATGCCATGTCTTCAAACACGGTGGGTGAAAATAGCTGGTCATCAGGGTTCTGGAATACTATACCCACCCTCTGACGGAGTTTCATCAGTCCATCCTTGCTGTAGTCAATTTCAGCCCCATCAATAAGGATGCTGCCCTCTTTGGGTTTCAGTATACCGTTGAGGTGCAGAAGGAGCGTTGATTTACCGGCACCGTTGGGTCCTATCACAGCAACTCGCTCCCCCTTCTTTATCCTGAGGTTTATGTCTTTAAGGCAGGGATGCCGTCAGGGTAACTGTAGCTGAGGTCCTTTATTTCTATCATACTGGCATCACTGGAAGTTTCATTTTTTGCCTGGATCGGTGCCGGGGAATGTTCACTCTCTGTTATCCGGCGGCCGGCTGGATCAGGTAGAGGGCTGCAAGGAGGAAAATGTTCACTGCTATGAATATCACATCACCCCTGCTGATCCTGGAGTGTATGGTGTACATCCTGCTTTCAGGGCTGTAACCCCGGCTCAGCATGCCGAGGTAAACCTTTTCGCCCTGTTCATATGCCCTAAGGAACATCATGGCGATGGTTTCACCGACCTTCCGCAGCCTCCACCTGTAGGGTGTTCTTTCATTCCATATGTCGAAGCATCTTGTTTTCTGGGCGTTCCTTATACGTTCCAGTTCATCGTAGAAGAAGAACAGGTACCTTACGGTGAGGTTGAGGAGCATGGCGAGATCCGCGGGTACCCCTATCCTCCTGGCCGAACCAACAAGTTCCTGCATGGATGTTGTTGAGGATAGGAGTATCACCGCTGTTACACTCACGGTGATCTTGGAGAGTAGAAGCAATCCAAAATTGAGTCCCTGCATGGTGATTTGGAGTCCTAGGGGACCTGCCCATATAACATCACCGGGCCTTATGAAGGGCTGGAATAGGGCTATGAAGCCCCCGAAGGGCAGTATGAGGATAAGACGTTTAATAGCATAGGAAAGGGATACATTTGAGATGAATATCAATGTGAGAAGGTAAACTTCCATGATGGCAAGAATAAGGATATTGCTGGTTCCAACAGCATAGACTATTATCATGAATGTTATGATGAGCTTCACCCGTCCATCAAGTCCATGGACGGGGCTTTCCTTGAGTGTTTCCCTTTCAATGTTTACAAGGTCTTCCATTCAACTTCCCCTGTAGAAAAAAAATGGAGGATTTTAATCCTCCGAACTCTCATTTCCCTCTTCGCCTGCATCACCCTTGAATATGGCACCTATTCCATATGCAACTCCAAGGACGAGGACTGTGCCCAGGACGAGTGATATAACCCCTCCAAGGGGACTGTCACCCAGCGCAGGTAATGTGTAATCAGGGAGGGGTGACTCAAGAACGGGCTCGGTTTCAGGGTTTGGCATAAGCTTTTCAGCAGTGCTCTCAAGTCCGTCAGGGTTTGAAGAGGCAAGGAATGGTGCAAGGACAGCTATCACCAGGGCGATTATGAGGCCGCCAATCAGGAACTTTTTGTCTCTGGCTTTCATTCTGCAGCCACCTCTTTTGGTTTTCCCCAGCTCTTGAATGAGAAGAGATCCGGGCGGGCGTTTTCTATTGCAAGGACAACGATGACCGTTATCGCGGCTTCAATGAGGCCTATGACTGCATGGTACAGTCCCATGAATGCAAGGCCTTCATTCAGCGGGAATGTCCCTGCAATCCACATTTCCACTGCACAGGCGATTGCAGCAAGGAATATGGATGCCCATGATGCTATCAAAACTGCAGGAACTTCTCCAATGGATTTAGTTGCCCTGAATAGGTAGTAACCTGTGAAACCACCGATGATGCCCATGTTAAAGATGTTGGCACCCAGGGCTGTGACTCCACCGTCACCGAATATGAGTCCCTGAAGTATGAGTACTATCGATAGAAGGAGCACGGCAGCCCATGGGCTTGCAAAGACTATTGCAACAAGGGCAGCTCCGACCATATGGCCACTGGTACCCCATGGTATCGGTATGTTCATGGCCTGTATTGCAAAGATTCCCGCTGCAAGAACTGCAAATAGCGGAATCTGTCTTTCTTTAAGATCTCTATTAGCCCACTGCAGACTGAAGTAGAGGGCTACAATGGCTATTATCCAGTATACGAGATACTGGGGGAATGGTATGAAACCATCGGGGATATGCAAAATATTCGCCTCCTTTAAATTATTATTATGATTTCCATGACCTATATCATGATTTATATAATATAAAGCTTATTATGAGTATTACTATTTTTTCTTTTAATTTATATTACAGTAATAATCAGTCTGAGGGCAGGAAGGTGAAGGGACCCTCCCTGCAGGTATTCTGAAATCTATAGGGGGAAACAGACCTTAAGGAGATGATGGGATGGATTATTAAAAATCAGGAGGATTTTATGTTATTGCTCATAATACACAAAATTTATATACCTTTTCCATAAAATGAAAAACATCATTATAAATCATTAATAATTGCCAATCGGGATTTAGTAATACTGGTGATAGATGTGGCACCTGAATCAAAAAAAGCCAAAGACCTGAAAGGGGATTTCTGGGATGCTAAGAACATCCAGATATCCATAGGAAAAGTAATAACAGAGGAGGAGCCCCCTGAGGAAGTCAGGGGGCCTAAACCCATGCCCCATGTGACTGACCTTAGATCATGGGACATGAAACTCCTTGAAAGATACGAACCCTTCTATGCACCCTTCTGTGATATGTGCTGTCTGTGTACCTATGGTAAGTGCGAACTGCTGGGGAAGAAGGGAGCCTGCGGTATAGACGCAGCCACCCAGCAGGCAAGAACGGTGCTCCTGGCATGCCTGATAGGGACAGCAGCACATGCAGGACACGCAAGGCACCTCCTAGAACACCTCATAGAAAAACTCGGGGAAGACCATGAGATAGACCTGGGCATGAATGTGGATATAGAGGCCCCTATAACAAGGACAGTCATGGGTAAAAGACCCCGGACCCTGGGGGACCTCAGGGAGGTCATGGATTACGTTGAAGAGCAGATGTCACACCTCCTATCAGCATGCCACACAGGACAGGAGGGTGACAGCAAGGACTTCGAATCAAAGGCATTCCATGCAGGCCTCATGGATGACCTTGCAAGGGAGGCTGCGGATCTAGCCCAGATAGTTGCCCTGGACCTTCCAAAGGGTGATGAGGACGCACCCCTCATTGAACTCGGATTCGGGACAATAGACACAGAAAAACCGGTTGTCCTCTGCATAGGACACAATGTACTCCCTGGTGCGGATATAGTGGACTACCTTGATGAAAAGGGACTTGAAGAGGATGTGGAGGTCTGCGGGATATGCTGCGCAGCCATCGACATAACAAGGTACAACGATGCAGCCAAGGTTGTGGGACCTCTGTCAAAGCAGCTGCGGTTCATAAGAAGCGGCGTTGCAGACGTGGTGGTTGTTGACGAACAGTGCGTAAGGACGGACGTACTTGAAGAGGCCCTCAAGAACAGGTCCGCGGTGATTGCAACAACCGATAAGATGTGCCTTGGCCTCCCGGACATGACAGACGAGGACCCTGATAGGATCGTCAGGGACCTCATCGAGGGAAACATAAAGGGTGCACTCATCCTTGACCCTGAAAAGGTGGGTGAAGTGGCTGTTAAAACAGCAATTAAACTCGCCCCGGAAAGAAAACCCCTTAAGAAGCTTCCAGATGTGGAGGAAATAATTGAACTGGCATCAGAGTGCACCGACTGCGGCTGGTGCCAGCGTGCATGCCCCAACAGCCTGCCTGTTATGGATGCTGTGAAGAAGGCTGCAGAGGGAGACCTCAGCCAGCTCGAGGAAATGGCGGTTGAGGAGCTCTGCTACACCTGCGGAAGATGCGAACAGGAATGCGAAAGGGGAATACCCATAGTCTCCATGGTCACAAAGGCCGGTGAGAGAAGGGTCAAGGACGAGAAATACAAAATAAGGGCAGGAAGGGGCCCTGCCCAGGACGTTGAAATAAGACGTGTAGGGGCACCCATAGTACTGGGCGACATCCCTGGCGTGGTGGCCTTCGTAGGGTGCTCAAATTACCCTGCGGGCGGAAAGGATGTTGCCCTCATGGCAAAGGAGTTCCTTGAGAGAAACTACATAGTGGTAACAACCGGTTGCGGTGCAATGTCCATAGGCGAATACCGGGATGAAGACGGACAGACCCTCTATGAGAAATATGGTGGAGAATTTGATGCAAAGGGACTCGTGAATATGGGGTCCTGCGTTTCAAATGCCCACATTTCAGGTGCCGCAATAAAGATAGCAAACATATTCGCACAGAAACCCCTTGAGGGAAACTTTGAGGAGATAGCAGACTACATACTCAACCGTGTCGGTGCATGTGGAGTTGCATGGGGCGCATACTCCCAGAAGGCGGCTGCAATAGCAACAGGTGTCAACAGGTGGGGGATACCTGTAGTACTCGGACCCCACGGATCAAAATACCGCAGATTATTCCTTGGAAGGGCCGATGATGAAGAAAAATGGAAACTCAACGATCTAAGAACCGGAGAGGTTATCGACGGCGAACCCGCCCCCGAACACCTCCTCTACGCCGCAGAAAACAGGGAGGAGGTCACGGTCATGATAGCAAAGCTCTGCATAAGGCCAACGGACACCCCAAAGGGACGCCAGATGAAACTCAGTAACTACATAGACCTCCACAGGAAGTACTTCGGCACGATACCTGACGACATCGACAAGTTCATAAGGACAGAGAAGGACATCCCGATAGTCTACAAGAAGGACGTGATGAAGATACTTGAAGAGAAAAACTGGAAGCCAAGGAAGGTTCCAAAGGAACCATCCCTTATGGAAATGGAGAAGGGGTGATCCCATGAATGACCGTATAATACCATGGCAGCCAACGGTTATAGCAGGGCCAAAGCAGGCAATGCTCGTAACCCCTGAAACAGCCGTAATGATGATCAAAAAGGCCAAGAGGCCCCTCATGGTGGTGGGTCCCCTTGCAAAACGCCAGCCAGTACTTGACCACACACTGAAGATAATGGAAAGGTGGGATCTGCCTGTTGTAACAACTGCAGACACCTTCAGGGTGTTCAATGAGAGGGGTGTTGAAACAGAGCCCTACGGCATAGTTGAGATAACCAACCTCCTGAAGGACCCTGAATGGAGGGGTGTCAGGGGTGAGGGTCAGCATGACCTCGTGATATTCATAGGATGCATATACTACATCGCATCCCAGGGCCTGTCAACCCTGAAACACTTCGCACCACATATAAAGACACTCACAATATGCAAAACATTCCATTCAAACGCAGATGCATCATTCCCTAACATGGATGATGAGGAATGGTTCAGATACCTTGAAAAGATGCATGAAGATTGATGGAGGAATTCAATGTTTGAAGACATACCCGTTGATGTAAGTCCAATGCATGAGGGGGAAAGGATAAGATCAGCAAACATGTTCGTTGAACTGGCAGGCCCCAAATCAATAGGAGCCGAGCTGGTTCAGGTAAAGGACAGTGTCGAGGATGGAAAGATAGAGGTTATAGGGCCGGACATCCCTGAAATGGAACAGGGCCAGATCTACCCCTTTGCCATAAGCATAGAGATAGGTGGGGGGGAACTTGAGGAGGAACTTGAGGGTGTTATTGAAAGAAGGGTCCACGAGCTCTGCAACTATGTCAAGGGATTCATGCACCTCAACCAGAGGGACCAGATATGGTGCCGTGTAAGCACAGAGGCCAGGGATGCAGGATTCAGACTTGAACACCTTGCAAGGGCACTCTCGGTTCTCTTCAGGGAGGAATTCCCCATAATAGAGTCAATATCCGTGACCATAATCACAGATGAAAAGGAGGTTGAATCCTTCCTTGAAACCGCAAGGGAAAAATATGATTTAAGGGACTCCAGGGCAAGGGAACTCTCAGACGAGGATGTTGATGTCTTTTACGGCTGTCTGATGTGCCAGTCCTTTGCACCCACCCATGTATGTGCAGTGACACCAGACAGAACAGCCCTGTGCGGAGCAATAAACTGGTTCGACTGCAGGGCAGCATACAAGATGGATCCTGAGGGACCAATATTTGAGATTGAAAAGGGAGAAGTGCTTGACGCAGAGAAGGGAGAATATGAAGGCATTAACGCTGCAGTTGCAGAACATTCACAGGGAACAACAGAGAGGGTCTACCTTCACAGCATATTCGGATACCCCCACACATCCTGCGGATGTTTCGAGGCAGTGGCATTCTACATACCCGAACTGGACGGTATAGGTATAGTGAACAGGGACTTCAGGGGAGAAACACCTCTGGGAATACCATTCTCGGCGATGGCAGGCCAGTGCTCCGGCGGAAAACAGGTTGAAGGATTCTCAGGCCTCAGCCTGGAATATATGAGGTCACCGAAATTCCTCCAGGCAGATGGAGGATACTCAAGGATAGTGTGGATGCCAAAGGAACTCAAGGATTCATTAATAGAATTCATTCCAGAGGACCTCAGGGATAAGATAGCAACCGAGGAGGATGCAACATCCATAAAGGAGATCAGGAGGTTCCTAAGGGAGAAGGGCCACCCTGTCCTTGAAAGGGCGGCTGCAGAACCTGAACCCGAGGCTGAAGAGGAGGAGGAGGCAGAAGAGATAACCATGGAAGAGGCCCCCTCAACAGTACCCGTAGTTTCATCCCCTGAAATGAGCGTCCCAGTTGCCGGTGGATTCAGAATAATCCTCAAAAATGCCAAGATCTACGCTGAAAGCGTGATAATAAAACGTGAATAGGTCAAGAGTGATCCTGTGATAATAGCAGTCAGTGGAAAGGGCGGAACCGGAAAAACAATGTTTTCAGCTTCCCTTATAAGGATACTTGCATCAACAGGGGCAGATGTCCTTGCAATAGATGCTGACCCCGATTCAAATCTTCCAGAGGCCCTGGGTGTGTCCGTTGACCGGACGGTGGGTGATGTCAGGGAACAGCTTAAGAGGGACACCGCAGAGGGCAGGATACCCCCATCAGCAAATAAATGGGACATGCTTGACTATCGTGTGATGGAATCAATAGTTGAAACAGAGGACTTTGACGTCCTTGTAATGGGCAGACCCGAGGGAAGCGGCTGCTACTGCGCTGTTAACACAATGCTGAGAAAGATAATTGAGAACATAGCCAGTAACTACGACTACATCGTAATTGACACGGAAGCAGGTCTGGAACACCTCAGCAGGAGGACAACACAGAACGTTGACGTCATGATAGTTGTAACCGACCCCTCAAAGAGGGGGGTGCTGACTGCAAGGAGAATACTTGAACTCTCAGAACAGCTTGAAATACGCTTCAGGGAGATATTCCTTGTCCTCAACAGGGTAAGGGATGAGGACCTTGAAAGACTGAAAGAGGGCGTGGAGAGGGAGGGTATTGAGGTTATAGGCGTCATACCCGAGGACCCTCTGGTATCAGAGTATGATATGGAGGGAAAACCACTCTATGAATTACCTGAAGATTCCGCATCATTCAGGGCCATAAAGAAGGTGGCTGAAAGGATACTAAATCTATAGAGGTGTGTTTATGGATAAATTAACGGAGCTTCTGAAGCTGCTTCAGAACACAAAATCCATTGAAATAAAGGAGTTCAGGATGGACGTTGATGAACTTGAACTCTACATGATGCCTGCAGTCCAGCAGGCCATCCAGAAGACGGTTGAAGTAAGGGAGAAGGTTGAAGCACTCCCTGAAGAAGAATTCAACCCGCCAGTAAGATCCTATCCAGGCGAAGTTGCCCAGGTAAAGCTGGGGGATGGAACAAGAAAGTCTGTCTACCTTGGAGGTCAGAAGGCCCTTTACAGGTTTGAGGAGCCCCAGCCAAACCCTCCAGTCGTAACCTTCGATGTATTTGACATACCAATGCCGGGACTTCCAAGGCCGATAAGGGAACACTTCAGTGACGTGATGGAGGACCCGGGTGACTGGGCAAGGAAGGCTGTGAAGGAGTACGGTGCCAACATGGTCACAATACACCTGATAGGTACAGGGCCAAAGGTCATGGACAAATCACCAAGGGACGCTGCAAGGGACATTGAGGAGGTCCTCCAGGCCGTGGATGTCCCCCTTGTAATTGGAGGATCAGGAGACCCTGAAAAGGACCCCCTTGTACTTGAAAAGGCCGCGGAGGCCGCCGAGGGTGAGAGGTGCCTCCTGGCATCAGCGAACCTTGACCTTGATTACAGGAAGGTTGCAAGGGCGGCCATTGATTACAACCATGCCGTCCTGTCATGGGCCATCACCGACGTTAACATGCAGAAGACCCTCAACAGGTACCTCATGAAGGAGGGCCTTACAAGGGAGGACATTGTCATGGACCCCACCACATGTGCACTTGGTTACGGTATAGAGTTCTCCATAGACGTAATAACAAGGACGAGGCTTGCAGCCCTCAAGGGAGACGCCGATCTGCAGATGCCAATGTCCTCAGGGACAACCAATGCCTGGGGTTCAAGGGAGGCATGGATGAAGAAGGATGAATGGGGACCCACCGACTACAGGGGTCCGCTGTGGGAGATTGTAACCGGACTTACTATGATGCTGTCAGGTGTGGACATATTCATGATGCTTCACCCAACATCCGTGAAGCTTCTAAGGGAAATAGGGGAGACCTTCACAAGGGAATACATGACTGCAGAGACACCTGACCTGAGGGAATGGATAACAGAACTGGATTATTAGGAGGTTTTAAAATTGCAGGTCACTGCTATGGATGTGTATCGTTTACTGCCAAAGAGCAACTGTGGTAAATGTAATGAGGCTTCATGCATGGCATTTGCCACAAAACTCATTGAAAAGGAGCTAACCCTCGATGACTGCCCCCAGCTGAGCGGGGATGAAAGACAGGAACTTGAAGAGCTGCTTGCACCGGCCGTTAAAGAGATCAGCTTCGGCCCTGAAAACAGGAAGGTTACTATAGGAGGGGATCAGGTCCTCTATAGGTATGAACTCACATACTACAACCCCACAGCCCTCGTGATAGACTTACCGGATGATCTCCCAGAGGATGAATTCATGGGGAGGGCCGAGGATATCCAGACACTGAGCTTCGAACGAACAGGGGAAACACTGACACTTGACGGAATAGCCCTGAGAAATAAGTCAGGAAGCCCTGAAAAATTTGCTGAAGCGGCAGAAAGACTTGGAGGAATGGGATATCCCCTCCTACTGTGCAGCTTCAACCCTGAGGCAATGGAGGCAGCCCTCAGGGTGGTGGGTGACCAGAGACCCATCATTTATGCTGCAACAGAGGAGAACCTGGATGAAATGGCAGAACTCGCACTTAAATATGAATGCCCCGTCGTCCTCTTTGCGCCGGGCGACCTTGAAGGGATGAAGAGACTCTCCTGGAAGCTTCGTTCAATGGGCGTTGCTGACATTATCCTTGACCCTGGCACATTTACGGGTGAGGGAATAGGGGATACAATTGACAACTTCGTAATGATAAGGCGGCTTGCAGTTGAGGAGCGTGATGCAGACTTCAGGTTCCCGATCCTGGGGGTACCTGCACTTTCAAGGCTCTCAGGAGAAGGGGATGCTGTGGAGGAAAACATAAGGGAGGCTACGGTGGCAGCAACCCTCATGAACAGGTACGCGGACATCCTCATCCTGGGGGGCACGGAGATATGGGAGTTAATGCCCCTTTTAACACTCAGACAGGGACTCTACACTGATCCAAGGAAGCCGCAGACCGTCGACCCTGGCGTATATGAGTTCGGAGAGGTGGATGAGGATTCACCTGTTATACTGACAACTAACTTCTCCCTCACATACTATACAGTGGAGGGGGACCTCAAGTCAGGGGATGTTACAGCCTACCTCCTTGTCCTTGACACAGAGGGAAGGGCTGTGGATGTTTCCCTGGCAGGGGGCCAGCTCAACGGTCCTGCAGTGGCTGACCTCATAAAGGATACCGGGATAGAGGAAAGGGTTAAAAACAAGGTCCTCATCATACCGGGCCTTGTAGCACCGGCAAGTGGTGAGATAGAGGATGATACCGGATGGCGGGTGCTTGTAGGACCAAGGGACTCATCAGGGATACCTGATTTCCTTGAGAAACTCGCATCAGAGTAGGTGGTGTACCTGTGAAGATGCTGATGGTTCTTGATCCGGCAAGGTGCAGTGGCTGCGATGACTGTATCAATGCATGCAGGAACACCCATGGAACTGCAAGGGCAAAGAAGGGAAATAAGATGCCGGTGTTCTGTCTCCAGTGCCACCCTGAAAAGGCACCATGCGCACGCATATGCCCTGTTGGCGCCATAAGGGAGGTTGACGGGGCCCTTGTAATCGATGAAGACGCATGCATACTCTGCAAGCTCTGCATGGTGGCATGTCCCGTTGGCATGATAGTCATGGACCCTGAAAAGAGATCTGCAGAGAAATGCACCCTCTGCATGGACGCCGACTGCATCATCCCGGCGTGCGTTGACGCCTGCAAGGAGAACGTCCTCAAGCTTATTTCAGTGGACGACCTTGCGGAACTGAATGACCGGTTGGAGTTCAGCGACATCCTTGAGGAGGCCATGAAGTTTTACAGGAAAAGTTAGTGGATGGGTCAGGGACAATAGTGGATGAGGAGTCTCTGGAGGAGAAGCCATGGTTAAGCATGGAGGGTGTTGATAAACACCCTGATATACCGGTATGAGTCCCTGATTCTCTCAAGGGGCCCCCTGAAGTAGATGTAGTATATGTTCATTTTCTTTTTAAAAACAAATACAATAACCCTTTTTTCCTTTGTTTCACCCGTCATTATATACCCGTGTTCATTATCAATTCTTATTATATCCCTTGAAAGATTAAAAAATCCTTTCCTAACCAGTACATCAAATAGGACTTCTGAAAACTCTTCTGCAGTGATTTCAGGAACTTCCTTTCGCTTTATAACGAATTCAAGGTTGTCGTCCCATGATCCTTCAACCAGCCTTTCATCCTCACTGGCCTCACTGAGATCCCAGAAGCGGGGGTACCTGAACCTCAGCTCCCCGTTATCAAATACCTCAAGGTCAGGTTTGGCATCAATAATATCAAGGGCTGCACGGGCCTTCCTCCTTACAAAGGGGTAGGGGTCTTTCGCGGCCCTCTGGAGGGCCTCGACGGCTTCAGGGTCGCCTATGAGTCCAAGGGCCTCGGCTACCTTACCGCGGACATAACGGTTTTCATCCCTTTTACGCCCGGAAAGCATCCCTTTAAGCGGTTTAACATCTTTCTTTGATCCTATCTCACCAAGAGCCTCCGCAACCATGGCCCTTGTCTGCCAGGAGGGATCTTCAAGCTTCTGGATGAGTGGCTTAACAGCTGCCTCCCCTATATTCACAACTGCAAGAAGAGCCTGTCTCCTGACATCGGAATCAGGGTCGCCAAGTTTATCAATGAGGATGTCCAGGTAGCCCTCGTCTGCCACTCCTATCATTGACCTGGCAGCAGTCTTCCTAACAACCCATGATTCATCGTAAAGGGCCATGGAGGCATACCTGAGCCCCCTTTCAGGGTTCAGTTTTATGAGGGCCCAAACAGCATTTTTCCTGACGTTCTCGTCGGGATGGTCTATAAATCTCCTTATGGCTTCGAAGACCCTTTCCTCAGGGAACCCTGAAAGGGACCTGATGGCCGCTATTTTAACGTCGATGTCGGTGTCATCAAGGGCCATTATGAGGTGATCAACGGCTTTAGGGTTTCCTATCCTTCCAAGGGCCCTCGCTGAAGCCGCCCTCACCCCTGTAAGCACAGGATATTCTTCCTGCCATTCCTCATATCTCAGGGATCTGATAAGGGCTTCAAGGGCCCTTTCATCTGCCAGAGTTTCCAGGGCCTCGGCAGCATCCCTCCTGACGGTAAAGTCATCATCTTCCAGGGCCTCCATGAGGCCGTAAACATCCCCCCTCCTGAGGAGCACCTCAGTGTTTATAGAAGATCCCAATGAATTATCCCCCATAATAAATTGGAGGATATGAAAAATAAATTTTGTGTTTCAGTCGTGGAGAGTTTTACCTGCAATCTCAAGGGCCCTGTCATCACCATATATCAGCTTCATATCCCATATGAGGGTCATGAAGGATCTGAGGGGTGTCGGGTCGTTTTTAACGCCCCTTTTAGTGATATGGTTGAGTGTTCTCTCAAGGGATGCGCTGTCCCCGGCAACGCTGTAGATCAGGGCTGCATCGGAGTAATGGCTTAAACAGTATACATCCTCCTCCCCATCACCCTGGAATGATCCGTCAGTGTTCTGGTGGTTCCTGAGCCATTCCGCACCCTTCTGAACTGATTCAAGTACCTGTTCATCCTTTGTGGAGATGTAGTAAAGTGCCAGTCCCTTCAGTATTCCGATGTTCTCGTATTCCCTGGAACTCCAGGCACCATCAAAGCCCTGTTCCCGGATAATGGAGTTCACAACTTCCCCTTTACCTTCGGGGTTCATGCCGGATACCTGGGATTCTGTTTTGAGTTTGAGATAATCCGGTCCAAGGATTGTGGAAGAGGTTTTGCCGGGCGCTATACTGATTTCATCCTTTTCAGTCTGGGATTCAACGAACCTTAGACCTTTGCTGACAATCTCATTGCTTTCAGTTGATTTCAAAGCCATTAATGGGTGAATGGTTTGCATTGTCGTGAGTGTATATTCTGCAGGGGGCATGCCAGCGGGGAATGAACCGTTATCCATCTGCCTGTAAGACAGCCATTTAATGAGATAGTTCCCCCTCTCTGTGAGGCTTGCATCCCCTGTTTCATCCCCCATTTGGAGATAGAGAGCTGCTATCATGGCGTTACTTTCATATGAACCCTTAAAGAGGCTGCCGAACTCGAGGTCCCTTGCAGGGTCGTTGTATCCATTACCACCAGCCTCTGAATATGAGTAGCCATTCCAGAATTTTTCGATAAAGCCTATAATTTCACCGTATCTGTTATTCTGGGGCCTTATTTCTGATGTATTTGATTCAAGCTCCGGATTTCTGATGTAGCGGTAAACCGAGACATCCCCCGACACGAAGACAGTTTTAAAGTGGGGGTCGTAGGGGGCGTAGAGACCTATACCGCTTTTATGATCATTCCTTGTAAGGTACAGGTAGCTTATATTGTTTTTTTCAATGAGGTAATAGGCCTCTGGGGGTATCGAGGAATCAAAGATTGTTGAGACCTCCTTCTGGATCATCCGGTTCTCCTTTACGGATGGAGCATCCCCCATGAAACCCCTGTAGACCGTATTCCAGAGAAGAACGTCTCTTCGATGGGTGTTCCCAATTAAAAGATAAGATTCATTGATTCTTGCCATGAAAACAGCATCCTGAGGCGTGTTTTTCTCTATCCAGCTGAATGCAGAGATCTGTTCAGGGCTCGGTGTGATTACGTTTGAGTATGCCATGGCGGCGCCCTGACTTACGGGTACCAGTATCAGGAGCAGAATCGCCCCACTCTTCAGCGAAGGCCCGATGTCCCATTTAAGGAGAGGATACCTTTTTAGGACTTCAGAATCCCTTATTTTCATGATTACTGACATGAGTCCGTAACCGGCAATCAGTGTGAGGGGTATTGCCGCGTAGGGGTCTCGGAACCTGAATGAGTAGGTTCCTATTATCATGAAGACCGCCGCCCAGATTATCAGGAATCGATGAACAGGATTCCGGGATTTTAAAAGAATAAGGGCGCCGTAGAGTCCAACTACAAGCTGCAGTACTCCCATCCACTTTGGGAATCCAAGTATTGTAACAGGCACGGCCTGAAATCTTGCAGCGAATGCTATGAACTCAACGAGGAAGACTACCATGGCTGCAAATATCAAGCCAAATTCAAGGGGCCTTTTCCTGAATGAGGGTGTCAGGAATGTGGCAATAAGGATCAGGACCGCGATTGCAAGGAAAATCCACCCCCTGTGGGTGAAGGGGTACATTATGAATATAACTGAAGCTCCAAGGAGGTACCTCGCATTACCCTTGAAGAGGTTCAGAAACCCTCCAAGCTCAAAGTTATTGATATCCGGGTACCCCGGCACGGTTTTAATGTATCTTACAATCATCCACAGGATCCCGGTGAATAGCAGAATACCGAGGGATTCAGGCATGAATGTGGAGGTCCTTGTAACAAAGGATGGGGTCATGGAGAAAAGAAGGGCTGATAGGAGTGATTGCTCATGGTTACTCGAGATCTCAAGGGAGATCATGTAGATTACAAGGACGGCTGCCGTTCCGAAAAATGCAGGAAGGAGAAAGAATACGGCGTCTGATCTTGATACCGTGTATAGTGCGGAGGCTATCAGATGGAATAATGGGGGGTATGCATATGCTTTGAGGCCCATAAGTGACGGGATGTCATGTGAAACTATTCCGGGACCCTCTGTAACGATTCTCATCACGATATCATGGTGTACATAGGCATCATTACCTGCAAATGAGAGGTTTCTGCTTGTATAAGTCGCACTATGAATGAAGCTAACAGTATAATTGCAAGGTACAGCCTTTCCCTTCCAGCTTTGAACACAGAATCACCTGTAATGATATATGTTTTAGAATTATTAGTTTCAGAGCATCTCCTTCAGTATTTTAATTATTGAAGGATATTCCCTGAGGGCTTTCAGAAGAGATATCTTTGAGATTGAACTTAAGTCTTTTCCTTCTAAGGATCCTATGAGTTGATCAAGTTCATCGTCACCAAGATCATCAAGGACCCTCCTATATTTAAGTGATCTTTTAAGGTTGCGCCCGATTTTATCATACCATCTTCTCTGATACTCTGAAAGGAACTCGCTATCTGTCCTGTCACTTTCTATTGCATCTGCAGACACATCTGCCGCTATTTTTGCACATTCTGCTGCGATGTGTATGCCTCCACCTGTAAGGGGGTCTACCTGTCCTGCAGCATCACCCACAACAAGGATGCCATCTGTGTATGTTTTCTCCACAGGACCTCCAACAGGAACTGCACCAGCAACAAACTCTGTCCTCTGATATCCCATTCCTTCCGTGAATCTTTTCAGGTAATGGAGGGGCCCCCTTTCTGAGCAGCTCCTTCTCCGCATACCCAGTCCTATATTGGCCTTCCCATCGCCCCGGGGAAACACCCAGAGGTAACCTGAGGGCGCCACCTGGCTACCGAAGTAGAATTCCATCATATCATCCTCAACATCAACACCCACCATCTCGTACTGGGCACAGGAGCAGATGTCCTCTGGCCTGAATCGAGTGTCCAGTCCGGCCATCCTGGCAACCCTGGAGCTGATGCCATCCGCTGCAATGACCATCCTGCATCTCACATCCCTGCTGCCATCTGGCCCCCTGAGATTCACACCGGTGACGGAGCCTTCATCGAGGAGTAGGCCCTCCACCCTTGTATTTACGGTTATGTCGGCCCCGGCTTCAGCAGCCCTCAATGCAAGGTACCTGTCGAAGACCTTCCTTTCAATTGTATATCCCCTTATGATGGGGTTTTCTGTTATTATCCTTGCACCGGATGGGGAGTTGATGGCCGCGGCCCTTATCCTTGTGTAGGTGAATTCAGGGAGGGGTTTGATGTCCATGGACCTGAAGAAACTGTCGCTGACTCCTCCTGCACACTGGACAGGGACTCCTATTTCAGGGTTCTTTTCAGCCACAATCACCCTCAGCCCTTTCTTTGCAGCATGATATGCGAATATGGATCCAGCCACCCGTCCACCGGCAACAACCACATCGTAGTTCATCATCAACACCCAATAGCATCCACGGGACAGACTGCTGCGCAGCGTCCGCAGCCTCTGCATTCATCTTTAGGCTTCGCTCCGGCTTCGATTATGTCATATGGACAGACGTTTTCGCACGCACCGCAGAGCATACACCTTGACCTTTCATGCTTCAAGGAGATCACCATGAGTAGATATGATGATCATATTTATTATACGGTCAGTTTATTATGACCGTTAAATTAATATATCACTTTTTACTACTATCAATTACTATGCAGGGGTGCCCGAGCGGCCAAAGGGGGAGGACTTAAGATCCTCTGGCGCAGGCCTTCGAGGGTTCGAATCCCTTCCCCTGCACTATGAATTTCAACCCTTATTATTTAAAATACAGTGCCTTAGTGGCTCAGGTGGTAGAGCGATGCCTTGGTAAGGCATAGGTCGCGGGTTCGAATCCCGCCTAAGGCTTTTCATTGATTTTAAGGTGTTTTAATGGATAAAAAGATTTCACAGATTTCTGATATACACTTCGGTGAAAAGAATTTCTCAGACACCCTCAAGGATAACCTTATCAGGCAGCTTGAGGATGAAAACCCGGACCTCATAGTTGTTTCAGGTGACCTGACAACAGAGGGCTATGCCCATGAATATGAACTTGCAGCTGCCTTTGCAGATGCGCTGAGGGAGATAACATCAACCTACATAATCCCGGGCAACCATGATGCTAGGAATGTTGGACTTGTACACTTCGAGAAGCTCATAGGCAACAGGAAGTTTGTCCACCATGACTCAGACTTTGCAGTTATAGGCCTGGATTCATCGGAACCCGATATAAATGATGGCCAGATAGGTATGGATCAGCTCGAGTGGCTTCGAAGGGAGCTGGATAGAGTCCCTGATCATCTCTGTAAGATAGTCACCTTCCACCACCACCTCCTTCCCATACCCAACACCGGTCGTGAAAGGAACATACTCCTTGATTCAGGGGATCTTCTAAGGCTTCTTAATGAATACGGCGTTGACTTTGTCCTTAACGGCCACAAACATGTCCCAAATGTCTGGATGATTGAGGGTATGGTGACATTCAACTCGGGAACAGCGACAACAAGGAAACTGAGGGGTGAAACATTCCCATCCCATAACCAGCTCAGAATAAACGATGAAATGATTGCAGTGGACCTTATAAATACTGAGAATGGTTCAAAGAGGGAGATCGCAAATTATTCTGTCAGTGTGGAGAATGATGAGTACCGGATATGCTCCTACAGACATTCAGTATGATGATGTTCTCCTAGATGTGTTCAGCATGCACATGCAGCTGAAGAAATTGGCTCATGTTTTTTCATCACCAATATCTGGGCATATCATGGCAAAGGATTAATATAACCATGACCTAATGTTCTCTAATAGAGAAACTAAATACTCAAAATATGAAGAGGGTGGTTGCATTGACCAGGGCCTTTGACATAATCATGGCGGGGATCATATCAGGAATAGTCGCATTCACAACCTCAAAGATAGGAGTCGGAGGAACAGTTATAGGTGCCGTTATAGGGTCAATGCTATATCAGCTCCTTTCATACTACTTCAGGGAGCCCCTCAAGAATGTTAAAACTGAAAGGGTTGAGAGCAGAGTTGTATTTGCAATTCCCCTCATGATAATAGTAGTAATTGAAGCCATATACCTCCTCGGCAATTTCTACTGGAAGCCCCAGCAGATATTCTACCTGCTTGAGGAGGCAACAGCATGGAACCTCTTCAGGTCGGTGGGGGTCGGGCTTATGGTGATGGGGATATATCCGCTTCTGCAGCCTGAGACCATAAAGAAGTCCTATGGACACATCCTCATCATCATGGGATTTATCATTCTCCTGAGGGGCCTTGTGGATGTGCAGTCACCCATTGTGACAATTTACAGGACGGTTTTCTATGAATTTGATATCCTGATTGCTTTAGCAGTGATCCTGGTCCTGAGTTACATGGTCATATCAATACTGAAGGATTCAGTTGTTATCGTAAGGGAAGAAGAGGTGTCTGAAGAGAATGAAAAATAAGACAAAGAATGCAACACTCAAATCCATAATAGATGTTATACTCTATGAGAATCCATCAACCCAGGATGAAATCGCGGAACGCCTTGGGATAACAAGAAGGTACGTTACCAAGCTCCTCCAGCCACTCATAAAGGAGGGCCTGGTGAGAAGGGCGTATATAGTGGACATCAAGAGATTAGAGGAGTTCCCTGATCTTTTTGATGAGGAGATAACCTCAAGGGAATATGCTGGAAGCTTCTTCATAAAGGAGATGCTGAGGGACATGGCCAGTCATGTCTGCAAACAGCTCAGGGCTTCCTTTAAATCCCTTGAGGAATACGATGAGGAACTTGCAAATGATGCCCTTAAGATGGATTACATAACAAACACGATGCATGAGAAGGTCAGGGCGTCTGTTGATACCGCCATATCAATGAACCCATACTCAGAGTTCAGCAAGACCATGAACTTCACCGAGATAGCCTATGACCTTGAAAGGATAGGTGACCACTCTGCAATAATGCCGAACTTTGTTATAAAGGAGGCCTATGAGGTTGACCCTGCAATGATGGATTACCTCAGGAAAATGTTTTCCATCGCCATTGAAATGCTGGAAACCGCAATGGAAGCATTTCTGAATGAGAAGCTTGAACTCAAGGGCCGCCTCATGTCCCTTGAAGATGAGATACACAGGGTCCAGAAGAGCGCCCTTAACTGTGTGGCGACTCAGATGGCGGAGACACCCTTTGAGGATAAGGAGCGTTCAACCTATTATATTTCCCTTTCAAGGATCGTTAAAACCCTTGAGAGGATTGCGGATATATCCATAGAGATATTTGACACGGCAGGCGAGTACTACAGAAACATTCCAAGGACCACAACACCTGAACGCTTCAGAAGACGGGAGAAAGAGTTTGATTTTGAATAAGCCTTTAGAAATCTGGGGGTTTAGAAAAAAATTATTTTTTGTTCTTCTCCATGTACTCCCTTATCTTTTTCTCCTCCCATTCCTTCCCGAATAATCTATCCTCTATGAATACGCCGAAGGCGTGCCATATCAGTCCTATACCCCAGAATACCGTCACCCAGTAGAACCACCAGCGTCCGGGGGTTGAAACAAGATTTATGAGGAAAAGGGTGAGGTTGACGGCTGCAAAAACAGATAGGTGCATGTAGAATTCCTTAAGTTCCTTCACTCTTTTCCGGGCTCTCTCGTATGGGTCCTGCATTTTTCAACACCATAAAGTGTTTTCTCTGAACTTCCTATTATTCTTTCTTCTTCTCCGTCGTAGTGTATTTCTTCGATGTCGAAGAATTTCCTGAAGGCGGGTTCCCTGACCTTCTCCTCGTATACGTGGGATATGAGTCCTGGCAGGCGTCCTATCATGAATAATCCTGCTCCTGTCCTCCAGTCGAATCCCATGTCCGAGAGTATTCCTGCGTTGGCGCCGTCAACGTTCATCCGGACGCCCTTCTCCTCAACAAGTATCTCCTGGACCTCCATAGCCAGGCGGGTGTGGGGTCCTATGCAGCTGTACTCCTCGGCCAGGTCAAGGAGCCTGATGGCGCGGGGATCGGCGTTATGGTACCTGTGACCGAAACCAGGAATCCTCCGGTTCCTCCTGAGGTGGTCGTCAACCAGTTCCCTGGCAGCAGAGGGTATATCATCCTCACAGCTGCATTTTGAGATGGTGTCCTGGAAGAGCTTCATGGAACGCTCAATGGCCCCTGCATGGTTCTTACCAAAGGCCAGGAGCCCCCCGGCGATACAGGCATGCACCGGAGAACCGGCAGAAGCAATCATACGCGCAGCCTGAATACTGGGAGGAGTAACACCATGATCACAGAAGGAAACCAGAACAGCCTCCAGCATCCTGGCCACATTCTCAGAGGGAAGCTCACCCCTGATCAGAAGATACACCATCTCAGAAAAAGAAACACCACCAATAAGCTCCTCCTGAGAATAACCCTTGGTAACAATACGATTAGGCTCAACACGAGTAATAGAAGTCCTCCACTTTGGGTTTCGGGTTCTCAGTATATCGTTTATCATTCCTTCAGTTATCATGGATCTCCTATAATATCTACCCGTATTTATATTTTGGTACATTTGGTGTATCAGTTTTCACTTATTGTGAACCAAATTATCCCTGTCAGAAATTTAGTTCACAAAATAGGTAATCAAGTACACTAAAATAGTAAATTTTAAATAGGGTCGTGACAAGGTAAAGTGTGAGGTGATAAAATGGACACCAGATTGATCATAGGAGTAGTCGTTGCAATTGTAATAATTGCAGGAGCTGTACTGGCACTTGGAGGTGGCGGACAGCAGGAAAAGATAGATATCGTTGGTTCAACTTCTGTTCAGCCGGTGGCAGAGAAACTTGCCGCTGAATACATGAAGAAACACCCGAACGTTAAAATAAACGTTCAGGGTGGGGGTTCCAGTGTAGGTATAAAGAGTGCCCAGGATGGCACAGCAGACATTGGAACAAGTTCAAAGGAACTCAAGGATGATGAGAAAAAGGGTCTTACAGAGTACCTCATAGGAAAGGACGGAATAGCAATCATCGTAAACAGCAAGAACAGCGTGGAAGACCTTACAGCCGACCAGGTGAAGGACATATTCAGTGGTAAGATAACCAACTGGAAAGAAGTCGGCGGAGCAGATGCAAAGATAACAGTTGTCACCCGTGAGGATGGTTCAGGAACCAGGAAGGCCTTTGAAGAAATAGTCATGGGCAAGGAAACCAAGATCAAGAAGGACGCAATCGTCGAAAGCTCAACAGAGGCTGTTAAACAGGCAGTGAAACAGGACCCTAATGCCATAGGCTTCATATCCCTTGCAAACCTCGATGAAACAGTAAAGGCCCTGAAGATTGGTGGAGTAGCACCATCTGAGCAGACAGTGGCAGATGGATCCTACAAGATACAGAGGCCATTCCTCTTCCTGGTTAAGGGAAGTGCCCAGGGAGCAGTCAAGGACTTCATTGACTGGGTACTCAGCCCCGAAGGTCAGGAAATAGTCAAATCAGAAAAGGTTGTACCTGCAAAGGCATGATCTTAAAGCGGCCCTCAGGGGCCCGGTACATTATTTATTTTTCATCCCGTCACCTCCACTCCGGTGAACTTTATTAGGCAATAGGTGAAATCATAAAGTGAAGGTGATGGAGATGGATGTAAAGATCAGGAACCTTATCATAATCATCATTATCATAGCCCTTGCTTACTTCATGATAAAGCCAGGAGCCAACTATGAGAGAATCGAAATTGCAGGCTCAACCTCTGTTCAGCCGGTGGCAGAGAAACTTGCCGCTGAATACATGAAGAAACACCCAAACGTAAGGATAAATGTTCAGGGCGGCGGTTCAGGTATGGGTATAAGGACGGCTCAGCAGGGAGTGGTTGATATAGGAACAAGTTCAAAGGCCCTTAAACCTGAAGAAAAGGATGATCTCAGGGAGTACGTAATAGGAAAGGATGGCATAATAATAGCGGTAAACCACAGAAACCCCGTTGATGATCTTACAGATGAACAGCTCAGGGACATATTCAGCGGCAAGATCAGGAACTGGAAGGAAGTTGGCGGTCCTGATGCCGAGATACATGTCATAGTCCGTGAGGAAGGATCAGGAACACGGAGTTCATTCGTGAGTCTTGTGATGAAGAATACGAAGATAAGATCCGATGCAATCGTACAGGGATCCACCGAGTCTGTAAAGCAGGCAGTAAAGAGTGATCCGTATGCCATAGGATTTGTTTCAATGGCCCACATGAGCCCTGATGTAAAGGCCCTTGAGGTGAATGATGTCACACCCTCAGAGACCACGGTGGCAGATGGTTCTTACCCCCTTGTTGTACCCTTCGAGTTCCTTACAAAGGGAGAACCGGAAGGTGCTGTTAAGGACTTCATAGACTGGGTATTTTCACCTGAGGGTCAGGCAATCGTCAGGAGCCAGAAGGTTGTTCCTGCAATAGCAAATGTTTCAGATGACACATAGGAGGTATAGGAATGATTAGCAGAACAAGGGAAATGTTGATTGAGAGGGGTCTTTTTATAGTCGCAATCTTTTCCATCATCACGATCCTTCTCATCATAATCTTCATCTTCAGGGAAGGATTCCCGGTATTGCAGGAATATGGGGTCCTTCAGTTCATATTTGGACTGGACTGGGCGCCATCTGATGGTAAATATGGTGTTTTCACCATGATTGTAGGATCCCTCTGCATCACCCTCCTCTCCCTTGCAATAGCAGTTCCATTATCAATTCTATGCGCAATATTCATGGCTGAGGTGGCGCCTCAACTGATGCGCAAAATCCTGAAACCTGTTATAGAGACCCTTGCCGCAATACCCTCAGTTGTCTACGGCTTCTTTGGCCTGATAATACTGGTCCCCTTTGTGAGGGAAAACATTGGCGGCACAGGCTTCGGGATGCTCACAGCATCACTGATACTCACAGTCATGATAATGCCAACGATAATAAGCGTATCCGAGGACGCCATAAGATCGGTGCCCCTTGAATACAAGGAGGCATCCCTAGCCCTGGGAGCAACCCAGTGGCAGACCATAAGGCGAGTCATATTCCCGGCAGCCATACCAGGCATAATCACATCCATAATCCTCGGGATGGGCCGGGCAATCGGGGAGACCCTCGCCGTTATAATGGTCGCAGGAAACGTTACCCAGATCCCATCATCCATACTAGACCCTGTAAGGGCCCTGACATCAAACATAGCCCTTGAAATGGGATACGCAACAGGACTGCACTACAGCGCCCTCTTCGGGACAGCCATAATCCTCTTTGTGATGATAATGGTCCTTCTTGTCATTGCAAACTACTTCCACTACAAGAAGAAGATAGTGGTGGGTGGAGGATACCTCTAGGAGGATAACCATGTCATTCAGGATAATATCACCAAAGACGAGCCAGAAAATCATGAACGCAGTATTCTGGGCTTCAGGGCTTGTAACGGTACTCATACTCCTCGTTATAATCGGTTACATAATTTTAAAGGGGTTCCCGGCACTGACCCCAGAGTTCATCCTATCAGAACCGGTTGACTCTGGAAGGGCCGGCGGAATCGCCCCCATGATAGTATCGAGCATCTACGTAACCCTCATTGCAGGTATAATCGCAACACCAATGGGAGTGGGTGCGGCAATATACATGACAGAATACGCCACAGAAGAACGGATAGTGAAACTCATAAAGTTCGGCGCGGAGACACTGGCATCCATCCCATCCATAGTCTTCGGGCTCTTCGGCCTATCATTCTTCGTGGTTTTCCTGGGTCTTGGATGGACCATCCTCTCAGGGGGCCTTGTACTGGCCCTCATGGCCCTCCCCACAATATTCCAGGTTGCACAGGTATCGGTTGAGACAGTTCCCCAGTCATACAGGGAGGGGAGCCTTGCACTGGGGGCAACAAAATGGGAGACAATTTACCGTGTCGTTGTACCGGCAGCCCTGCCAGGTATAACAACGGGTGTCATCCTGGGGATGGCGAGGGCAATATCAGAGGCAGCGGCGGTGATGTTCGTTGTGGGATCAGCCCTTGCAATGCCTGTCTCGATATTCGACCCTGGAAGGCCCCTGCCGCTTCACCTGTACATCCTTGCCACGGAGGGACTTTCACTTCAGAATGCCTATGGAACCGCGGCGGTCCTGGTGATAATCGTCCTTGCAATCACGGTACTGACCAATACCCTCGTTGACAGGTACAGGCAGAAGATGATGGGAAGATAGAGGTGATAAAATGTACAGAATCGAAGTTGAAGACCTCAATGTTTACTTTGACGAGGCCCATATACTGAAGGACATAAATCTGAAGATTCCAACTAACACGGTCACAGCCCTTATAGGACCATCAGGGTGCGGCAAATCCACCTTCGTAAGGACCCTTAACAGGATGAATGATGTAATCCCCGGTTTCAGACATGAGGGAAAGGTTTACCTTGATGGAAAGGACATCTACGACCCTGACATGGACGTTGTTGAGCTACGTAAGAAGGTGGGGATGGTATTCCAGAAACCCAACCCCTTCCCCAAGTCCATATTTGAGAACGTTGCATACGGTCTCAGGGTCCACGGTCACACCGACCGGGACTTCATAGAGGAAAGGGTGGAGGAGAGCCTCAGGGCAGCCGCCCTCTGGGATGAGGTCAAGGACAAACTTGATAAATCAGCCCTCGGACTCTCAGGGGGTCAGCAGCAGAGGCTCTGCATTGCAAGGACCATAGCCATTGAACCTGAGGTTATACTGATGGACGAACCATGCTCAGCCCTTGATCCGATATCAACCACCAAGATAGAGGACCTTATACATAAACTGAAAAGGGACTACACCATAATCATCGTAACCCACAACATGCAGCAGGCAACGAGGGTTTCAAAGTACACGGCCTTCTTCCTGCACGGTGAAATCGTTGAAAGCGGCCTTACAGAGAAGATATTCATAGAGCCCAAGGATAAAAGGACTGAGGATTATATAACCGGCAGATTCGGCTAAAAATTTTAATGGTGAACTAATTGATGGGTGTTATCCTTGAGAACAAGCTTTTAAAGGTGGCTAATGAGGCTGTGGTGTATGGTGCGGAAACCTCAGACAGGGTGGGGAGATCCGTATCAGTTTATATTAAAAAGGATGTGAAGGCTGCAAGGAAACTAATAGAGACAACATCCGGTGTTAATGAGAGGAGCTACAGGATAGAGGATGAATGCCTTAAAATACTCGGACTGCACCAGCCGGTTGCAAAGGACCTCAGGATGGCGTCAAGCATACTTAGAACAGCCATAGAACTTGAAAGGATAAACATACTGTCAGCGTATATTGCAAGGTATGCCATTGACAGCCAGGATTCTGTAATACCCCCCCACATCGAGTTCATGTCCCAGACGGTACAGGAGATGATAAAGGATGGTCTGGGTGCCCTTATGAACAGGGACATCCAGCTCCTTAAACGTTCCACAAAGAATTATCTTCAGCTTCAGGAGTTCTATAATCAGCTCTATGAATCCCAGAAGGATTTCATCGAATCATCAGGCAACCTCCTTCTTGTTGCAAGGAACCTTCTCAGTATGGGCCACCATGTACTGGGTATGGATGACAGGATAGCATACATGATAGTGGGTAAAGGGGTGATACATCATAAGGTCTTCTACAGTGTGCTCATGAAGTAGGTCTAATGGTGTTCTACTGCAAGTATTGGGGGGATTAAATGTGGTTACCCTTTGACAACCCAAAGAAGATGGATTACAGCGTCCTTAAAAGGTCATCACTCCCTGAATTTGCATATATAAGGGTACTTAACGGTGACACCGAGTCCATAGTATTCCTTGAGAATGAAAGGATAGTGGGGGCATGGCACCTTGACCTCAACACCCTTGAGGAGAACAATGGCCATACTGCCATGGAAAAAATTGAAATAAACCAGGATTCACTCATTGAGGTGTATGAAGCCGATGAGGATCTTTTCAGGACACTCATTGAACTGAACGATGAATCAAAACTTTCAATACCCATTGAGGCAGAAATTATACTCAATGAGATGTTTCCTGATGTATCCTCCAGGGAGGAACTCCTTAAAAAGTACAGGATACAGGTCCCAGGTGACGAGGCCATTGAAAGACTTATCAACGATTATAAATCATAGGAGGGTTTTTAATGGAAAAGAAATACCCGCGGATATTGTTCCGCAAAAGACTTAAGGATCTCAGAAAGGACATGGAGGAGGTTTCACAGAAAACTCTGAAGACTCATAAACTCGCTGTTGACCTCCTCATGGAGTATGATGATGAAAAGAAGGAAAAGGTCATCAGAAACAGCAAGCTCATCGATGAAATGGTATTCGACCTTGAAAGAAAATCAATAAGCCTTATTGCAGCTGAACAGCCAGTTGCAGGTGACCTGAGATTCATAGAGGCATGTATCAAGGTTGGAAGCCATCTTAAAAGGATAGGTTATCTGGCAGCCAACATAGCAGAGGCCGCTGAGAAGCTGAAGGATGAGGAGATACCGAAAAAACCCCTTGAGGACCTGAAGCACATGTCTGACTTTGTCCAGATGATGCTCTCAAAGGGTATCTACGCCTTCCTTGACCAGAACATGGACATGGCAAGGGAACTCAGACACGACGATGACAAGGTTGATGATCTCTTCGACCAGACCCTTGAACATGTAACAGCAAGCATGTTCAGGGATAAGGAGGCAATATCCTACCTGGTTAACCTCCTATTCATAGCAAGATTCCTTGAGAGGGTCGGGGACAGGGCAGTCAGCATAGCCGACAGGACAATCTTCATGATAACCTGTGAAAAACCATAAACCTGACACTCACACCTTTTATTTTTCCTCATATGTTTTTTATTCAGTTAAGGTGCTTTCTGCTCTTCACTGATGGCTTTTTTTCAGTACCAGATAATGATTTAGCCTTCTAAATCAGATAAATCCTGTTATTCACTTAAAATAATATATTTCTAAACCCACACATCAGATTCTGTTATTCACTTAAAAAATAATGATTTAACTTGGTGGATTGGAAAAATTAAGAACTGAATCAGCACTCGCATACTGATTATTCATCCTTGAGGATTGTGGTTGACCTTCTTGCCGCCCAGCACTGTATGCAGACACCCACAGGGAGACCCGCAGTGTGCGTATGGGCTGTTTTTATTTTAACATCCAGGGCGGTTGTCCTCCCACCCATACCCATGGGTCCTATCCCTGAGTCATTTATTGATCTCAGTATATCCTCTTCAAGGGCTGCGAGGGTTTCATCAGGGTTTCTTTCACCCACGCGTCCAAGAAGGGCCTTCTTGGCGAGTTTCATTGCAAGGTCTGATGATCCCCCGATACCAACGCCAACAATCACGGGGGGGCAGGGCTTTCCACCGGCAGCAAGCACGGTCCTGACCACAAAGTCCTTAACACCATCAATTCCATCTCCAGGAAGACCCATCATGAGGGCGTTGTTGTTTTCAGAACCAAAGCCCTTGGGCAGCACCGTTATCTCGAGGCTGTCGGTGTCAGCGAGTTCCACATCAATCTGGGGTATGAGGTGGCCGGTGTTTGTCCCTGTATTCTCCCTGCTAAGGGGATCCACAACGTTCGGTCGGAGGGGCACCTCCATGGTGGCCATTCTAACACCCTCAGCCACGGCTTCATAGAGGTTTTCAACCTTCACGTCACCGAGCCTTACAAATACTATGGGGAGTCCCGTGTCCTGACACACAGGAACCTCCTCCTTTCGGGCCATTTCGATGTTATCAAGGATTGCCTTCAGGTTAAGGAGGGCCAGCTCATCTTCCTCCCTGAGATAGGCCTTTTTAAGTGCAAGGGTAACGTCTTCTGGTATACTGGTAACGGCCTCCTTAAATAAACGGCACACTGTCTCCTGGATTCTTTCCTGACCTATCATGGAATCACCATATAAATCTAAAAAAAGTCTAGTATTTCATTATCTTTTTGAGGCGGCTGAGCTCCTCCGCTATCTTCTCCCTCTTCGCTGCCATCATGTCCTCCGAACTTTCACTGAGGGCGTTCTTCGGGCATACAGCAACGCAGAGGGGTTTCTCCCTGTCCACGCAGAGGTCGCATTTCACTGCACAGCCCCTCTCGTTGATGGTTATTGCGCCTATGGGGCATGCGTCCCGGCAGAGTCCGCAACCAATACACTTCTCCTGGAGGATGACTATGGCCCCATCGATTTCAGTTATGGCATCCTCAGGGCATATGTTAAGGCAGGGGGCTCTCTCAGGGGCACAGTGCATGCAGAAAACAGGAACACCATCTATGACCCTTATGGCGTTTCTGGGGCAGATCCTTTCACAGCGCATGCACTCGTCACAGAGTTCCGGGCTTGAAACCAGTTCTTTCATTGTTTATCCTCCTATTCAAGTTTCTGCCGGGCCTTCCTCTTGGCTGTGAGGATGTCCAGGACGTCGGATCTCCTCTGACCCTTACTTACACCTGACATTTTTGATATGAACCTGTTCTGTTTTTCAAGTTTGAGTTTCTCAGTGTCTATCTTGCTGAGGGCCCTCTTTGAACATGCCTTTACACATGCAGGTGTATCAAGGTCAGGGCACTGGTTGCATTTCTGGGCCTTGCGGCCCTCCATAACCACGGCACCGAAGGGGCATACCAGCATGCAGAGCCCGCATCCGATGCACCTTTCAGGGTTAACGTCATCATCAATGGCCTCGGTGGGACATATTGTTCTGCAGGGGGCGTCTTCGCACTGCTGGCATATTATTGGATAGTATACTCCTTCAACCTCCCGGATCATTATCCTTGAGGCGCCATAAAGTTTTTCACAGGCCTCCTCACAGTCCCTGCAGCCATCACAGAGTTCTGGCTGAATAACGATTTTCTGCAAACCACATCCCCCTCATATCCTGAGATCCGCGCAGACCCTGTCAACATACTCCTGGATCTTCGCCTTCTCTTCCTCTGTAAGGTGCCTGAACCTCTTCTGGGCGTCCAGGTATTCCTCAACTGGTTTTCTCTGGACGGGCCTGTAGGTGACCCTGAACTCCCCATCATCTATCTCATACAGTATCCAGGATCCTGTCTCAACTGCAAGCCTTCCAAGCTCGATGGTCTTTGACGGATCAAAGCCCCACCCTGTTGTGCATGGCTGATGGAGGTGTATGTATGCGGGGCCATCTGTTTCAGCTGCCTTTTTAACCTTCTCCATGAAGTCCTCAGGGTAGGATATGGATGCTGTTGCAACGTAGGGCACCCCGTGGGCCGCCATTATAAGGGGCATGTTTTTCTTTGGCTTGTCCTCACCGAAGCTTTCCTTTCCATGGGGTGATGTTGTTGTTGAGGCACCGTAGGGTGTTGAACCGCTCCTCTGTATACCCGTGTTCATATAGGCCTCGTTATCATAGCAGATGTAGATTATGTTATGGCCCCTCTCCATTGCACCTGAGAGTGCCTGCAGTCCGATGTCTGCTGTTCCACCATCACCTGCAAAGGCCACAACATTAACATCGTCCTTTCCCTTTGCCCTTAGGGCTCTCTCAACCCCTGATGCCACCGCAGCAGCGTTTTCAAATGCCACATGTATCCAGGGTATTTCCCATGCAGTTTCAGGATAGGGGGTTGTTATAACCTCCAGGCATCCTGTGGCTGAAACCGCGACCGTGTTCTTACCCAGAACCTTTAGCGCAAGTCTGACTCCAACTGTTGCACCGCAACCAGCGCATCCGCGGTGTCCGGGGGCCAGAAATTCTTCTTCAGGTATTTTCATCGTGATTCCTCCTTGAGGCCAATCCATGTAACATTCCTTTCAGGATTCTCTGTTTTTTCAACAATCTCCTCAATATGTGCCGGTGTGATGTCCCGTCCACCGAGACCCACTATGAAGCCATAAACTTCTTTATCAGGAAGGGCTGCCCTGATCTCTGTGTAGAGGGCTCCTCCAACACTGAAGGTTATGTTTTTATCAAGCACCGCGATTTTATCAGCATTCCTAACAGCCTTCTCAATCTCCTTGACAGGGAATGGTCTATGTATCCTCACCTTGAGGAGTCCGGCATTAACTCCCCTGTCCCTGAGGTCATCAACAACCTCCCTTATGGTGCTGCAGACTGATCCCATGGCCACAAGCACTATGCTTGCATCTTCACACCTGTATTCCTCAACAAAACCGTATTCCCTGCCAAATATTTCCATGAACTCCCTGTTAGCCCTTTCAATGACCTTTCTGGAATTCTCCATGGCCATTTCAATCTCGTATCGTGCCTCCATGTAATATTCAGGGTCCGTGAAGGTCCCCAGTGACATGGGTGTTTCAGGGTCAAGGACAGCCTGTGGCTGGAATTCGGGCAGGAATGACGCGACATCATCCTCGGAGGGTATATCTACGGGTTCAACTGTATGGGTCAGTATGAATCCATCCAAGCAGACCATGCTTGGCAGGAGCACGTCGCTGTCCTCCGAGACCCTGTAGGATAGGAGTACTGAGTCAAGGGCTTCCTGCCCGTTCTCCACGTATATCTGCATCCATCCAGAGTCCCTTTCAGCTATTGAGTCCTGCTGGTCGTTCCATATGCTAAGCGGGGCTGAGAGGGCACGGTTTGCATTTGCCATTACAATAGGGTTCCTGAGCCCTGCTGCCACATAGATTATCTCATGCATGAGTGCCAGCCCCTGGGATGATGTGGCTGTAAATACACGGGCACCGGCGCCTGAAGCACCCACACATGCGCTCATGGCGCTGTGCTCTGATTCAACCCTTATGTATTCTGCTCTGAGTTCGCCGTCGGCTACAAACTTTGCAAGGTACTCTGATATGGATGTCTGGGGGGTTATGGGGTAGACCGGGATGACTTCTGGCTTTGCAAGTTTAACAGCCTCTGCAACGGCCTGATTTGCGGATATAACTTTAAGAACCATTTAAAGTCTCTCCTACTTTTCTCTCTCCATTTTGATTGCTTTAACGGGGCATTCCTCTGCACATATCCCGCAGCCCTTACAGTAATCATAGTCAATGTCATGTTCCTTATTTATGCAGCCTTCGGGGCAGAAAAGGATGCAGTTATCACAGTCTATACATTTATCCTTATCGAGAACAGGTTTAAATGTCCTCCAGCTGCCCGTCTTATTTTTACGTGTGCTTCCTGGTTCCCTGACAGTTGCTCCAAGTGATTCCATCATCTTCACCTTGAACCCTTCATTTTTTCATAGGCGACCTCAGCAGCCTCTGAGTTCTTTTCCCCTATGGCGCCGGGGAAGGTTTCCTTTATGATCTTTATAAGGGAGTCAATACCAACGATACCTGTTGCCCCTGCAAAGGCACCAAGCATCACCGTGTTTACGATGGGTCTTCCAAGTTTCTCAAGGGCTATTCCTGTGGCATCGATTGTGTACACCTCGGCCTTCTCTGAACTGAAAGTCCCTGCGGTGTTCAGTAAGACCACACCCCCATCCTTTATACCTGAGAATACATCAACAACATTAAGAAGTCCTTCGTCAAGTACAAGTACATAATCAGGATTATAAACTTGATAACGCCTTCTTATTGGCTTATCATCAATTCTTGTGAATGCCATAACGGGAGCGCCTCTACGTTCAACACCGAAGAAGGGGAATGCCTGTGAATATTTACCATCTTCGAAGGCAGCTTTGGCTAGAATCTCTGCCGCTGTAACAGCGCCCTGCCCACCGCGTCCATGAAAGCGAATTTCGATCATAGTTTACCTCCATTTCTCATTGTTAATCATTATAAATTTTTAATATATATACATGTTGGTCCATTAAAATTAATAGGGGTAATGAAATGAAGGTCCTTATAATCACAGGAAAACTCGCAGAAAGCACCGTGAGGCAGGCATCATCTGTTTCAGACCATGAGGTTCATGTTCACGTCGTTGAAATCCCGATCGCGGCCTTTTTAACACCACGAAGGATAATATCTGAGATCAGTAAGATGAACTTTTCGGCATCAGATGAACCAGACATCATAATCATACCAGGACTCATACCGAAGGATGCCGGAATAATAAAGGACGAAACAGGGATACCTGCCTATAAGGGCCCTACAGATGCAGCTGACCTCCCCATAGTCCTGGACCTCCTTGAAAAACTTAAACTATCAACAAAGAAACCTGCAGATAAATTAATAGAGGAGGAGCAGAGAAAAAGAGCCCTGAAGTTCATAGAAGACTTTGAAAAGGATGTTGAAAGGAGGAAGAGGCTCCTTGAAAGGGATGAAAACATACTTGTCGGCGGACTGCCTGTTGGAAGGGACTTTCCAATGAGGGTCCTTGCAGAGGTTGCAAACGCACCCTTCCTGTCTGAGGAAAAACTGAAGGCAAGGATAGAGTATTTCATAAGAAGCGGCGCAGACATGATCGACCTTGGAATGATAGCAGGAGAGGACAATTCAGACATGATCCCGGAGATAATTGAAACTGCACGTTCGGCTGCAGGCAACACACCGGTCAGCATTGACAGCCTCAACCCCTCTGAAATTGAAGTCGCGGCAGAATGCGGTGCTGACATGATCCTCAGCCTTGACCATGGAAACTACAGGGAGGTCATGGGTGTCCTTAAAAAGAACAGTGTGCCGGCGGTGATCCTCCCAACAGATTACAGTGAGGGGTGGGTCCCTGAGACACCTGAGGAGAGGGTTGGATCCCTTGAGGAGCTCCGGAGAAAATGCCATGGACTGGATGTTATTGCAGACCCTGTCCTTGACCCGGTTAACAGCAGAAGCATAGTGGAATCCATCATCGCCTGCAGGAATTATGCTGAAAGAAACCCTGAACCTGTATTCTTTGGAATCGGGAACGTCACAGAACTCCTTGATACAGACTCAACAGGTGTCAACGCACTCCTTGCAAGTATTGGAATGGAACTTGGTGTCAGCGTACTTTTCACACCCGAAGAGAGCGGCAAGACAAGGGGAAGCGTCTATGAACTCTCTGTGGCATCCAAGATGATGTTCCTTGCAGAGAACAGGGGATCCGTGCCCAAGGACCTTGGAATAAACCTTGTACTCTTCAAGGACAAAAGACCGATTCGGGGGATAAAGGAGGACATCAATGTACCTGTAATCATGGCCGAGGGGGGTATGAAATTCGTAAGGGACAGGAAGGGCAGCTTCAAGATTACGGTGGAGGATGGGATGATAAGGGCGGTTCTATACGATAAAATGGAGCCTGTGGTGACCATCACATCAGACAGTGCTAAAAAAATATATGAGGAAATCATCAATAGAAATCTTGTAAGCAGAATGGAACATGCAGCATACCTTGGGGCAGAACTACAGAAGGCTGAAATCGCCCTGAAGACAGGTAAAGGTTACGTACAGGACTTTGAACTCTTCAGAAAACTCTTTCCCATGTAAATGCACTCATTTTCACAGGGAGAGTTCACTGATGTATTGTACGGGATGTGGTTTGGATAAGGCTTTCACAGGGAGAGTTCAACCGTTGCATTTACGGGATGTGGTTTGGATAAAGGTTTTACAGGGAGAGTTTAACTGATGCAGTGCACGAGATGTGGCTCTGAAAAGGTTATAATAAATAGGAAATATTCAGGACAGGTACTCTGCAGCCAGTGCTTCATAGAGACCACCAGAAAGAAGGTTATGAGGGATATAAGGAGACAGGGACTCATAGAACGCGGTGACAGGGTACTTGTGGGATTGTCCGGAGGAAAGGACAGTATCATGGTCACGGATATACTTGACGAGCTCCGGCAGAGAAACATGATAGAACTGGAAGCGGTAACCATAGACGAGGGCATAGGAGGCTACCGTGAGGACGGTGTGAGGATAGCTGAAAGGTTCTGCACTGAGAGGGAGATACCCCACAGGACTGTGAGCTTCAGGGAATACCTCGGCATAACCCTTGATGAGATCATGCAGAACCCCTCAAGGGGGGCCTGCACCTACTGCGGTGTCTTCAGGAGGTGGATACTCAACAGGGAGGCTAAAAAGATAGGGGCAACAAAGATAGCCACAGGCCATAACCTGGACGATGAAACCCAGGCCATAGTCATGAACTACCTTGAAGGAAACATCGAGAACCTCACAAGGATAGGTCCCATAACGTCATCCGCCGGCGGAAAATTTATACCGAAGATAAAACCCCTCAGGGAGATCCCGGAAAGGGAGGTGGGCCTCTATGTCCTTGCCAGGGGACTTGAAGCTCACCTGGCAGGATGTCCCTATGCATCAGGATCCTTCAGAAGGGAGATTGGGGACTTCCTGAAACAGATATCCGTCAAGAGACCAACAATAATGTACTCCACCCTCAGGGGATTTGATAGGATAAGGGACGTCATCAGGGCAGAGTTCTCATCCACACAGAAATCAGGGACCTGTATGGAATGCGGTGAACCCTCAGCAGGAGACCTGTGCAAGGCATGCACTTTCCTCTCAGAACTGAAGGGTGAGGACTGAAGGCACCCTGATATGAGCAAAAAGGTGGTGTAAGCATGAAATTCACGGTCATAATCGATGATGAAAAGAGGATAATGGAATCAGAAGAGAACAAAACAGTTAAGGATGTTCTGGATGAACTTGAAATTCCCATCGAAACTGTTGTTATCAGGAAGAACGGTGAACTGATAATCGAGGAAGATGAAATCAGTGATGGAGACATCATTGAGGTTATAAGGGTAATATACGGTGGATGAACCGGGGGTTATCAGGATGAAGGTCTACTATGAATGCGCACCATGCTTCATGAGGCAGGCAAGGGAGGCCCTGGACCTTGCAACCGATGATGAAGAACTCAAACTCAGGGTCATGGAGAAGATCCTTGAACTCTTAAATGAAAGGTTCACTGATGGGATGGTCTCAAATGAAATTGGAACCGCAGTCCACAGATTAATAAAGGAAATGACGGGTATAAAGGATCCTTACCTCCCCCTCAAGAGGAGATCCACTGATATTGCAGGGAAATTCATTCCCGTGGCAGAGAAGTACCTCAGGAAACACCGGGACCTTGAAAGCCACGTCAGGGTTGCTATAACAGGAAACATAATAGACTTCGGAGCCCTCGGCATGGACTTCGACCACCATACAGGTATAGAGGAATCCTTCAGATCACCCCTCAGGATAAACCATGTCCCCCTCCTTGAGGAGATGCTGGATGATGCCGGTGAGGTCCTCTACCTGGTGGACAATACCGGTGAGATACTCTTTGACAGGGTTCTCATCGAAAAACTACTCGACTATGATGTCAGCGTGAAGGTTGCTGTTAAGGGCAGACCCATACTCAATGATGCATGCATGGAGGATGCCCTTGAGGCGGGTATAGATGAGTTGGCTGACATCATTACAACAGGCACGGACTCGGTCGGTGTTGTCTACAGTGAAATCTCAGATGAATTCAGGAAAACCCTTGAGGAAGCAGAACTTGTAATTGCAAAGGGCATGGGCAACTACGAGGGCCTCACTGAGATGCCTGAGGTCTCAAGGAAAACATTCTGCCTCCTCAATGCCAAGTGCCATGCAATTGCAAGGGACATGGGAGTTGAAAGGGGAGATAATGTCGCAGTAAAAATTTAGGAGTCATTTATGGATGAGTTAAAAAAATGGGTCATGGCAGGTCTTCTGATGGGAGTCCTTGCTGTGCTTATAATTTACTTTTCACAGCCCCACAGCAGCCCTGACCCTGCAGTGAAGGAAGATGGATTTGAATGGCACACAAGCCTTGATAAGGCCCTTGAGAAGGCATCAGTGACCGGTAAGGATGTTCTGGTTATATTCTCCGCTTCGTGGTGTCCTGCGTGCCGGCAGATGGAGGAGGACACCCTTCAGAATGATGAGGTAATGAAAAGGATTTCAGAGAACTATATCGGTGTCAGAATCGATGTAGACTCAAACCCTGAATTATCATCAGAGTACAGGATATACGGTGTTCCAACCATAATAATACTCGACTCATCTGGAAACCAGATAAGGAGATCTGAGGGCTATATGAGCCCCCAGGAGCTCATGTCCTTCCTCTGAGGAGTCCAAATGCAGACATACATCCTTTCATTCATGGCAGGCGTCCTTTCGGTCCTGTCACCATGCATAATACCCCTCGTACCGGTCCTTATTTCAGAGGCGGTAAGGGGCGGGGGGAAGGACACGATAATCTTCTTCGCTGGTTTCATGACCATATTTATCTTCATAATCACACTCACAGCCATATTCACAGCAGCAGTCACCCACTATCTCCTCTATGCAAGGATTGTAAGCTCCTCTCTTCTGATTCTGATGGGTTACTTACTTTTAACTGAATGGACTCCAGGAGTGTCCTTCAGAGTCCCTTTAACAGAAAATCCATTCCTGAAGGGACTGTTAACTTCCCTTGCATGGACGCCATGTTACAGTCCCTACCTCCTTGGTCTCATGGCATACTCTGCTGCAGGAGAAGCTGTAATCTTCAGCGCAGTTAACATGGGCCTTTACACAGCAGGATTCTGGTCAGCCCTATTCATGGTCTACCTGGCAGCAGATATCACCATAAGAAGGGTCATGGCAGGGACTGAATACATCAGGAAGTTCTCAGGTGCCCTGATAATAACTGCAGGGGTCTACATGCTCTACCAGCTCATCATCCGGTGATGTATTTAATTAATGATGATTCAATAGGATCATAGGAAGAGGTGATATCTTTGAGGGTTGGATTCATAGGCTTCGGTGAGGTCGCCCACACACTGGCTGCTCGTCTGATCCAGGAGGGGGCCGAGGTATTCACATCCCTGGAGGGCAGAAGCCCGGGGACCATGAGGAGAGCACGGGAACTTGGTGTAACTGACTCAGAACCAGAGGAGGTCTATTCTGCAGATATAATAATATCCGCTGTAACACCGGCCTCTGCAGTTGATGCTGCAAGGATGGCAGGAGCCCATGTGAGGGGAACATATGTTGATGTAAATAATATCGCACCCCTGACAGTTAAAAGGGCCCTTTCATACATAGAAAATGGGAGGGTTGTGGATGCAGCCATAATGGGCAGTGTAAGGAGAAAAGGGGCGGATGTGAGGATAATAGCCTCCGGTGAACATGCAGGGGATTTCATGGCACTCAACGACTACGGCCTCAATATTGAGTTGAGGGGTTCCAGGGTGGGGGATGCATCGGCCCTTAAAATGCTCCGTAGCAGCTACACCAAGGGTGTTTCAGCACTCCTATGGGAGACACTCCTTGCAGCATACCGGATGGGTCTGGAAGAGGACGTTCTGGAGGTCCTTGAATATACTGAAGGGGATGATTTCAGGAAATCATCCATTTCAAGGATTAAGAGTTCAGCAGGACACGCAGAAAGACGTTACGAGGAAATTCATGAAATTGAAAAAATGCTATCAACCGTGATGGACCCTGTCATGACCGGCTGTATCATGAAGGTCTTTAAGAGAATCTCAAGTATGGAATTACCCCATGAAAGTGAAGATTACAGGGACATACTTGAAGCAGTAAGGTGATTAGGAATCTAATGGCATCTGCTGAGATGAAGGAGTAGGCGGGTGATTATCCATTTATCAGTTCCTTGGGGGCCGCCATGGGCTGGTCATGTAATTATAGACACTGATATAAATTAGGAGACACATATAACCCTATGGTGACTAGATGACATCCAGCTTTGAGAGGGAATGTGCTGAAAATCTTATGGAGCTCGTTGGCAGAAAGGTGGTTGATGTCAGGTTTAAGGTGTATGACGATGAGTGCTGGCGGATTTATATCATCACAGATTCCGGTAAGATGGTTATGACTTTCTGCAGGGACTGGAAATGTCCTGTTGTTGAAAAAAGGAATAAATGATGATAATTGACAAATCAGGCCGGGAGCTGCTGAAAAAAGGGAATACTTGAATTTAACCGATATCTATAAGAATCCTGAAACCTTCCTTCTTCCTTAAAACCTTCCCATGGAATGGTATTATATGTGAGTCGATTATGAATCTCAGGTAGGTTGCAAGCTGAGCCCTGAGGTGAAGGGGGCTCCTTATCTTAACACCATCCCTTATCTGACATGATAGAACACCCTGCCGGTCCACGTAGATCCCCGCATCCATACCATCCCTCAGGACTTTAACCTCATGTTTTCTGAGATTTAAGCCAGCCTCAAAGGACCTGATGGGGGTAACATCAGGGCGCTTCTCCATAAATATCCTGTTGGCTTCACGGGAATCCATACCTTCCCTTACCTTCTCTGAAACAAACCATGCCCTTTTCATCACACTTTCAGTGCTCTGCTCGGGAGGGATCCACCCCTTTACTGTATAATGGTCAATGAGGTCCTTCACCTCAGACCTTTCAACGTTCATCTCAAGGGAACTCATGGCAAGTCTGGTCAGGACCGGACCGTAACCTGCCCTCCTGAAGGCAGCCCATATCTGATTCTCCCGGTAGTATCTCCTGTTTTTTATGATGGAGTTAACGGCATCAGCATTCAGGTAGGCGATTTTCATGAGATCCGCCTGGGAGAGGTTGTTCATCCTGCCGGTTATGGCTTCAAGGTCCCTCCTGCCTGGTACGGTTCCCCTATCTATTTCCCTTTCAAGGATCTTCACCGTGGTCTCTGGTAGGAGTTTCTGCACATCTTCAGGTATTTCCATATCATTTTCAATTATGCGCTGCCTTATCTCTCTCCCTGAAATCTTTGAACCATTAACCGTGAGCTCGGGGATTATATGGAATCTCATCTTTCTGCCGTATTTACCGTAAAGGAATTCATTAACCGCAAACCATCTTATAACGTTCCTGTTTGGCAGTTCACGGGGTATGCCGCTGAATATGCCCCTTGATGCGAAATCCCTGGCCTTCCGGATTATCAGGTCAGGGGATACGTTGGCAGCATCAACATAGTCAACCACTCCATCCTCTATCATCATGGCTATCCGTATGGGGACGGTGTAGGCCAGTGTGAGCCTGTAATGAAGGCCTTCTATGGGCACAACCCTGTCAGCGCCTGCAGCAAGGGCCATTTCCTTACGGGCATGGTAGGGGACAAAGAATGGGGCGTGGTTTGCACTGAAATCCTTGTTAAGGTATATAACCACTTCGTCTCCTGTTTCATCAGCTATTTCCCGTCCCTTCTCTATCAGCCGGACATGTCCAAGATGGACCGGGTCAAAATCAGCACTTATACCTATCATATGAATCCTCGAATGATCTATAGGGTTTCAGGTGTCTTCACTGTACCTTATTTCAACTGAACCCGTGAGCTCTGAAAATTCCCTTTCAGCACTCCACCTGGCCCTGCATTCACATTCATATTCAGGAACAGGGACCTGTTCAAGGTTGGACCGTATTATAAGCTTTTTAAGGTCTCTGTTACATTTTTTACAGTTGAAAGGCCCCCTTGAAGTTCCAAAACCCGATGTATCCATTATTGATGGTATTGAAACTGATTCACGTGTCCTGTTTATTATTTCAACAAGGCTCCATATCCATGGCGGTCTGTAGGCACCCCTCCGCCAGAGATCCTCAAGCAAAGTTCCCCGGTGTATGGTCACAGGACAGAATGAAACCCTGTCAACACCAATCTTTTCAGCGTAGACTGCCGTATCAACGGCCTCTTTTATAGCATTCTTCTCTGAGGTGAGTATGGGTTTTACAAGGATGTAAACCTTTGATTTTACCATGAATCCATCCTTTAATCTGTTTATAATCTTAACAGCATCTTCAAAGTCCCTGTTACTGAAGCCCTTGTTTATCTTAATGAGTCTTGTCCGCTCATCCAGTGTTTCAAGACCCATACTGACCTCAAGGATTTTATCAGGGGCCCTGGCACAGCATTCCCTGAGTATCTCTTCTTTAACATACTCTGGCCTTGATTCGAATATTATCTCCTCAACACCATCAACTGTGTTAAGGTGGTCCAGTATGTGGTTTCTTGCATCTTCAGGGAATTCGGCGGGGTTCAGGAAGCTTCCTGATGTGAATATCTTCACAGCGGTCTTTTCCTGTATATCGTACCTTGAGATGAGTTTCTCGAAGATTTCAATGATTTTATCTGATCCTACAGGTTCAAGGTGTGAATCTGATATGTAACTGCACATTGTGCAGCCGCCACTCTCGGAGAGGGCCCATGAGCACCCGATGGTTGGGAGTATCATGAATATTGCCTTTCCAGGCCCAGAATAGAGCAGGTCATTCTGCATCCAGGCTGTTGCCAGTTCTTCAGGGCTCCTCTTCTTCATCCTTTTAATGGCCCTTT
>NZ_CP104550.1:287500-392500 GCF_025397995.1 Methanothermobacter wolfeii
TACTATGTTCATGCCATCAGCGATGGGGTTTACAAGCAAGCAGTCATATCTCTTAAACGCTGCGGCAACAAGTTCATAGTCGGCACGGCATATGTATTCAACGGGCTTCCATTCTTCATTACCGTACCTCCTGTTAATATCATCTACGGTTTCACTGATTTTATCCATGTATTCTCTGTATTCCCTTATCTGCTGCCTTGTTGGCTTACCGGTTGCCAGGAACTTCACCCTACCATGAAATTCAGGATGTTCCCTCAGAAAGAGTTCATAGGCTTTGAAACCCCTTATTATATTTTTACTCAAATCCGCCCTGTCTGTACGGTAAATTAGGAACATATCACCCTTCAGCCTCTTAACAAGATCCTCCTTTTCCATGGCCAGATGAGAATTTGCTGTCCGGTATATACTTTCAGGATCAATGGATATTGGATAACTCTTCACAAAGGTCCTCTCACCATCCCTGATAACGGATCGCTCCTCATAATCAACATCATAACCGGAATCTTCACAGCATTCAAGGAAATTATTACAGTACCTGTCTATGTGAAAACCAAGAATCCTGTTTGAGAGGAGACCCTCCATTATGGCATCCCTCATCCCTTCAGGCAGAATTTTAAAGTAGTCCCGCTGTGGCCAGGGGATATGTATGAAGTGACTTAAAAATACCTCAGGCATCTCCTTTTTTATGAAACCAGGGCAGAGATATAGATGATAATCCTGCAGCATTATAAGGGGTTCTTTATCGTTTTTATCCACCTCCTGAATAACTCTGGATGCAAATTCCCTGTTAACATGCACATAACCCTTATCCCATGCATCATATATCCTTTCATCAATATCAGGACCATAGGGGGTATTCCACATGTAATGCTGAAGGAACCATAGGAGGGGGTTGCTTATGACACTGTAGTAATCCTCGTATACTTCACGATCCACAACCACGAATGAAACATTGAATTTAGGATCATCCAGAGGCACGGGCACCCTGTTTTCAGGGTAACCCAGTGCAACTTCCGCATCCTCAAGTGTCATTGCACTGGAGACCCAGACGCCCTCAAACCTTTCAACAAGGGGAAGTATTGTTGAAACAAGGCCTCCAGCACCCCTTTTCATAAAAATCTTACCATTATCCCTGGAAAATTCCACAGGACCTCTGTTGGATACTATTATAAGGTTTTTATCTTCCAGAAACTTCATAAGGTGTTCCTGCAGTACTTTAGTCATTCATATCACCCATAAGGGTTTCTATAAGCTTCATGATATCCAGGGCCTTATTCTGGGTTTTTTCAGAGGATTCTGATTCAATGTAAATCCTTAAGGCGGGCTCAAATCTTGAGGCCCTTATAAGCATAAAGCAGGATGGCTCTTCAACCCTTATACCGTCACATAACTCAGGTTCCTTATCCCTGAAGTATTTCACCAGTCTCTGGATCACAGCATCCTTGAGTTCATTGGGACAGTCCACGCTGAATTCAACCCGGCTGTACTCATCTATATCTGATTTAAGCTGACTAAGGGTCATTTTTTCCTCTGCCATTATCTCAAGCATCTTTAAAATGGCGAATGTACCATCAAAGCAGTACTGGAATTCAGGGAAGATGTACATTCCTGGTTCATCCCCCCCAAAGACAGCCCTCCTCTCATAAACCTCCTTCAGCACCCTGTCCACTGATGTTCTGATGAGCCTCCCGCCGCTAACTCCTTCAAGGGATCTTGATGAGACCACAGAGGATACTATTGGCCCATCATGGTCCTTTAGGTAATGCTTTGCAAAAATGGAGAGAACTGTCTGGTCCCTGATAGGATTCCCCCTTTCATCAATGAAAAATACGCTGTCCCGATCATTATCCAGCACCACCCCCATATCGGCACCGCTGGCCTTCACGATATCTGAAATCATTGATATGGTGGAAGAATTGATAAGGGGGAAGCTTTCACCGAAAAGAGATCCTCTGAAGCTTACATTAACAGTCTGACATTCGAGCAGATTAAGGATCTCACCTTCAATTCCCGGGGGGGATCCTTCATCAAAGCCAAGTACGACCATGAAGCCTGTATCCTTCACAGCAGAGGATATCAGACCAAGGGCGGATTCAATATAGGATTCAGCGTAGTTGTCCAAGTATCTCAGTTTCCCGAGCTTATTCCATGGCACATGGCCTGTGGGGCGCTGTTCAAGGGGTATTTCATGATTGCTGAGGATCTTTATATTTATCTCATCCGCCCTGAGCGGTGACCGGGACACATTTATCATGAGGTTGGCGTCAAGGTCCTGGAGATTATGATGCATCACGGGAACTGTAACCACCCCAAAGTCAGTTACATCAATACCTGCAGCCATCAGACCGGTTCCAATAGCCCTTTTTATCATCTGGGAGGGTGTGTAGGCGTCACGCCCAATAAGAACACTTCCAGGCCTCAGATAGTCTCCTATGAGCATCCCGAGGTTAAGGGCGAATGCACAGTTTATATCCCTGTTAACAGTTCCCCTTATATCCTGCACATAGACAGCCATCCTAACCACCCCTCATAAGGTAATCGGAATCAACGAGTGAACCCGGGATGATCCTGATCCTATCACGTATTCTTCGCCGGGATCTGATAACCGTGCCCGGCCCAATCTCAACATCCCTGCCCACCATGGCGCACCTGTCAATAACGCACTCCTCTGAGATTACGGAGCCATCATCAAGGATGCAGTTTATAAGGTGAGAGGATCTTCCAATTGATCCACCATCAAATATAACCGAACCCTTTATGATGCTTCCTCTACCAACGCTGACGCCTGATCCAAGAACGGTGTTTCGGCCTATGAATGCACCCTCACCTATCTCCGCACCGTCACCGATGACGGCGGGCCCGGTGATACGGACCCTTCTGCCGATCCGGACATCTTCACCAACCCATATATTCCCGAACTGACCGGGCCTTTCATTTATGAGTTCACCTGGTGGGTCGGGCTTCAGGTAACCCTTCAGAACGTCATGGTTAGCCCTCAGGAAGGTGTCGGGTTTACCAACATCATTCCAGTAACCATCGAAGACGAACCCGTAGACCCCCATATCCTCCTCTATTAACTCTGGAAAGACATCCTTTGAAAAATCAACCGGTCCTGAGGGTATTTTATCAAGAATTTCAGGTTCCATAACATAGATTCCAGCATTTGCTATTTTACTGAAGGCTTCATGGGGGCGGGGTTTTTCATGGAACCTCTTTATTTTCATTTCACTGTCAAGTATTGCTATACCATAGTGTGATGGGTCTTCAACGGGTGTGAGGGCTATGGTGACAAGGGCGTCTCTGCTTCGATGAAAATTCAGAAGGGACTTAAGGTCAAGGTCAAAGAGCACGTCACCGCTGAGGACTATGAATGTTTCATCAATATGTCCTGAAGCTGCCTTAACACCACCAGCAGTGCCAAGCGGTTTTTTCTCTACATGGAACCGGAAATCGACATCGGGATATCTGGATTCTGCATAGGATTCTATCTGGTTTTTAAGATACCCGAGGGTCATTATAACCTTTTCATAATCAGAACAGGTTATTCTGTGGAAGATATAATCCAGTATCGGCCTGTTCACGATGGGAACCAGGGGCTTTGGCCTTGAGAAGGTGAGTGGCCTTATCCTTGTACCTTCACCCCCGGCCATGATAACCACAGATGTCATCATTAGGTGTATGTGGCTTCTATTTAATAAGGTTTTTTTGGAAAAATATTTGAATTCCTGTAATTTGTCCATCATTCCAGCAACCATTTAAAAAATTTGAGCACCTCATCAACGCTGCAGACAAAGAACTCTGCGGTGCTCTTTATATCATCGGGTATCTCCTTTGATAATACGATGATGGTTGCTGCTCTGACCTCACCCGAGGCTTCCATCCTCCTGAGCTCCCTGAATGCATTGGCGTCTGTCACATCATCCCCAAGGTACACTGCAGAGGACACACCGTATCTTTCAATGATCTCCCTTACAATAACACCCTTGTTATATTCAATGGGGGGTTTAAGCTCCACAATCATTCTCCCGACGTCTACGCGTATCCTCCGTGATTCAGGGATATTTTTAAGGGTTTCAAGTATCATTTCACGTGCCGCCTCAGGGTCACGGCACTGCCTGTAATGTACAGCGGAACATATCCCCTTATCTTCAAATATCACACCCTTTTCAGGGATCTCATCCCTGAGCTCCATCAAGCACCTTTTTATTATAGGGGTGTACCTTTCAGCTTCACCGAAACTGTGGTATTCACCATCCATGATGTACTCAAGTCCATGGTTTCCAACGTAGATGGCATCGGGGACCCCCACCATCCTGAGGGCATCGGCCACGGACCTTCCACTTATAAATGCAAGGACCCTGTGCCTTCTGGAAAGTTCCACTAGAACCTTCCTCATCTCATCATCTACACTGGCGGATTCCGGTGTGGGTGCTATCTCACTTATCGTACCATCAACATCTGTTATTATGGCAGCTTCAGGTTCCTTTAGATATTCCATGTCGTGGAGTGAATCAAAGAGGTATTCAGGCATCCAAGACACACCTGAGCTCATCCATCAACCTGTAGGGGTCTTCACCTATAACGGAACTTCCAAAAAGCTCCATACCCCCAATATCCGAGGACATGGATGAGATCGGACCCCTGTCAACGATTCTGATGATGCCCGGAATTTCCATGGCACCGTTTACCGGGTGGAGCATCAAATTGAAACTGCAGACATCCTTCACGTCTATCAGATACCTTAAGATTTTAAATAGAAGCCTCTGGAGGGTCAGGTCATCAGAATAGTCTGACCTGAAAATCAGGTTAATCTCCCTCTCCTTGACGGGTGTGATGCTTGCATAGACCCCTTTATCACAGTATTCAATGCCAAGGCCAAGGGCCTCATGGACCCTGAAGACGTCTTCATGGTAGGAGGAACCATATTTTGCACGGTAAATCCCTGCTACCCTGTCAAGGAGCCCTATCCGTGCATATGGCCTCTGTCCAAGGAGGAGCTGCATGTGTCCGTGTACCTGGGAGGCGCCAGCCCTCGGGAGGCAGTTCCATATGATAAGGGGATAATTAAATCCAGAAACCGCTTCAGCCTCTTTAAACCACTTTGAAGATGTTTTAAGGTAATCTGATAATTCATTAAGATTAAATTGAAGGGGATTATGGTTTTTAAAAATAAGAAGACCGCTCCATGCATCATACTTGGCTATATTGGAGGCTGTTATGGAGTGTTCTCCCCTGATCCTCCCAAAGACGTCTTCTGGTGTGCGGGTTTCAGGGCTGCAGAAGTCACATCCTGAAGTGTCCATGAGCATTTCCAGGTGATAATCATCTCTGGTGTGGTGGTGGACGGGTTTCCTGAGCCTCATGGAATTAAAGAGAGCACCCTCCCCTGTCCACTTATTGTAGATGCTGATGACCCTCTGTCCCCTGGCAGATTCAAGAAAGGAGGCATCAAAAAGATTCAGCATTTCTTCAGGTATTTTAAGGGATCCCTCTGATGAGGTAACTTCATAAATAACTTTAAAGGTCCTGTGGAGTTGGGTGTCCTCATGTTTGAGGGCTTCAAGGTACTCCTGGATGGAGGTTATCATCGATTGATTATCTGTAATTGAATGTTAATATTCATTTTGGAACTTCTCAAGTATCCTACTGTAGACCTCTTTAAGATCATCATCTGATTTCTCATGGATCATCTTTATTATCAGTTCAGGTGTGCTCCTTGCAAGGTAGTTCATCCGGGGCGTTCTATCAACAATGAGGTTGTAGTTCTCATCAAGACCCTTAGCCTCGATGCCATCAACCCTCACATCAACGTATTTAACTATTTCACGGGCCATATGGGTGACTATAACTGCAAGGGAATCTGATTCAACAAGGAACTCTATGAAGGTTGCTATGATTTTAACTGCAGCCTCAAGTTCGGTTATGGCTTCAAGTTCATCCAGGAGTATCAGTTTGGAGCTCTTACTTGTTGTCACGGGTGTGAAGGTCCTTATGAATGACTCGAAGGCACCCGCATCAAGTGACCTTTTCTTTGAGAGAAAATAGACCTCCTCAACCGGTTTAACAGTGGCTTTCTCCGCACATACAGGCAAGCCCATCTGGGCCATGAGGGTGATCTGGGTTATGGTTTCAAGGAGGGTTGTTTTCCCTCCGCTGTTTGCGCCGGTAAGGAGCACCACATTTTCTGGCTGCCTTATACTGTAATTAACCCTCTGGGGATTCTCTGATCTTGCAAGTTTAAGGTGGAGTCCCCCCTTAAAGCATAACTCATCCCCGAATTTAGGTTCTTTAAGCCCGTACTCTGCTGCAAAGAGTCCAAGGGCGAAGGAATAATCGAATTCCATAAGATCCCTTATCTCCTCTTCAACAGAATCCCTGAGCTCTGAAAGACGCCCTGCAGCTTCAACCTTTCTTTCAAACTCCTTCAGGTACATTGATGAGGATTCAAGTTTGATGACCCTGTCAAGTTCCCTCTGATCAATCTTAAGGGGATATGATCGTATGAATGGATCGAAGTCCACTCCAGTCAGTTTCCTTATCCTGTCCCTGGCCTCACCCAGGACTTCATCAAATATTTTTTCAAGTTTACCGGTCATCCCCTGGTTAAGGAGGGTTAAAACCTCGTCTCCATGCAAGTCAACATTCTTTATAAGCTCCCTGAGCCTTGAATCGGCCCATGCTTTAACCGAGTTAACGGCATCTTCAATGTCAACTTCCCCTGCTGCCAGGCCCTCAACATCATCCATTATGGCCATTACCTCTTCAAGACAGGTCTCCATTCCAAGCATCCTTTTAAGCTCAAGGGCGTTCCTCAGGAGATCCAGGTTTCTTCTGAAGTAGTTTAAAACAGATTCCGGTACGATTTCATGTTCACTCGAGTCGCTGCTGACCATTATGATGTTGAAGGCGTCCTCAATATCCAGGGTCCCCTCTGAGTAGACATAGATTATGAGTTCATACTCTTCAAGTTCACCGGGATCTGGATTGATGATGACGGGGTGGTAACGGTTAAGGCCAAGGTCCGTTATATGATCATAGTCCCTCCTGTTCTCAACAAGTATGGCCCTTGCAGGGTTAAAAATAGCCTTCGGTGTTTCGGGTCTCATGATGTTCCTCAGAAGCCGCCTGATTCTTTCAACAGGGAGCCTGTTAACCATTTCCTTTGACTTCATCACCATTTCAAGGTGTTCCACTGCAGATGAAATGTCAGGGGAGGGCTGGAGGAGCATGATGCGGTTTTTAGCATATTCGGTATGTGCATAGGACATTATCCTCTCAATTATCTCCTGGTGTATCTGAAAGGCCCTCTCGGTCTTGAGGAAGCTCCTGACAGGATTTCCCAGTAGGGCCCTTGTAATTTCAACAGCCTTGCGCTGACTTATACCCTCAACAGCAGCCAGCCTGTCAATTTCCAGGTTCTCAACAGCCCTGAGGAGTTCTTCTTCACCCCCAAACTCCCCTATTATTTTCCGGGCAAGCTTTTCCCCTATTCCGTTTATCCCGATGAGCACTGACTCAACAGAATCCTCTGGGTTCATCAGGATCACTATGGATCTGAGGGTATATATATGAATCCAGAGTCCATCTGGCAAGTATTCATGGGGCCATCAGATAGTTATTTATCCTGCACCAGTATGGAGCTGCAGCCAGAGGGTGCTCTGAACACTTAGTACATGTTCATGAAACCTTTGCATGATATTTAAAAAAAGTTACTCCCTCAGCCCCTTGGTGAAGTGGGATGCCGTTATCCCCCCGCAGCTCCCATCCGAGATACTCCTCTTAAGGGATGGTATTTTATCGGGGGATTCAGCAGCCTCAACGTAGGATTTAACAATCTTAAAGGTCCTCTCAGGTGTCTGGACGCGGCAGTCAGCAGAAAAGTTCCTGAAGCCGTCATCAATGAGTGATGGCATGAAGTCTATGAGGCAGGTCTCTGCAGAGTTCATAACAACCGTTTCACAGTTCAGGAGCTGGTTAAGAGGAAAAATTTTCCCCCTACCATCCCTGAGGCCCCATCTGGAACCCTCCGGGAACCTGAAGTCATCCAGAAGAACCCTCCAGATGTTGTCCCTGCTTATCATTGCGGTGAGATTTCCGTGCACCAGGATTTCATCTGATTCAAGGCCCCTGAGGTCCTCATGGGAGAGTTCAGGGGACACTGTTAGCATATGGAAGATGTCATGCATCAGATCAGCGGAGAGCCTGTTGTATATGTTGAGGGATGCTGATCCATAGACCCTGACATCCATATCCTCAAGGAGCTCCGCAGCACCATAACCACCAACCATAACATCAAGGGACAGTTCCTCTTCAAGTTCAAGGAGCCTTTCAAGCACCCTTTCATGGGTTATATCGGGCCATTTCCAGACAAATTCAGCATCATACCCTGAGGCGGACCTTTCAGCCTTCAGGAGGACGCCCTCAAGTTTTCCAGGGTCGCATTCCCTGAAGTTCAGATGGACCTGTGGTTCAAGGTAAACCCTCCCCGCACCGGCTTCGAGGGCAGATATCATACCCTCATGGCTTTCAACACAGGCGGATATGCAGGGGTCCCCTGAGACTCTACCGCCATGTTTATCTTTTCTTGGGAGCTTCAGGTTTCTTTCAGGATAGGAACCCATCTCATCTATTATACCCTCCTCAAGTCCCGAGAGAAGCTCCCTCCGAATCCTGTTAAGTTCGCTCAGGGGTGCGAAAAGGCCTCCAGGGTAACTGAAATCGGCGAGAATCAACCTGAAGGGACTGTAACCTGATTTAAGTATCTGCTTCTTTATGGTTTCGGGTTCAAGGGGCCTTCTGATGGCCCTTTCAAATTCTGTTTCAACAGATTCCCTCAGGACCTTACCATGGACGGATACTTCCCCTGTAAGCAGGACATGACCGTCGCTATCTACAGTGAAGGAGATTTCAACATCCCACACCTTCAGGGGAGGCCTTTTTTCCAGGTCCTCGACGAATCTCTTAAGGGATCTTCTCCGGGTCAGGTAAACCCTGCTACCTGAGGGAACCGGCCCGGCCCTGAGGGTGAGTGTCCTGTTCCTGATGCTGTGTTCACCGAGGTAAAGGCCTTTACCGATTGCCTCAAAGAATAGTCCATCGCCCCGCTCAGGGATGGTTCTGGAGGTTAACCCTATGGATAGCATCTGTCCTGAATACCCCCTGACGTATCCTATGGGGAGGCCCCTGTCCCCGGGGTAGTCCCGGGCCATCACATCATCCCCGAAGAGGTAACCCCTGCTGAGTTTCCTGTTGAAGGTCAGCATCAGCCTCTCGGCTTCCTTACTTGAAGGCTTCCATCCACCCTCCTTTATTTCGTCGAGGGCCCTCCGGTAGACGTCAACCACCACCGCCACGTATTCAGGTGATCTCATCCTGCCTTCTATCTTGAGGCCCGCAACACCGGTATCAACTATTCTGTCAAGCCGCCGGTAGGTTGAGAGGTCCGCGGTTGAGAGAAGGAATCCATCATCCAGGGAGATTCTTCTTTTTGATGGATGGAGCTGCACGAGATCATACCTTTTCCTGCAGGGCTGGGCGCAGCGCCCCCTGTTCCCGCTCCTGCCGCCGATGAAGGATGAGAGAAGGCACTGTCCAGAGTAACTGTAGCATATGGCTCCATGAACGAATATTTCAACCTCAACACCCGATGCCCTTACAATTTCCTGGACCTCATCAAATGAGAGCTCCCTTGCAAGTATCACCCGGTCAATCTTCATCCTTTCAGCCCACTCCACACCGGCCCTGCTGTGTATGGTCATCTGGGTTGATGCATGGAATGGTATGTCAATGGAGAGCTCATCCCTCAGAACCAGGAGTGCAGGGTCCTGGATTATAACGGCATCGGCCCCCATACTGTAGAGGTCCTGGAGGTATTCAGACACCTCAGGGAGTTCAGAGTTCTTTATGAGGGTGTTCAGGGTGACATAGACCTTCCGGTCCAGGAGGTGGGCCTCCCTGATGGCCTCCTGAAGTTCATCCCGGCTGAAGTTTTCTGCATAGTGCCTTGCACCGAAGTCCTTTCCTGAGAGGTAGACGGCGTCAGCCCCTGCATTGAGCGCAACCTTCAGTGCCCTGGGGGAACCTGCAGGTGCAAGGAGCTCGGGGATTTCCAAATTCCATCCTCCATCTTAAAAAATAGCCTATTTCAGCTCCTCAAGGACCTCTGTAACTATCTTGAGGAACTTTTCAACTAGGGCCCTGTTTTTCTCTTCACTGGCCTTCACACGATCCTCTTCCAGCTTTCTATGTATTGCAAGGGCGTATATGTCTGCCAGGCGTTCAACGGTTTCAAGGTCCCTCTCTGTGTAGTCACCATCCTTCCCTGAAACTGCAACTATACCAGCAAGTTCACCGTTGAGGATGGATGGTGCTGCAAGGAAGTTTGAAAGTTCAACATGACCCCCAGGGACACCCCCTGACCTCGGGTCCTCCCCGGGTTGTTGGTCATGATTGGCTTTCTGTTTTCCAGGACCCAGTCCCAGAGGCCACCCATCTTAAGGTACTCTGAACCCTCACCCTTAACATGGCACTCTTCCAGGACATCCCCTCCGAGGGAGTAATTTTTGAGTCTGCCGGGGGATTCGAAGAAACCTGCAAGGGAGTAACGGCTCCCTGTCAGTTTCATGGCGTTTTCAGCGATACTCTCTAAGATCTCTTCAAGTGTCAGGGGCTGGAGAAGCTTCCGGGATAACTCTGCAAGGCTCCTGTTTATCATGGTCTCCATTTCAAGGGCCTTCCTGGCGGCAGCAGCCTCGGTGACATCCCTGTGTATCCCTACAGCTCCGGTTATCCTTTCTTCAAAGTCGCGGAGCGGTGACATTGTCGTCTGGAAGTGAAATTCTTCATGGGCTGACCATGTCCATTCGTAGCTTACAGACTCCCCCTCAAGGGCCCTCCTGACCATCTCCATGTTTATATCGTCATCGAATACTTCATGGATCTTCTTACCCGTAACATCCTCCTCTGAAAGTCCATACCTTTCAAGGGGCCCAGAGGATACCATGGTTAGGGTTCCATGGGAGTCAACCGTGAAGAGTATGTCTGTAAGTGAGGTTAGTATGGCCCTGAAGAGTTCATTGCTCTCGGTCAGTTTCTTCTCAAGTTCATGCTTGTAGAGGGCCACTTCAATGATGCTGTGGAGTTCGCGGTCCTCGAAGGGTTTTATTATGTAACCGAAGGGCCCAGTTACCTTGGCCCTTTTAAGGGTCTCTTCATCAGAATAGGCGGTTATGTAAACTATGGGGACCTTAAGATGTTTTGATATCTCTTCAGCAGCCTCTATACCATCCATATCTCCTTTAAGAACTATGTCCATGAGTATTATGTCTGGCTTTGTCTTTTTAGCCATTTCAACAGCCTTTTCGCCGGTGGAGGCGGTGGCGGTTACCTCATAGCCCAGGGATTCAAGTCTCTGGGTTATGTCAATCGCAACTATGCTTTCATCTTCCACCACCATAACCCTAGCCTTAGACATGGTCCACCTCAAACTTTTTATCTTAAATTACTTCTGTGTATTACATCATATAAAGATGTGTCATATGCAAGTATATTTATCTGGGGTAATCCAATTGAAGTCCATGTACATATGCTTTGAGGGAATCGACGGATCCGGGAAGACAACCCATGCGGCTCTTATCGCCGGATGGCTAAGGGATAATGGCTTCAGTGTTGAGGAGGTGAGGGAGCCCACAGATTCAGAGATAGGTGCCCTTATAAGGAGGATGCTCACGGATTCCGATGCGAGGTCAGAGGATAAACAGAGGATCTTCGCCCTTCTCTTTGCAGCCGACAGGCTACTTCTGGACAGTAAAATAAGGGAAGAATGGGCTGACCGCGTTATTGTAAGTGACAGGTGCTACTATTCAAGCCTGGTCTATCAGGGACCCGTGGACTGGGTCAGGGAGATAAACAGGTTCGCACCCGAACCCGACATTGTTATTCTTCTTGATATTGATGCAGGGACCGCCATTGAGAGGTGTGGCGGTACCGATGAATTCGAGGACCACTCCTTCCTTGAGAAGGTCAGGGAGAGGTACCTTGAACTTGCAGATCAGAAGGGCTTCCATGTTATTGACGCTGCAAGGGGTGTCAGGATCATCCAGAGGGATATAAGGAGGGTGATAGCCCCTCACCTTGGCATCTGCACCGGGGGGATCTAGCCTTCAAGTTCCCTTATCCTTTCGTTGAGGAACCTCAGTATATGGTCCCTTGCCTTTTCAAGTTCCTCAAGTTCACCCCTGAGGACCGGGCCGTCATCTGTCTGTATCAGTTCAACTTCATAGCTGCTTATTATTTCTGCCATTGTGGTGTGTGTTATACCTGGTGGTAGTCTCATATCATAGAGCATTCAGACACCTTCCATATATTCCCTTACAGGTTTAAGGATCTCGACTAGGTACTCTGAGACTGCATTCTTGAGGTCAAGGGGGTGGAGTTCACCGCTGGTGTAGAGTTTGATGATTTCATCGTATCCAGCCTCAAGGTCACCCCCGAACTTCTCAGGCCTCCTGATGGTTATCTCTGGGTGCAGGGGGCTGATGAAGTACCTGAGGATCTCCACTACAGGGTTGCCCTCAGCCTCACCCATTGGACAGTAGGCCTTCCTTACCTTTTCCCTGATCTCATCAGGGGAGTCATCCACTGCAATGAAGTTGCCCTTGCTTGAGGACATCTTCTCGGAGCCATCCATGCCATGGAGCAGTGGTGTGTGTATGCATACAGGGGCGTTAAAGCCGAGCCTTGGCAGGTTCTCCCTTGCCAGCATGTGTATCTTCCGCTGTTCCATACCGCCAAGGGCAACGTCAACATCAAGGTAGGCCATGTCAATCACCTGCATCAGGGGGTAGATGACCTCGGCAACCTTATGGTCCCTGGCCTCTCGGGTTATCTGGGCCATGCTCCTCCTTGCCCTTACAAGTGTCGTTATGAGGGCGAGCCTGTAGACAAGGTCAGTGTACTCTGGTTCTGTCTGGAAGGATGATCCCAGGATGAACTCTGTCCTTTCAGGGGAAAGCCCGAGGGCAAGGAAGCATTCACGATTGTAATCAGCCATTTCCCTTATTGACTCCAGGCTCCCCTTTCCATTGAGGTATGCATGGTAATCTGCAAGGAGTATCTTAACCCTGAAGCCCGCCTCCTGGAGTTCCCTGAGTTTCCTTACTGTTATGGCGTGTCCAAGGTGAACCCTTCCTGATGGTTCATAGCCTGTGTAGACCACGGGTTCATCCTTTCTGATAACCTCCCTGAGCTCCTCAGGGGTCACAACCTCCAGAACATCGCGTGTTATGAGATTTATACGTGATTCTGTATCCATAAAATCACTCCTGCAGATCATCCTCAATGATGTAGAGTCTTCTTTTGATTTCTATAACCGGAACTTCCTCTCCAATCTCCAGTTTTGAGGTGCGGCTGTCCACTTCAAGGTCAACCGGTTCAAATGTTTCAGGGTGGAGGACCTGGATCATGGTGGGGGACCTTGAAGTCACGGTGGTTCTTTTAACATCCCCTGCACGGGCTATAACCTCTATGTTATCGTATTCACCCCAGAGGATGGTCCTGATCTCCCCTGTCTCAAGGTCCCTTACGTTCACGCCACTGGCCTTGAAGCCCAGCACAGCACCCTTCTGGCCCCGGTGGGATATGAAGTCCCCCTTCCTGAATTCTGCAAGTCTGAGTGAAATCCAGGTCCTGTAGAGGCCCCTGCCTGTTGATTTATCCTGACCCATAAGCCGGGGGGATTCCATGGATATCCCACCCATCTCCTCTTTAAGGGCCCCTGTAACCTTCCTTGCAGACCTGTGGGATCCTATATAGTAGTCAACACCCTCCTTAACCTCAACCCTCCTGGGTAGGTAGGCGAGCCGGTCCCTCTTTGATAGCCTTGAAAGCGTCCTCTTGACTATCCTGTCGGCAGTTTCTACCTCGGACTTACTTAACCTTCTACTGTCGGCCCTGAGCTGTATCACTGCTTCATAGTATCCTGAGCTCTGTTTGCTGCAGGAGGGGCATACAGTGTTAATGAGCCTGACCTCGGTCCAGTATTCCTGGTGCATCTTCCTTCCAAGGACCTCGGCGTCAACCTCCACATGGCACCGGTAGATGCTGCCCCTCCTCTGGGTTATTTCAAGTTCAATCTCAGGGTCCTCCACAGGGGGCTCCCAGGATATGTTGTCCTCAAGGGCCCTGTATATGATTTCCTCTTCAGGGAGACCCTCATCCAGCCATCGGCCGCTTACGAGTTTGGAGTGGCAGTGGCTGCATATGTTGACGTCTATCCTCTCGGGTATGCTGAGGATACTGTACTCCTCCAGGAAACAGTCCCTGCAGAGGCCCTTAAATAATTCAGAATCAGATCTACCGCACCTTACACAGAACATTTCCTGTCCATGCTCCCTTCAATGATTTCAGACATTCTTGAGGGGGGCTTTTGCACCGCAGGCCTCGCATTTAAGGAGGGATATTCGTCCTTCCCTTATTATCCTAGTGTCCGGTCTGTTGCACTCGTGGCATATGACGAATTTCTTCACGTAGTCGTCTATCCTTTCATTTATAAGAAAATGGGTGAACTTACCCTGCAGTATGGCCCTTCCGCCTTCAAGGTTCCCTGCGGTACCCAGTTCCCTTAGAAGGAACTTGAGCAGGTGCTGGGGGTCCCTGTTGAGGGCATCCGCAACCTCCCTGAAGTTCTGGATGAAGGTCCTGTTTCCCTGTATCACGGAGTATGCCCGGGGGACCTCGAAACGTTTTGTCTCAAATACTTCAGGGGGTAACTGGTCTATGGCCCTTTCAAGTAATTTCTCATAATCATTCATAACTGATACCTCCAGATAAAAGTGTTAATATGGAAAAGCTAAACTATCTTAAGGTATCCTCTGCTGGGTTCAAATATAACTCCCTTGTCCTTGAGGATCCTTATGACTTCCTCCACCTTTTCCTCACTCACATTATATCTATCCATCATCTCAGATATAAGAATATTGGTGGGTGCCTTGCCACCGTATTCATCCTCAAATTCCCTTATGAGTTCAATGATCAGGCGGAACTTGTCCCTCTCAGATTTCGGTGTTCTCCCCTCAACCTTGTCTATGTCTATCTTTCCTGTTTCAGGGTCGTAGCCCACCTGTTTCAGACAGGCCTGGGATAACTTGATGGCCTTCCTGGCGTCTTCAGCCTCAACGTGTTCCTTGAGCTTTATCTTTGCACTGGCCTCAGAGAGACGTATTATGGCCTCCAGCTGCCTTGCGGTTATGGGTACCGGGGAATCCTCATCTGCAGCGCTTGCCCTCATTGATACATAGAAGTCCTCAAGGACCTGCATGGCTTCATCCGTAAGCACCGGCCGCACGTTCTTCCTTGCATAGGCGATGTACTTCCTCAGGAGTTCAGGGTCAATTTCGAAGGGCATCTGGTCCTCCTTATGGGTCTTGAGTATGTGCCTTGCAAGGGCACGGTCCTTGTCCTCATCGGGCTTGTCCTCAACCACAAATATGAGGTCGAAACGTGAGAGTATGGTTGATGGGAGGTCTATCTGCTCCGCTATTGACTTGTAACTATCGAAGCGTCCGAACTTGGGGTTTGCAGCTGCAAGGACAGAGCACCTTGAGTTGAGGGTGGCCATTATCCCTGCCTTTGCTATGCTGATGGTCTGCTGCTCCAGGGCCTCGTGTATGGCAGAGCGGTCCTCCTCACGCATCTTGTCCAGTTCGTCAACACAGACGTTACCCTTATCCCCGAGGACAAGGGCCCCTGCCTCAAGGGACCAGCCCCCGAATTCATCCCTGACGGCAGCGGCTGTAAGACCGACCCCTGATGTACCCTTACCGCTGGTGTAGATGCCTCTGGGGGCCAGCTTTGAGACGTACTTGAGCATCTGGGACTTACCTATACCAGGGTCCCCTACTATGAGTATGTGTATGTCTCCACGAAGCCGGGTCTTGTCATCAAGCTCCTTACCGGAGCCACCGAAGAGCTGGAGGGCTATGGCCTCCTTGACCTCACGGTACCCGTGGATTGATGGGGCCGTGGATCTTATTATCTTCTCATAGATGTTGGGGTCACTGGCAAGTTCCTTTATCTTCTCCTCATCCTCCTCTGTTATCTGGAGCTCCTCGAATTCCTGTTCAAGGAACTCTGCATAGTTACCGTATATGAAGTTCTTGAACCTCTTGGTCCTCTCATCCCTGACGGTTCTCAGGGTCCCGGTGACCCTCACTATATCACCTGGTGTGAGGGTGTCCACAAGGTCATCCTCAAGGACGACCGTTATCTGCCTGGGCTGCTCCCCACCTGAAAGGTTCTCCAGGGGCTCCTGGAGTTTCAGTGTCTGGGTGTCAAGGAACTCGGACTCATCCTGGAGCAGCCGGAATGACCGCCCACCACACTCTGAACACATGGAGGGCTCCGTTAACATGTTGGTTGACTGGGTCACCTCATGCAGCCTCATACATCCACGGCACTCGAAGACAGCCTTAACTATCCTGGGCCTTATCTCATCGGTTTTCCTCACAATCCCATCCACAGCCACAAATTTACCTATGAACTTGCTGCGGAGCTCCCTCAGGGGGATTATGTTGCTGATCCCCATGAATCTTATGTTGAGTTCAGCGTTCTTTCTGAGGGGGTCTATGTTCCTTATGGCCTGCTGGGCTGCCCTTATCACATCATCGGGTTTTTCAATTAAAAGGTCTGCAAGGTCCGGATCGAACATTTCAAGGTCAAGATAATCAACATGGATTGATCTTTCAGTAGGATATTTCTCTATAGCCTCAAAGACCTTATCCTTGTACTTTGTTGAGAAGAATTCCTCGAATTTGGTCAGTGCTGTTTTGCTCTTGTCAACGGTTTTCATCATGAAAACTATATTATGACCCCATTATAAAACTTTAATGAGGAATTTTCTTTGGGGGTATTGCAGGAATCATTAAGTGATAAGGTTCTGATTTGGTGATTGTTAAATAAGGGATTGCAGGGATCATTAATCATTAAGTAATAAAAGATCCTGAGTTTAAATGGACACCGATGAGATCATAGTGATGTAAATGTTTACTGACTAGGTTGAGTCCAGGTGATATTATGAGGAGATCAAGGATAAACATGTTCAAATTAACATCAATGACAATATCCATCCTGGGAATACTCCTTATCATAGGTACGGTACTGGTATTCGCCTACATTGGTGTTGATGCCATTTCAGAGGCCATATCAGGCAGTGTTGACAGGGGATCCCAGTATGATGAACTTGCCAAGCTTCAGAGTGATTACTCCGCCCTCAAGGTACAGTATGATGATGCTAAAAAGGAGGTTTACAGGAGGAACAATGATAACCTGACAAAGACATACCTGAATGCAGAGATCGAACTTGTGAAGGCAAAATCCGCCATAGATGATGTTAACAGTGCACTTGTAACCGATAAACCAAAGGAAGAGGTTGATGAGAGGATAAAAACTGCAAGGTACCAGCTTCAGGTGGCTGCACAGGCACTGGATGATTTGAGGAGAAGGCTCTGAGATTCCAGGGCCTTTCATCTCAATGAGTATGTTTTTTCATTCTTTACCATTTGTCGGGATTTGAGTGAATCTATGCTGTGATTTTCCCATCTTTATTCTGGATCTAGACGATGATCCTCTCCCATTTTCTTCTTCCCTTAAAGTCCCTTCCAACGATGTACATCTCAGCACTGGCCTTCCTGGATGATGCCGGCTTTGTGGTTTTAAGTTTCCAGAAGTCCCTCCTGAGCCTGGACAGGATCTCCGGGAGGTCAGGACCCTGAAAGGCCTTTATAAGGATGTTTCCCTTCTTATCAAGCACCCTGTAGGCTATATCAAGGACGTTCTCAACCAGTTCCATTGAACGCAGATGATCAATGTCCTTTATACCTGATAGTGATGGTGCGGCATCGGATATGACCACATCTGCCCTGCCGCCCAGTTCATGGATTATCCGATCCTTTATCTCTGGGTCGGTGAAGTCACCCCTGATGGACCTGAAGTTTTCAGCCGGAAACCCCTTTATCCTCTGAAGGTCCACGGCAACCACCAGTCCATCCTCACCAACCTTATCAAGGGCGACCTGTGACCAGCCCCCTGGAGCTGCTCCAAGGTCAAGGACCACATCACCCTTTTTTATGAGCCTGTAACGGTTGTTGAGCTGAAGGAGCTTGTAGGATGCCCTTGAACGGTAGTTCTCCATCTTGGCACTCCTGTAGTAGTGGTCCCTCTTCCTTTCAGCCTGCCACCTCTTACCCATCGGCGGCACCTCCAAACTGCAGTGATCTGCATACAGGGGCCCCCACCTTAACAATCTCAGCATCCAGTTTATCATCCTCTACCCTGAGGAGCATGACGCTTGGATCCGTTAACCTGGGGACGGTGGGGCTTCCAGGGTTCAGGAGGAGGATGTCCCTGAGTTCCGTTATGAAGGGTTGATGTGTGTGTCCAGTTATGAGGACATCAGCGTCAAGCTCAAGGCCAATGTACCTCAGCTGCTGGGTGTCCCCGCGGGGGTAAACCTCACCATGGTTCAGCCCAATCCTTAAGGATTCGATCTCAAGGACCCTTGACCTGGGGATTTCGGTGTGATGATAGCGGTCCATGTTCCCCTGGACACACTCAACAGGTGCCAGTGTTTCAAGTTCATGGACGACTTCCATTGATGTAAGATCCCCTGCATGGAGGATCAGCTCCACCTCACTGAATACCCTGAAAACCATTTCAGGGATCCCCTCTGCCCTGTCCGGTATATGGGTGTCTGATATAACTCCGATCAGCATTCAAAGTCTCCATCATATTTACATTCAGAATATCTGTTTTCTGTTAAAATAAATCTTAGGGTCCATGATGCCCCGGTAAAACAGTTCATGGTCCTCTCTATTAAAAATACTCTATTTTCCAGATTAAATGTTTTGACCGGGAAAAAGCCGATTCCTGTACAGGTGGAATGTTCCCTTTTTCAGTCGCCTGCAAGGAATCCTCCGATGGCGCCACCGATCCCCATGAATATCATGGATACGAGTAGAAGTACAAGCACCAGGGCAGTTCCTGCAAAGGCCCCTATCAGGAATCCTCCTAAACCCCCCAGGACCGTGCCAAATATCACAAGAAGTATGGCCAGCACTATACCCCCCAATGCTCCTGCAACGGTGGCGTTCCAGAACCCTGCAAGGGCGCCCTCCTTAACCATGAGGCCCACAATGAAACCTGCAAGGAAAAGACCCAGCACCGAGGCCTGGTTAATGAAGGGACTCAGTATAACAGGAAACACCACCGAGAGTACGAAACCGGTAATAACCGCTCCAGGTTTAACCATTATAAACACCTGTGTAATCTATGGTGAATGATCCTAATAAAACTTTGCAGATTTATAGATAATGAACAGCCGATCCCTCTATGAAAATCCTTTTTAAATTTATAGATACTGTAGATAATGAACAGCCGATCCCTCTATGAAAATCCTTTTTAAATTTATAGATACTGAGCAACATATCTCTATTCATGAATGAAAAATCCGCTGCCCTGGTATTCCCCCATCACCTTATGAAGTTTCACCCTGCAGCAGAAAAAACCTCCCGCTTCATACTTGTGGAGGAACAGCTCTTCTTCGGTGACCCGGTATTCAGGCTGAATTTCCATAAGAACAAACTGGTACTGCACCGGGCATCAATGAGGTACTACCGTGACCGCCTTGAAGGAGGGGGCATGGAGACAGAGTACATCGAACACAACCCGGACCCGGGGATGTCATACCTCAGGGAGCACCTTGAGGAATATGACAGGATCTACACCCTGGAACTCCTTGACCATGAACTCAGCAGGAGACTTAGGGGTCTCTGCAGGGAACTCAGTGTTGAACTTGTTGAACTTGAAGGTCCCTTCCTCCTGAAGAGGGACCTTATGGATAAATACTTCATGGGGGACAGGTTCTTCCTCACATCATTCTATATAAGGGAGAGGAAGAGGCTTTCAATCCTCACCAGGAATTCGAAGCCGGTTGGGGGTAAATGGACCTTTGATACCGAGAACAGGCGCAGATTACCACGGGGAATGAAGGTTCCAGAACCTGTAAGGCTTCCTGAGAACCCCTATGTCAGGGAGGCCAGGGCCTACGTTGAGGAGAGGTTCCATGATAACCCAGGGTCCACCGAGCACTTCAACTACCCCACCACCCACAGGGAGGCTGAAATATTCCTCAAGGACTTCATTGAGAACCGCCTGGAGAACTTTGGGAGTTACCAGGACTTCATATCCCGTCAGGAGATATTCCTCTTCCACTCGGTGCTTTCATCATCACTCAACACATGCCTCATCACACCGGCCGAGGTTATGGATGCGGCCCTGTCTTCCAGAGCCCCCCTGAATTCAGTTGAGGGCTTCGTGAGGCAGATCATGGGGTGGAGGGAATTTGTGAGGGCGGTTTACATCAAAAAAGGATCCTATGAGCGGAGCAGGAATTACTTCAAACACACGAGGAAACTCAACAGTAAATTGTACCTGGGATGTACGGGTATAGAACCCTATGATACTGCAGTAGGGAGGGTTCTGGAGTACGGGTACACGCACCACATAGAGAGGCTCATGGTTATAGGGAACTTCATGCTCCTCCTTGGCATAGACCCTGATGAGGTCTACAGTTGGTTCATGGAGATGTTTGTAGATGCCTATGACTGGGTCATGGTGCCCAATGTCTATGGCATGAGCCAGTACGCCGACGGTGGTCTTATGGCAACAAAACCCTACATCTCATCATCAAACTACCTGCTGAGGATGAGCAACCACAGCCGCGGCGAATGGTGCGATGTATGGGACGCCCTGTTCTGGACATTCCTCAGTGATAAAAGAAAGCTTCTTGAGGCAAATCCAAGAATCAGGGTACTCTACAGGCACCTTACAGATGAAAAGTTAAGGAGATTTTACAGGGTGAGGGAAGACTTTCTTGAGGATCTTGGCTACTAACCCCTCATTGTGTAGTCAAGGTATCCTCTGTTGTAGAGCCTCTGAAGGTCCGATGCATGCATCAGCTCATATGCAGCGTAGGGGTTGTTGAGGTATGGGTGTATGAGGCCCTTTATTATGTAGTAGTAGGCTCCGAGCCTCCCGTACTGTCTCCAGGCTATCTGGACGTAGAGGGGGAAACCGCAGCCAGGGTTTATGAATACGTTACCATCCCTGACCGTGCCATGGAATACCATGGGCATGGGGCCCTCCTGACCCTTTTCCCTGGCTATACGCTCAACGTAATCCATTGCCTCATCAAGGCTGCTGAATTCGTATCCATCAGCCCTGTAACGGTATTTGCCGTCAGGCACCCCGAATATGAATGCTTCAAGGACCTCTGTCCAGTCTATATCGGTACGGTACTCCTGGCTGATATATGCGAGTTCGATTATTGTTACGTTGCCCTCCCTGTAGTGGCGGTAGTTTGAGTCGCCTGCATAGTGGACCACAAGGGCGCATTTTGATCCCCTCTGGGCAGCGTAATCTGCCAGGACCTTTGACTGGGGATGCCCCGGGTACATGTCAGGATTTGCCACTTTAACAAAGCCCAGGCGTCCAACGGGTTCCACAGGACTCAGTGCCGTCACAGCGTAGAGGTATGAACCAAACAGAAGGACAGCTGCAATGATGATATACGATGACCTTGACATTAAAATCCTCGGTTTAGGTTTATGATTTAATCCTTACCATGGCATCATGTATAAAAGTAACGGTGAACTTCAGCCCCTCTTGACCTATCTTAAGTTCACAGCAGGGCTCGGGTTCAGTCCCTTTCCCTCAGCATATCCTTAAGTTCATTTATTTCCCTTCTAAGTTCTTCAAGGTTTCTCTCAATTTTTTCTATGCTATCATGGATCTCCTTCTCCTCCTCAGGGTTTTTAACGAATCAGGAGGCAAGGGACGCCGTGAGGAAGCCTATGAAGGTCACCCCGACCAGCATAAGCATGCTTGTAATGGCCTTCCTGTAGGGTGTTGCAGGTGTTATAACAACTTCACCTGAGAGTATGGCTGTGATGCTGTACCACAATGAATCAAGGGGGCCTCTGAGGGGGATCTGTTCACACCGGCTTCGGTGATGTAGAAGAGGAGGCTTCCTGAGGCAATGGCAAAGAGGAGTATGCCGAGGGCCTCATCGACGTGGGTGTCCACCTGAATGAGAAGATCTTTTTAAGGTACTTTCTAAAGAGGGCTAGGACCTTTATGACCCTTATGAACCTTAAAAACCTGAAGGCCCTGAAGAAGTCGATGGGGATGAATGCGATGATATCGACCCAGTTCTCCTTATGAAGCCCAACCTATCCTCGGAGCCCCTGAGGTTGAACATGAATTCTGTAAAGAGGATTAGGCATAGAACCAGGTCGAACTGGTTTACGGCGGTTACAACGGGGGGACTGGCTTTATAGATTGAGAGGTAAGTTAAAAGGACTATATCCAGGACTATGAGTATTATGAGGACCGCTTCCTTGAACTTCAAGAGTTTACCTGAGTCCATGGTACCCCCTGTGATGACTATTTATTTTCATCTTGAAATACTTTGCATTCATCAGGGAAGTGGAGGATCTCTGCAGTAAATCTATGAGAACCTGCAGACTGACCACCTTCAAAAACTTCGTAATAGACAGATATTACGAATTACACTGATAAAATTTTATTATGCCCTGACTTCAAATTAATATATAAATTAAGGGGGGGTGATGCTCTACGTTGGGGTGCGTAGAAGATCTCAAATGGATTAAGATGCAGAAAATCAAAATGCCTTAAATTATTGTTCTCATGACGGTAACCATAAAGTTAATTGGGGGTTTAAAGTTGTTAAAGGGAATTATGCACCTTGGGTTTAAAGTTGTTAAAGGGAATTATGCACCTTTCAGATGACATCCTCCTTCTTTTAAAGTCTCCGGAGGAAGCACTTAAGAGGACAAAGGATATGGGGTTTGAAAATCAGGGACTCTATCTCTACGTCTTCCTCTCGGCTTTCCTTGGGTTCAGCCTGGGAGGAGCCTTATCCTCTGTAACAGGGGGATGGCTGATAATGCCGGTGATCTTTGCACTGGTAGTTCTTGTTGTTTCATTCCTGAAACTCCTCTTATGGTCGGTGATATCATATATCGTGGCCTTAGCGGTTTTCGGGGGTAAGGGGACCTTCACCGGAACCCTTAAAATGATGGGATTCTCGGCGGCTCCATTCATAATAGGGATATTCGCCTTCATGACCCTCACACTCCTCCAGACGGTCTTCACATCAACCCTTCTGATGGTGATAATGTACATATGGGTCATTATGATTGCAGCCGCTGCAGTGGACGCTGAACATGAAATAGGCTATGGGAGGGCATTCCTTTCAGTATTCGGCCTCCCGGCCACTGTGATGATGCTTCTTATAATGCTCGTGGGGGTGTTCTGATGGATTCAGATAAACTTTTAAGCGCCCTAATCATCCTGGTACTGGCGGCGGCGTTCATCACAGCCCTTGCAGCGCCCCTGCTGCCATCAGATGATGATAGGGTTGTTAAGGAGAATTTCAAAACTTGAAAAGACGGGGGCGTCTGATGTTAAATATGTTAACCTGGATATAGAGTCAAACGCAACAGGAGTACTCCTGGCATTCACCAACAACTCCGGCAATGTTTATAACATTGAAACAGAGAGGGATGAAGGTTCAGTGGCACCATCAGTTAACCGTACAGTGGACGGTGAAAACCTGAACATAAATGTGAAAATGGATGGTGGCGCTGCAAGGGTCCTCCTTTCAAACGAATACACCTACAACATCACCATCAGAAGTAAGGTGGGTGGATTCACAGCCATACTCTCAAATGATTCAAGGATAGACACCCTCAACTCAACGATCGAGTATGCCGGCGGCGGAACACTTTTAATCGGAAGAACAGCCTTTAAAAACATATCCATGAGCGTAAATACAGGGGGATTCTACATAACAGAGATGCAGCCGGATATTCAGGGTAACGGATCAATATACACTGATGTGTACATCGGAGGAACCACGTTAGCAATGAATAAACTGAGAAACCTCAGGATAATGGCAGATGTTGATTATGGTGGGATATCCTTTGAACCCAGGGGCTTCAATGTTATCAGTAACAGAACAGGGCACCTTGAGATGGAGGGTGATTCCTACAGGACAGCAGATTCAAGGGTTGATATAAGAAACATGGTGGGCCTCGGCGGATTCAGCATGATACCTACATGTTACCCTTTGGTTTCCAGTAAACTCCCTATTTATTTTTTGGACTTGAAGGGTATTTTTGGCTCTATGTAAGTCCTGTAGAGTGTTTTAAGGAAAACACCTATCATGTAACCGTGTTTCAGGAGGTAGGATGGTCTTGAATAGAACCTGATGTAGGCCTTCACCAGCTTCCTCATTACAGTCTCCCGGCTCAGTCCAAGTTTCTCGTACTTTATAACTGGCTGTATGACCGTGTACTTATCCCAGTCCTCATCCAGGAGGTTCCTCTTCCTGAGTTCATGGTAGATGGGTGTCCCCGGGAAGGGGGTGAGGATTGAGTACTGGCTGTAGTCAGGGTCGAGTTTTATTGAAAAATCAATGGTCCTGTCCATCTCCGAGGGCTTCTCTCCGGGGTAACCGAGGATGAATGAGGTTACAACATCAATACCCACATCTTTAGCAGCCTTAACAGCATCCTCAGCCTGCTTCAGGGTTATGCCCTTTTCCATGAGGTTAAGGATCCTCTGGCAGCCTGATTCAACACCATAATATACGGTGCTCATACCCGCGGACCTTAGATCCTCAAGAAGCGACCTCCTGACCATGTCAACCCGGGATGATGTGACGAAACTCACATCAATCCCCCTTTCTCTGATCTCCCGTGAAATTTCCCCTGCCCTTGGCCTGTGGAGCATGAAGGTGTCATCGAGGAACGCGATATCATGGAGCCCGTATCTGTCCACAAGCTCCTCCACCTCATCCACCACATTCTCAGCGCTCCTGAACCTGAACTTCTTACCCATTATGAGGGAGGATGAGCAGTATCTGCAGGGATAGACACAGCCCCTGCTGGTTATCATACCCCCGGCTTCCTGCTCCGATGTCTCATAATCACGGAAGGGTACAAGGTGCCTTGCAGGGAACGGTAAATCATCAAGGTCCTCTATGAGGGGCCTCGGCCTATTTGTTCTTATGGAGCCACCCTCCCTGTAGCTTATACCGGCAACGTCCCTGAGGGATGGGGCTCCCCTTCTCTCATACTTCTCTGCAAGGTCAACGATGGTGGCTTCCCCCTCACCCACCACAACAACATCAAGGGCATCCGAGTCACCAAGGGTCCTTTCAGGGAGAAATGTGGGGTGTGGTCCTCCTATGACCGTAAGCACATCAGGAAGAAGCCTCTTAACGGCCCCGAGGTATTCAAGTGAGGTCTTTATGGTTGCTGTTGTTGCTGTTATCCCAACAATGAGGGGGTCAAGTTTTTCGATGATACCTGCAACCTTCTCTGCACCCAGCCCCTGGAGGTCATCATCTATGATTTTAACACTGAAGGAGGCCCTTTCAAGGGCGGCTGCAAGGTACATGAGGTTCAGGGGTGGGAGGACAAGGCCAAGCTTGTTCTTCACAGCAGTTTTATCCAGGGGGTTTATGAGAACCACATCCAATAAGAACACCACCATCCATTAAATCATCACCGCCCATCATGCTTCAGTATTGCTTTTCATCTGGCCGGTGATGTATCCATTTAATAATATCGTGGTGATGGTTTAAGTATCTTCTCCATTGTATCATCTCTGGATGGGGCACTGATTTAAATGGGGCGACCCATAACTTAAACCATGAAGATAACCGATGAAGATGTTATAGAGTACCTGTCCCTCTTCACGAGCATCCCCTCCTTCCTTCTCGGGAGATGGGCAAGGTCCGGCACAAACCTCGCCTCAAGGTTCAGTTCACGGATAGTATCAGAGTACGGTAAACTTTCAGATCATGACAGGAGGAGGGTGAGGGCGGTCCTTGAGATGGACGTGGATGAGATCCAGGAGGTCCTGAGGAGGGCCCATGAAAGGACAGGTAAGAAGCAGCTAATGATACTTTCAGATCCATCATCAAGGGAATTCATAGAGAGGAACCTCGCCGAGATCAGGAGCCTAATCGGTGACCGTACATCCTCTCATAGTACCTGAGGTATTCCCCGCTCTTTATGTTCTCCCACCATTTGCGGTTACGGATGTACCAGTTGATGGTCTCCTTTATACCCTCCCTGAAGGAGTAGCGGGGCTTCCAGCCAAGCTCATTCCTTATACGTGTGGCATCAATGGCGTACCTCCTGTCATGGCCGGGCCGGTCCTCAACGAATCTTATGAGGGACTCATCCTTCTCCAGTTCCCTGAGGATTAACTTCACAATATCAATATTCCTCCTCTCATTGTTACCACCGATATTGTAGACTTCACCCTCCCTTCCATGATGCAGGACAAGGTCTATGGCACTGCAGTGGTCCTCCACGTGCAACCAGTCCCTCACATTCATCCCATCACCATAAACCGGGAGGGGCCGATCCTCAAGGGCATTGGTTATCATGAGGGGTATGAGTTTCTCAGGGAACTGGTAGGGTCCGTAGTTGTTTGAGCACCTTGTAATGTTAACAGGAAGTCCGTAGGTCCTGTGATAGGCCCTCACCATGAGGTCAGCAGCGGCCTTGCTGGCAGAGTAGGGACTGTTGGGTGCAAGGGGAGTCTCCTCTGTGAAGTACCCTGTTTCAGCGGAACCATAGACCTCATCGGTGGATATCTGTATGAACCTTTCAATCCCCTCCCTCCTCGAGGCTTCAAGGAGGGTCTGGGTTCCAAGGACATTGGTTTTTATGAATATTTCAGGGTCCTGGATGCTTCTATCAACATGGGACTCTGCAGCAAAGTTTATAACAGCATCAACATCCTGGATTATCCTGTTAACAAGTTCCCTGTCGGTTATGCTTCCCCTTATGAAGGTGTAGCGTGGATGGTCCTCCACATCCCTCAGGTTTTCAAGGTTACCGCAGTAGGTAAGGGCATCAAGGTTTATTATGCTGTAGCTGTGCCTTTCAAGCATGTACCTTATAAAGTTACTTCCAATGAACCCGGCGCCACCGGTTACCAGAATTCTCTCCATGGGATCTCCTCACAGTTATGGGGTGTTTTATCTTCTAATGGATCTGGCCCCCTGTATCCTCAAAGGTATACAGGGTTTTCCCGTAGGGGCCTCCATTTCCGGTCCTTATCTGAGATTATAAGTTCATCCACAAGGTCGAGGGGCCATTCAATACCGATATCCGGGTCGTTCCATGGGATGCCAGAGTCATATTCAGGGTGGTAGAGACGGGTGCATTTATAGTTGAGTATGCACTCATCACTGAGGGCCAGGAATCCATGGGCAAAGCCTTCAGGGATGAAGAACTCCCTCCTGTTTGAATCTGATAGTATGACACCGGTCCATTCACCGTAGGTTTCAGAATCCCTCCTGAGGTCAACCGCAACATCAAAGACCTCCCCCTTCACCACACGGACCAGCTTACCCTGGGGTTTTCTCAGCTGGAAGTGAAGGCCCCTCAGGACGCCCCTGCGTGACATTGACTCATTGTCCTGCACGAATCTAACATCAAGGCCGCCATCAATGAAATCTGATTCATTGAAGGTCTCCATGAAGTAGCCCCTCTCATCGGAGTATATCTCCGGTTCTATTATAACAGCACCATCCAGTTCCGTCCTTATGAACCTGAATTTACCCATGGAAGTTACCCTCCGCAAGGTCCCTCAGGTACTTACCGTAATCTGTCTTCTCAAGCCGGGATGCCATTTCAAGGACCTGTTCCCTTGTGATCCAGCCATTGTTATAGGCTATCTCCTCAAGGCATGCAATGTAGAATCCCTGCCTTTTCTGTATGGTCTCTATGAAGCTGCTTGCTTCAAGGAGGCCGTCATGGGTCCCTGTGTCGAGCCAGGCCATCCCGCGTCCCATGAGTTCCACCCTGAGTTTTTTCATCCTGAGGTACTCCTCATTGATGGATGTTATCTCAAGTTCCCCCCTCTCCGACGGTTTTATCTTCTCGGCGATCTCAACCACCCGGTTGTCATAGAAGTAGAGGCCGGGCACAACATAATTGGATTTAGGTTTCTCTGGTTTCTCCTCAAGGGATATCACCCTGCCCTCGCTGTCAAATTCAACAACACCGAAGGGTCGGGGGTCCTTAACATAGTAACCGAATATAACGGCACCATCCCTGAGGGAGGCGGCCCTCCTGAGTATTTCACTGAAACGGTGCCCGTAGAATACGTTGTCACCGAGGACAAGGGCGACCTTTGAGTCTCCTATGAACTCCTTCCCCACGATGAAGGCGTCCGCTATCCCCCTGGGCTTTTCCTGTACAGCGTAGCTGAATTTAATTCCGAACTGGCTGCCATCACCGAGGAGGTCCCTGTAGAGGGGCAGGTCCCTGGGGGTGGATATCACCAGTATGTCCCTTATACCTGCCAGCATCAGCACAGAGATGGGGTAGTAGATCATGGGTTTGTCATATACGGGGAGGAGCTGCTTTGAAACAGCCCTTGTTATCGGGTAAAGGCGGGTGCCCGAGCCTCCTGCAAGCACTATTCCCTTCATAGCTTCACCTCATACTTAACTGTTAAACACCATATTCCCTTTTAAGGTAATCCTTAAGGGCCTCCCTGTAGCTGCGGAGGGGTTTGAAGCCCTCCATGGTCCAGTTATGGTTTTTAAGGATGGAACACTTGGGCCTTCTGGCGGGTCTCGGGAAATCCTCGCTTCCTATCGGCTTGAGTTTCACGTCCATATCAAGGACTTCAAAGATCTCAAGGGCAAATTCGTACCATGAACAGTTCTCCGAGTTTGTAATGTGGTAGATCCCATAGGCCGGTCTTTCGATGAGTTCAGCCATGGCCGAGGCAAGGTCATGGGTGTAGGTGGGTGAACCGTACTGATCATCCACCACGCTTATCTCATGACCCGCCTCTGCAAGCTCTATCATGGTCTTGACGAAGTTCCTCCCGTTCCTGCCAAAGAGCCAGGATGTCCTTACTATATAGAACCTGTCGGTGAGGTCCCTTACGGCAAGCTCCCCAAGGTACTTTGTCCTCCCATAAAAGTTCAGGGGGTTTGGTTCATCAAATTCAAGGTACCCTGAGTCCTTTTCACCATCAAAAACATAGTCCGTTGATATGTAAACCAGGGAAGCCCCTGTATTTGAGGATGCGACGGCAATGTTCCTGGTTCCAAGGACGTTCACCTGATAGGCTGTTTCACGGTCTGATTCAGCACCATCAACATTGGTGAATGCCGCTGAATGTATCACAAGGTCCGGCTGCATGTCATGGATGGTCTCCACAACTCCCTCAAGGTCCCTCACATCCACATGGGTTGTTAGAACCTCATGATCATTCTCAAGGACCTCCTTGAGGTCACTTCCAAGCATTCCAGACGCACCGGTTAACGCTATCCTCATAGAAACACCTCAGAGGCTTACACCTGCACCGTAAGCTGATATTATCTCGAAGAAACCTTCAACGTCATGCAGACCCTCAAGCACATGGTCTGCGCCGGCTGATTTAAGTTCAGCACACGTGAAGTCCCCTGTGGCAACCCCTATGGTCCTGAGTCCAGCCTCCCTACCCCCTGCGATGTCCCTGGGGGTGTCACCGACTATGAAGGTTTCGGAGGGGTTCACGGGTCCCTCCCTTGCAGCAAGCCTCTCAAGGGCCACCCTTATAATTGAACTCCTCCTGCACCCCTCATTACCGAAACCACCATAACTGAAGTATTCACTGAAACCTGCCTGCTGAAGCTTCAGCCATGCAACGGGTTCAATGTTACCTGTAACAACCCCCAGGGGGACATTCATCTCATGGAGTTTTTCAAGGACGACTCCGGCACCTTCCAGGGGCGTTATACGGTCCCTTTCAAGGTTTTCAAGGTAATGGCATGAGATGCTATCAACGATCTCCGAGAAGACACCATCATCAATCTCAAGGCCGTATCTGCGGGCAGTACGGAATATTATCTCCCTGTCGGTCATCCCCTGGATGCTTCCAATGTCGATTTCGATTTCAACATCAAAGAGGTCCCTGAAGGCCTGTTTGAATGAATAAAAATGACAGTGGGATCCGGTAAGCAGTGTTTTATCTATATCAAAAATCATGGTTCTCATACTCTATTCTCCGCCGTATTTTTTTCTCAGGTGTTCTGAGGTGTAATCATAGTAGATCAGGTTTGATTTCAGGAATACTCTCTGGACAGGGTTTTCATCAATAAGAAAGGTCACGGTTATCTTTCTTTCACTTACACGTATATCCAGGGCGTTTCCCCCGACCCCTGTCCTGTAGGCGTGCTCCCCACCACCAAGGTCCTTTATCCTTATCCAGTCCACGGCCATTAACACATCCCCTTCACTTCTGGCTAACCGGCGGTATAATTATCTACACCCTATACTATAAACATATTTCATGAAAGGGGATATCTGTGAAGTTGAGGCTGCAGATGAGGTTAAGGTTCGAAGGGTCAGGGAGAGAATGCCATCAGATGGTGTGGTGAGGAGGGCCTCGGATGTTTTCAAGTTACTGTCAGAACCAACCAGGCTTAAGATACTCTACGCCCTCTCGGCCGAGCCCCTCTGTGTGTGTGAAATAACATCCCTCCTGGGGATGAACCAGTCGGCAGTTTCACATCAGCTCAGAATCCTGAGGTCGGCGGGCATCGTGAACTATGAGAGGGTGGGGAAGATGGCCCGCTATTACCTTAAAGAGGAGGGCATCGTTAATGTCATGGAGAGCTGTGAGCATATAGGATCCATGGAGGATCGGTGATGTACACCCTCCTATCATACCCCCTTGGAGCAGATTCTCCGGTCCACCCTGCGCTCCTGGATGTTAAAACCAGGATCAGGAACAGGATACCCTATGATGGATATGAGACCCATATAATCTGCACCGAGAACCATGCAGGCACCCATGTTGATGCACCGGCCCACTACCTTGAGGGTGGAAGGAGAATCATCGACTATGGGATTGATGAACTGGTATTTGAGAACCCCGGTCTTTTTGATGTTGCTGCTGAGCCTGGAAGCCCGGTAGGACCCGAGGATATTGAACTGGAGGATGAACACGATATAATCCTCATAAGGACAGGTTATGGATCTATAAGGGGCACCGAGGCATACCTCCAGGATAATCCATGGATAAGCCCGGAACTCATTGACGGTATAAGAAGGGATTATCATGGGATAAGGGCCATAGGGATTGACTGCATATCAATATCCACCCCATCCAGGCCATATGAGGGGAAAATGGCCCATCTGAATGCCTTCATTGAGGGGGATGATTATGGGGATCCCCTTCTTATCATAGAGGACATGAAACTTGAGGGAGTTACCGGGGAGATTGAAAGGGTCCTTGTTGTCCCCTGGATGGTTGAATCGGTTGATAGTGCCCCATGCACGGTTATAGCAGAGATGAGGGGGCCTTGAAATGGATATAGTTATAAGGCCAGTGGGGGTGATAAGATCACCCTTCAGGGTGAGGGGTGATGCACCTCCCCAGGGGAGATTCTCCGATGAGAAGAGCGAGATACACATATTCCCTGAATACAGGAAGGCTGCAGAGGGCCTTGAGCTTTTTGAACACGTGTTCGTCATCTACTGGCAGCACCTTGCTGAGAGGGACGTCCTGAAGGTTGTTCCCCGCGGAAAAAGGAATAAAAGAGGTGTTTTCTCAACAAGGGCTCCTTCAAGGCCAAACCCCCTGGGACTGTGCCTTGTGAAATTGCTTGATGTGGATGATGTTCTAACCGTCCAGGGCCTTGATGCCCTTGATGGTTCACCGGTTATTGATATAAAACCCTACTATAAGGATATTGATTCTCCATGGTGAAACTCTTCCGGGTCCCGTGGCCTGCCTGAACATTCAGGCTGAGCCTCTATGATGTCAGCTCTCTTACAAAGGGTTCTATCTTGCAGTCGCAGGTGCCTTCCTTCATTTCCTTTTCAGTTATGGCCATGGTCTGGAGGGGTTCACTTTCAAGTATCTCGGCCATACGCCTGAAGGTCCCTTCTTCACCGGTACCCCCGTAGGTGCAGAAGAATGCGGCCTTCTTTATCTTTGAACGGTTTTCCTTGAGGTATGTGCTCACGGGGACAGAGGGTTTACCTGCCCATACAGGTGTCCCTATGATCACAAGGTCGTAGTCTGCAGGGTCCCTGCTGTAGGGTTCCAGTACGGTGTCGGTTTCCCTCAGGGCCTGATAAAGTGATTTTAAAGTCCCGATAATCCCTGAACGTTTCTGTGTATCACGTATCTCCTCAACATCGCACTCCATTTCACCGGCAATTTTAGATGCAACATCCCTTGTGTTGCCTGTTCTTGAATAGTATACCAGAAGTGTTTTCATGGGGATTTATCTGTAGCCGGGATCATTTATATTTCACGGAATCACTGTAGTTGAGGACTGGCAGTACAATTTTTTTTGCAAAGCAGGGATCATATATTTCGAACTGTAGCGGACTCTTGATGCGATTTGATATATTCATTAAAATTAATGAATCCAGCTTTAATATTAAGCGGAACCCTCAATATTCTGAAAAGTAGTGGCTGTAACTTTCATTATATGGGGGGTAGCTTCCAGAGATTTTAAAGGGGGGTTGTTAGGAGTGAAAAAACGGGGAGGTGCTTTTTCAATTTTTTTAATCTCTGGAAGCTTATAATTTTCTTGCTTTCAACAGAATTAAGTTCGGGATGTTGAAAGCAACAATAGGGGGGTGATGTGTGTATGAGACACACAAAACTATATGTCAGAGATCTCACATATAAACTTTTCGGTGGTGATTATGGAGGGACCCCTCTTCACAGGCCGTACATGGAGGGAGTACATGAAGATGTTTGACCTTGACACCGAGGATATAAGAAGCCTCAGGATACTGGACTGCCCCGCAGGAAGCAGTTCATTCACACCCTTCATGATATCAGGGGGAGCTGATGTGACGGCCTGTGACATCATGTACAAAGAAAAACCAGAAACATTATCTGAAAAATGCCGGGAACACCTTGAGTTTCTCACAGAGGCCCTAAGAAGAGTCAAGGATAACTTTAACTGGGAATTTTACAGTTCACCCGATGAAATGTTTGAGAAGCGCCTCGAGGCCTGCAGATGCTTTACTGATAGCTATAAAAAACACCCCGAGGCCTACGTGCAGGGTGATATAATGAAGCTGCCCTTTGATGATGAAAGCTTCGACCTTGTACTATCATCACACCTGCTCTTCATATATGATCACAGGCTTGACTGGGGATTCCACAGGAGGGCCCTTGATGAGCTGATACGCGTAAGCTCAGGGGAGGTCAGGGTATACCCCCTTGTAAAGGAGAACGGTGAACTATCAGGATACGTTGAAAGGTTCATCAGGGAGAGGGATGATGTTGAAGCAAGGATAGTCACCGTTGATTACGAGTTCAGAAGGAACGGCAATCTAATGCTCATTATAAGGAGGCCCTGAATTTGATGTGAGGGGTTTTGGAGGGATTCCTCATGAACTCCCATAAACCTCATGGTTATCGGGTTTCATGATGCTTTCAGAGCCCCTCACTGGCCTTTCATCCGAGGGATCAGGGGGTTACTTCTTTATCTCATCCCTTATGGCCTGATGCATTCTCCTTATGAATTCGATACGGTCCTCGTACTTGAGCACATCAAGGTAACCCTGGGCAACAAGATTGAAGGCAAAGGGAGAGGGTATCCTTGTGTTTATCTGTTTAATCTCCATTTCACCATTTTTAATCCATTCAAGGACCTTCATGGCATTCTCAAGGTCCATATAATCCTCCATAACCTCCCGCCGGGCCTCCTCAAGTATGGGGAACCTGTCATCAAGTTCACTCACGAATTTCAGAAGGATCTTCCCCCGCACCTGCTGCCTTCCAACGGATTTCTCCTCACCCTTGTACCTCCGGAGTATCATGAGGGCCCGGCCAGCGCAGTGCCTGAACCTGCTTGCAAGGGTTTCTGTCCTGTCCAGGGCCTTTTTAAGGACATCCCTAAGGTTTTCAGGTTCAAGGTCCATGAAGGATTCAAGCCCACCCATCTTACCTTCGGAGCTGAGATAGAATCCATTGTCTGATATGGATATCATAACATCCCTCCGGTAGCGTTCCGCAATGAGGTATGCGACGGCCCTTGAGAGTGCATCGTTCACCCTCCTGCCGAAGAGGCTGTGGAATACAAGGAACTTCCTGCCACCAAAGCCGGTGTAGTATTCAACGAGCAGCTTCCTGATGCTGGGTATCCCGGCATAGTGGTACTGCTCATGGAAGTACTGGTAGATGGCCCCTGCGGCAGTCTCATCCACGTGGAGGTAACCCCTTATAAACTCGATTATCTCACTCCTTGAGTGGCCATACTGGAACTTACCATCCATTATATCCCTGAACCTCTGAATATCAACCGCAAGGTCAAAGGATAGGGGTAGCTGCTCAGAGAACCAGGATGGTATCGTTGGAGGACCCGACGCGGGGGTTACATTCACGGTCATACCCCTTGCATAGTTGAACCTGTAGATTTTACCCCCAAGGACGAAGGTATCGCCCTTCCTGAGCTTCTCCATGAACTCCTCTTCAATCCTCCCAACAACCCTTCCCCCGCACTTGACAACAGCGGAGCTCCGGTCAGGTATGGTTCCAATGTTGGTTGAGTAGAGCATCCTTGCAAGCTTACCGCGTTTACCGAACTGGTTCTTCTCACGGTCAATCCATATCTTGGCATAGACGTAGCGTTCCTCAAGCTCAACGTACTCCCCTGCAAGGTAACTCAGGACAGAGAGATAGTCATCCCTATCAAGGTTGCGGTAGCAGTAACTGTTCCTTATAACATCAAGGGCGTGGTCAATGTCCCAGGGGTTTTCAATGGCCATACCGTATATATGCTGGGAGAGGACATCCAGGCAGTTCTCAGGGATCCTTATGGAGTCAATTTTCCCCTCAATGGCGTTTTTGAGTATGAGTGAACATTCAACAAGATCGTCCCTGTCCACAACCACTATACGCCCCTTTGATTTTTCATGGAGCTGGTGACCGCTCCTGCCTATCCTCTGAAGGGCCCTTGAAACAGACTTGGGTGAACTCAGAAGCACCACAAGGTCAATGTATCCTATGTCTATCCCGAGTTCAAGGGATGTTGAGGACACAACCGCCCTTAACTGGCCCTTCTTGAGTTTCTCCTCGGTTTCAAGACGGTGTTCCCTTGAAAGGGATGAATGGTGGGCCATGACATTCTCATCATTGTAGGTGTCGGGGAAGCGGCTCTTAAGGTTATAGACAACGCTTTCGGTACCGCTCCTTGTGTTTGTGAATATCAGGGTTGTCCTGTGCTCCATTATGAGGTCGTGGAGTATGTCGTAGAGGCCGTTACCTATCTCCTCAGGGTCTGCTGCAACCATGTCATCAACGGGGCATATGAGTTCAATGTCCAGTTCCTTGAGGTAGTTAACGTCGACTATGAGGCAGTCCCTCTCCCTACCATAGCTGTAACCCACAAGGAACCCTGCAACCCTTTCAAGGGGATGGACGGTTGCGGAGAGACCTATCCTGGTGAAGTCCCCCACAAGGTGCTGGAGCCTTTCAAGGCTAAGTGATAGATGAACACCCCTCTTATTGTCTGCAAGGGCATGTATCTCATCCACAATAACATAACGGACAGTTGAGAGTTTTTCACGGAATCTTGGAGCAACGAGAAGTATTGAGAGGGTCTCCGGCGTTGTTATGAGGATGTGGGGCGGCTTTGCAAGCATCCTTGAACGTTCATAGGGCCTGGTATCCCCGGTCCTCACCGCCTTCCTGATATCAAGGCTTTTCCCATTCTCCTCTGCAATCTCCCTGATTGCCCTGAGGGGCTCCTCAAGGTTCCTCTCAATATCATTGTCAAGGGCCTTGAGGGGTGAAATGTATATGCAGTAGACGCTGTCCTCAAGTTCTCCTGATTCTGCAAGGGATGTGAGCTCACTGATTATTGAAAGGAAAGCGGTCAGTGTCTTCCCTGAACCCGTCGGAGATGATACAAGGACATTCCTGCCCCTGTGTATGTCCATTATAGCGTACTTCTGGGCCTCTGTAAAGTCTTTGAAGCTCCTCCTGAACCATTCACTCACCCATGGGTGCAGTATGGAATGAATCTCCTCTGAACTGTATTTTTTCTTCTGTTTCTCTATCAAGGGATCACCATGTTCTCATGTGCATGAAGTTTTCAGGAGTCCTTCAATCAGAGAGAGGGCCTGTTTTCGGATGCTGTGAACTCCATGAGATCTCTGACGGTTCCAAACTCAAAGACCTCAAAGTCCTCCACACCGTACACAAGAAAGTCCTGGATACCGGCTTCCCTCAGGAATGGTGAAAGGATTGCTTCATGGAGTATATCCGAGCCCTCGGTCACAAAATTGAATGATGGCATGACAACAAGCCCCTTGTCCCTGAAGGGGCCCTTGAGGAAGCACTTGATCTTCTCAATCCTCTCACCGCTCCTGAGACCCACACATGGATGCTCATGTCCAATTATCACGGTATCCCCTCCTACAGGTTCGGGTATTATATGGCCGTGGGTTAAAAGGAAACCCGAAATTTCAAGGGTTTCAAGGATCCTGATGTTGCTGGTGTGGGGTATGTGGGGTATCAGGGGGTCATGGTTCCCCTTTATGAGCGTTATCTTCCTGAAGTTTCCCTGGAGGTGGTCGAGGGTCCTGGCTATTTCACGGTTTTCCTGCCGGCTGAGCTTACCGAATTCATGCTTGAGGTCACCGTTTATAACAATCTCAGCGGCCCCTGAGATGTCCTGTATAAGGTCTATCCGTTCAATTATCTTCCTGAACTGGAATGAGGGAACCATGACTCCCTGCTGGTTAAGGTACTGTTCATAGCCAAGGTGAAGGTCAGCGATGACCATGGTGTCATCGATGAGGAGTGAAAGGTCAAATATTTCAAGTCCGTCATCGAGGGGGAAGCCCTTCATTGAATCACACCAGCCATTATGGAGATGAGATAGAGGGTGTTGAGGATTCCGAAGGCCACAAGTGAATTCATAACGATTTCAGATTTCCTGACAATATCATCCCTTGTATCTGACCCTGAAAGGAAGGCGTGGAGGCAGGGGACGGTAACCATAAGTGAGAGGAGTGCCATTATGAGAAAATTGATGCTCTCAGCGAATCTGGGTGAAAACTCAAGGAGTCCGAAGAGAAGGGTTGCTGCAGATGCAGAGAGCACCATGATCCTCCTTGAACCATCCACACCGATCCTCACAGGAAGGGTCCTTTTACCACCTTCAAGGTCCTCCCGTAGATCAGGGATCTCAACGTTTACTATGAACACCATCTGAAGGAGCATCAATGATATGGAGAAGAGAAGGAGGGAAGTATCCAGGCCCCCTGATATTACAGCATAGCCCATACCCGGGAATATGAATCCTGTAAGTGAGGTCGCAATCTCCCCGAGCCCCCTGTATGAAAGTTTAATTGGCGGGGCACTGTAAAACCATCCCAGGAGGTTTCCAAGAACCGCCAGGAGGACTACAATAGCATTACCATAAACTGAGGCGTAGAGGACCGATATGGAAACTGAGAGCATTATGAGGGTGACTGCAAAATTCCTTGCAAAGCCCCTGAGCTCAGGGTGCCTCTGCAGGACACCGCTACCACCTGTGTAGGATGTAACAGCATCTGGATTATCATTTTCAAAGTCATAGTAATCGTTACTGTAGGATACAGAGAGGTGGGCGGGCATCACAATTGCATAGCCCATAATAAACCTTTCAATGGAAAACTGACCTGTCTGGACACCTGCAAGGAGCCCTCCTGCCGCGTAGAGGATTAAACCGGCCCCAAGGAATGGAAACCTTCCAAGTTTTATTACCTCGGCTACCTGACCCATACATGATTTTTATATTCCTTGTGGAATAAAAGATTACCACATGATGGTAACACAGGTAACGGTTCGACCCATTTAACCGGATGAAGTCAGGTGGTCCAATGGATTATGAGAAGATGAAGGAGAAACTGAACTCAATGGATTCAGGGGAAAAGATCAGATTCATCGATGAACTCAAACCCTCTGAAGAATCAGTGGAGCTACTTGTAGACCTTCTTGATGATGAAAGCCATCCTGTGAGGTTCAGGGCGGCTGAAAGACTCGGAGGATTTGGGGAGATAGCCCTGCAGAGACTTATCGATGTGATGGACACCCGTGAAGGTGATGTGAGGAGATACGCCACATTCGCCCTTAAAAGGATAGGCGACCCCCGTGTAACCGACCACTTCATAGAGGCCCTTGAGGATGAGGACTGGGGTGTGAGGAAGGTCGCTGCAAGGTCCCTCGGCGAACTCGGAGATAAAAGGGCCGTCGAACCCCTTATAAGGGCCCTTGAGGATGAGGACTGGGGCGTTAAACTGGCAGCTGTCCGCTCCCTCGGCGATCTAGGGGATGAAAGGGCAATAGAACCCATTAAAAAGGCCCGGAGAAAGGGGGATAAGGACTTTAAGAAGGCCGCCAATAAATCCCTTAAAAAGATACAGTCCTGAATGGACTGTTTTCAATTAATTTTCCTCAATAACTGATTTTTTCATGATAATCCCTCATAGGGATCGGCAGAGCTCATGGAAATTGACGGCTTCGAACATTTCCATAAAGTATAAAGGTTCATAATTTTTAAGGATAATATATTAACAGTAGACTTATGAATGGGGGGTTATCATGGAAGCCATAATTGTAGGATCCGGATTTGGAGGGTTATCTGCAGCAGCCCTCCTTGCAAAGAAGGATTTCAGTGTCACGGTTATAGAAAAGAATGAGGGTCCCGGGGGCCGTGCAAGCGTATACAGTGAAGGCGGCTTCACATTTGATATGGGTCCATCATGGTACCTCATGCCAGATATATTCCAGAGCTTCTTTGAGGAGTTCGGAAAGAAGCCGGAGGACTTCTTTGAACTTAAAAGGCTGGATCCCTCCTATAAGGTGTTCTTTGATAATGAGAAGACCGTCAGCATATCAGCCGATATTGAAAAAAATTATGAGCTCTTCGATAGCTTTGAGGAGAGAGGGGCTGAAAAACTCAGGGATTACCTGGAATCAGCAGGGAAACTCTATGAATCCGTTGTAAAGAAGATGCTGTACAGGGATTACAGGTCAATCCTTGATTTACTCAACGGAAAACTTCTCCTGCAGGGCCTGAGGCTCAACATACTGGAGTCCCTTGAACACTTCGTCAGCCGCCGCTTTGAAAGTGAGGAGGCCCGTAAGATCCTCCAGTACTCCATAGGGTTCCTTGGAAGCGCCCCCCAGAACACACCATCCATGTACCATATAATGTCACACATCGACATGACAATGGGGGTCTTCTACCCTGAAGGCGGTATAAGACGGGTTGCGGCTTCCATATATGAACTGGCCCTTGCACATGGCGCCAGATTCCATTTCAACGAGGAAGTTAAACGGATAGAGGTCACCGATGGAAGGGCAATCTCGGTTATAACCGATAAAAACATCTATGAAGCAGATGCTGTAGTTGTGAACGCCGATTACCCCCACAGTGAACTTGAACTCCTTGATAAACCCCACCGCACCTATGATGAGGATTACTGGAAATCAAGGGTCCTCGCACCATCCGCCTTTGTGGCTTATCTCGGTGTTGATCGTGTCTTTGACAGCCTGGAGCACCATAACCTCTTCCTTGAGAAGGACTGGGCAGAGAAGTTTCAGCAGGTCTTTGATCCAGAAAAGGCTGCCTGGCCAGAGAAACCATCATACTATGTCAATGTACCCTCAAGGACCGACACAACGGCAGCACCTGAAGGCTCTGACACCCTCTTTATACTGGTCCCCCTTGCCCCTGGAATGGAGGACACACCAGAACTCAGGGAGAGGCTCTACAGTAACATAATGGACGACCTTGAGGAGAAGATAGGTGAAAATATAAGGGAACACGTGGTTGTTAAGAGAATATTCGCCATAAATGACTTCAGGGAGCGCTACAACGCATACAGAGGCACAGCCCTTGGCCTGTCACATACACTTAGACAGACAGCACTCTGGAGGCCTTCACATAAGAGCAGGAAGGTTAAGAACCTCTACTACACAGGACAGTACACCCATCCAGGTATAGGGGTCCCGATGACACTCATATCCTCCCAGATAGTGTGCAGGGAGATCCAGGATGAACTGGAGGATATTAAGGCCAAATAAAGAATCATGCCATGATGCAGGTGATGGAAAATTGGTTGATGACAGGATTTATTCGATATTCAAGAGGGGAAGTAAAACATACTTCTACAGCACCCTTTTCTTCCCGGGGGATGTTAGAAGGGATGTCTTCATCCTCTACAGTTTTTTAAGAAAGGCTGATGACTACGTTGATGCCATACCCCAGGATACCGAGGGGTTCTATTCCTTTGTTGAACGATACAGGACGGCCATGTCAGGTGAGAGGACAGGGGACATAGTTGTTGACTCATTTTCAGAGCTATCAGCAAGGAAATCATTCAGGAGGGAATGGACAGACGCATTCCTCAAGTCCATGGAGATGGATATAACCGTTTCGGACTACGGTACAATGAAGGACCTTGATGAGTATCTCTTCGGATCATCCGAGGTTGTCGGGCTTTTTATGGCCCGGATAATGGGACTGGATGAAGATTCCTATCCCTATGCAAGGTACCTTGGAAGGGCCATGCAGTATGTTAACTTCATAAGGGATATTTCAGAGGACCTCCAGCTTGGAAGACTTTATTTCCCCAGGGAGGAACTTGAAAGATTTGACCTTGAAAGCCTGGAGTACGGGGAGGTGATGGGAAAGAAGGATAACTTCATATCATTCCTCAGGGCCCAGATAGGGATATACAGGGAGTGGCAGAGCACCGCAGAGAAGGGCTATTCATACATACCCTACCGTTATCTTCTGCCGATAAAGACCGCAGCGGACATGTACCTCTGGACGGCCCGTGTCATAGAAATGAACCCCCTAACGGTCTATGAAAGGAAGGTCAAGCCATCAAAGGGAAGGATAGTCTCGGGGGCGATCACCAACATGTTCCGCATCATACCCGTGACCCACAGGGGCTGAAGTGATCAAATGGTCATCCAAGGGTCTCAAGGGCATGGAGGTGTCACTGACACCTTCAAATTCATCTTAAGAGTATCAAGGCCGCGTTTCTGGATTTACACCGGTGGAACATATGTTATAGGGTACACGCTGGGTGCATACGGGTTCATGGATTTCCTGGCCCCCTCTTACTATGTATACCTCATTTATTTCTTCCTGCCGGCGAACATCTTCATCTACGGTGTGAATGACTGCTGGGATGAGGAGACAGACTGCCTGAATCCAAAGAAGGGAACCATGGAGCACATGCTCGAGTCCTTTGAGAGAAGGAAACTGCTCATCTCACTGGCAGCCGTGGCGGTCCTCAGCGCGGTTCTCATGTTATCCCAGACACCCGAGGAGGCACTGATATTCCTGGGCTTCCTTTTCCTCTCCTACTTCTACAGTGCACCGCCCCTGAGGTTCAAGGAGAAGCCTTTCCTTGACTTCTCATCCAATTACCTCTACATAATGCCAGGGATATTCGGTTATAACCTGGTGACAGGATCATTACCCGATTTAAATCTGTTAGTTGCAGGGTTCTGCCATATAGCTGCGATGCACATCTTCTCTGCAGTCCCTGACACAGAATATGATTCTGAAACCGGCATCATAACCACACCTGTCTTCATAGGGAGGAGGAAGGCCCTTGGACTCTCAGCATTCTTCTGGATTATACTATCCCTTCTGACGGTACACCTCACGGATTTCCATCCCTTAAGTTTCCTGGTATTCCTGTATCCACTGTTCCCTCTTTCAGTCCTTCTATCTGAGAGGATAAGGATTGAAAGGATTTACTGGTACCTCCCCTACATCAACACTTCACTCGGAGGCCTCCTATTCCTGGCACTTATAAATAATAGGGTCTTCCACTGGATATAGGGTATCAGGAACATCAGCAGGGTCCCCATATGACTACCATAGTCTGAGCCCCGTCCTGTAGAGTATGAGGGTGATGATGACGGTTCCGGTTATGAAGGGGACTTCAAGGCCGGTGAAGAGGGATGCGGCTGTCCAGAAACACATTATGAGGTAGAGGCTTGAAACAGAACCCTCTGGCATTTCCCTGAAACCATCCCTGAGCACGGCCAGGAGTATTAAAGCCGCCAGGAATCCGGTCAGGAGCCACCCTGCAAAGTTCTGCAGGGGCACCCCGTAGAATATACCGGGATTGTCCCAGACCCAGAAACGGAGGGCCACCGCCATGGGGTCTATCACCATGTCACAGAGAACAGCAAGGACGGCCGTCAGAAGAAGGAATCCTGGGAGCCCATCAACAGATTCCTTTGCAAGGTATGCGCAGCCAAGGAAGATTGGAAGCCATGCAAAGGGGACCGTGAAGGGCGTGTACCCCAATAACTTTAAACCTATAATGCCAGTATAATGGAACCCTGAGTATGGAAAACCCGTTATTATGGCGATAGTTTCAAGTACAATTGCATAAACCCCGAGTATAAGTATCAGAATGACGCCACGACCATCCATCCCCCTGAGATGGCAAGGAAGGATGGAACTGCAAGGGCCATGATAAAAAGAACCGATATGATGGAATACCCTGAGATGTTAACATTAACAACAAAGTAGGATACTGTGGCAAGGATTAACCCTGTAAAGAGGATAACGGCCGATTTAAGATTCAGTTTTCCTGGCAGCAGAATCACCCCTGTAGATTTCAGGTCTGCGGTTCCTTAGAATGGGAAGCTCCCTCCTTGTTTTATCAATGAGTTCCATTTCCAGGTCAAGGGTGAAAACACCCTCCCCTTCATCGGCCTCAAGGACAACACCTCCCCAGGGGTCGGCCACCATTGAGTGGCCATAGGCGACATAACATGCATCAGGGTTCCTTGCCTGAGAGACCCCAACACAGTAGCACTGGTTGTCAAGGGCCCTCGACCTTATAAGGAGTTCCCAGTGGGCCGGGCCCGTTGTCATATTGAAGGCCCCGGGGAATATGAGTATCTCTGCTCCTTCAAGGACCATCATCCTTGAAAGTTCCGGGAAACGGATATCATAGCATATACCGACCCCCACCCTACCGTGGGGGGTGTCTATCACGGTTGCACCGTCACCGGCAAGGAGGCTCTCTGACTCCCTGAAGGTTATCTCTCCTGGAACATCGATATCAAAGAGATGAACCTTCCTGTGCCTCCCGGCGATATTTCCAGCATCATCAATGATGAATGATGTGTTGTACACTCCCTCGGGTGTCTTTTCAGGAATTGAACCCGCCACTATGTAAACACCGAGTTCCTCTGCAAGGACCCCCATGGCACCTACGGCGGGTCCATTTTCATCTTCAGCATACACGGCAAACCTCATGGTGTCATAGGGGCATATGAACATTTCAGGGAGCACCACAAGGTCAGCCCCCATACCGGCGGCTTCCCGCACCATTGAAGATGCCCTTTCAATGTTCCCATACTTATCTTCAGTTACAAGCATCTGGCAGATCCCGATTTTAATATCAAACACCTCCCCGTAGCTTTCATGATTATCAGAGCGCGGTGTTCTCAAGAAGTATCTTCAAACCTATGATTATGAGGATGACGCCTCCAAGGGCCTCGGTCCGGTTCTCAAAGATATGCCCTATCCTCTCACCCAGATAACTCCCCCCAATGGACATGATGAAGCTCAGGACCCCTATTATCAGGACAGGGAGCCATATGGAGAGGTCGAGGAGCGCGAAGCTCACACCAACAGCAAAGGCATCTATACTTGTTGCAATGGACAGAATGAAGAGTTCACGGTAATTGAACTCGAATTCATCCTCCTCAAGCATGAAGCTTTCGTATATCATCTTCAAACCGATTATGAGGAGCAGAAGGAACGCAATCCATGGTGCGAATGCTGATACAATGGCCTGGATTTCAAGTCCTGATAACCATCCAAGGACAGGCATACCGGCCTGGAATATGCCAAAGGATAGTGCGGATATCAGGGTATAGTTGACTCCTGATTCATGGGTGATGACTCCCCTGCTTACCGAGACACTGAATACATCCATTCCAAGTCCAATTCCAAGAAATACCATTGACAGGATGTCCATTCTATCACTGCTTTAATTCTGTGAACGAATATTTACTTTTAATGAGATTCCATATTTGAAGAAAGTTTTACATTCACTTCATGAGAATCCCATAGGTGCTAGGACAAGGCCACATATACACATCTTATGGGCATGTATCCTTATAGGATATACTGTCTTAATAACCTATTCCTCAGCTTTAGTGGAATCAGGATACTCTTTCCAGGCGCTGAAGGTTCCAGAGGAGAGAAGAATCCGGGCTTCCCCTCTCACCATACCCTGAAGGAAACTCTTCATCAATGTTTATTAGACCTTCAAACAAAGAATTAGTCTGAGGATAGATGTGTGATGAAAATGGATCCATCAGGAAGAATAAAAGAACTTGAATCAGCCCTCAGAAACTCAGGATACATACCTGACAGGGAAATACTTATAACACTATTCCTCTCACTGGAACTTAAAAAACCGGTACTTGTGGAGGGTCCTCCAGGGACAGGTAAAACACTTCTTGCCAGAAAAACGGCAGAGGCCCTTGGAAGGGACTTTTTCAGGATACAGTGCTATGAGGGGATAACCTTTGAGCAGATCGTTGGGGAGTGGAACTATCAGAAACAGCTCCTGAGCCTTGAGAAGTCACGTCTGGGTGGCTATGAGGAGGATGTTTTTGGTGAGGAGTACTTCATAAAGAGACCACTTCTCTCGGCTTTCATCAATGATAAACCCTCACTGATACTGATAGATGAGATAGACAAGGCCGATGAGGAGGTTGAGAGTTTCCTGCTCCAGGCACTGGGTGAAAAGCAGATAACGGTCAATGACCTTGGAACCTTTGACCTTAAAAATGATATAATGGTGTTTTTAACATCCAACTCCCAGAGGAACCTCCTTGATGAAACAAGGGACAGATGCCTCTACCTCTACATAGACTACCCGTCCCCTGAGAGGGAGATGGAGATAGTGAAGGCCCATGTTCCATCAGTGCCCATGGGAATACTTGAGGAGGCAGTTTACTTTATAAACAGGGTTAGAAGGCTCAGCATCATAAAGAAGCCGTCCATCAGGGCTACTGTTGACTGGGTTAAAACCCTCATGTCACTCGGAAGGGAGCATATCGATGATGAGACCCTTGAGGAAACCCTTGGTGTGATCGTGAAGAACAGATCCGATGGAGATAAGGTAAGGGACCTCTTAAAATCAGGAATAAAAGAAAAATGAATGAAATAATCCGTTTTTCAAATATACTAAGGGATAAAAACGTCCCTGTCAGTATAAGAAGCACTAAAGATGCTTTCATGGCATACAGGATGTTCCGGGGGCGTGATGAACTCAGGGAGGCCCTCTTCTCTGTTTATGTTAAGGATATGAGGCACGCCGATGCATTCATGGAAGCATATGGGGAGGTGTTCGGGACAGCAGGGAAGGATGAACCCCTGGAATCAGGTGAGGATTCCACTGAGATTATCCAGGCACCCGACGGCGATATCAATGGAAAGGAAGGGGAATCCCTAATCCTTGATGATTTTAATGAACTTAAACCCGAGATTGAGGAAATAATTGACCTCAGGGGTGATGAGAGGAACATAATCGACAGGGATATGTCCACCCTGGACGCATTTGACCCTGAAATATTTGAACTCTGCCGCAGATTAGGGATTAAAATCGCAAACCGAAGGTCAAGGAGGCTCAGACAGTCAAAGAGGACGCGGCCGGATATCAGGAGGAGCATACGCAGGAACCTGAAGCATGGAGGCACCCTCATCGAGCTCCTAAGGTCAGAGCCAAGGGAGAGGAAAAGTCAGCACATATTCCTCAGTGATGTTAGCGGTTCATGCGACTGGATAAGTAACTGGTTCTTCTGCATAGTCTATGCTGCACAGAAAACCTTCTACAGGTCAAGATTCTTTGACTTTGACAGCAAGATCGTTGAGACAACCCACCTCCTTGACGAAGAAGACCTTTACGATGCCTTCAGGAACCTCAGGGAATCAAGGGCCAGGAACCTGATGCTCCACGGCACATCAAACATGTACACGGCCTTCAGGGAGTTCCTTGAGAACGTCAGCTTCACAGGGAGATCATATATAGTGATACTCTCTGACTGCCGTGACTGGGCCGGCCCAAAAAGGAATGGTGTCCCTGAAAGCCAGGGGTTAATTTCTGAGATGGCTGAAGGGGCCAGAAGGGTGCTTATACTCAACCCTGAACCCTCAAAAAAGTGGGATGCTGTTGATAGCTGCGTATCCCTTTACAGGGATGCCGGGGCAACCATAAAGGAGGTCAGGACACTCAGGCAGCTTGCAGAGGCCATAGAGAAACTATAGGCATATGATGGATCAGCTGAAGTTATCCAGGGTGACTCCCCTGGCTGAACGGAGCTCCCTGGGGGGTTCAAGGGACCTGAACTCCAGGCCCTCATCCTCCAGCATCTCCATAGCATCATGGGTTATTGATGGTGCTACAAGCATGCCCCTGACACCCCTCCTGTCATCCCGGAATTCATCAAGGTACCTTTTGAGCTGTTTAACCGCACTCACACCGGCTTTCCTGCTTTTAAGTTCAATTATGACCAGGGAACCATTCTCATCCTTCCCGAGGATATCTATAAAACCGGCATCCGTGGAGTATTCCCTGGCAACCGGCCTGAAACCCTTCTCAATCAGGTGGGGATGCTCCATTATCATATCACCCATATCCCTTTCATGTCCAGCCACCTCAAGTTCATGCCGGTCCCTTGCAGTGTAGCAGGATACCAGGTGGGCTTCATGGATCTCGACTTCAAGGCGCTCCTCAGGGGACCTCCTTATACTTTCAAGGTATAGCTTCCCCCCCTTCATGTAGCTCCTGCATCTTGATCTGGGGGGCTGCCAGTTCACCGGGTCCACCTTACGGTCCTGGTGTATCATGAAGGTCCCATCCGGTTTTATGACGATCAAACGCTCTCCAGGTTCAAGCCGGCTCCTGGCACGGCCCTCATAGGATGCACTGCAGCATGCAAGTATCACGATAAGCACCCTCTTCCTTATGCCTTCCTCAATAACCCTGTAGGCCTTCTTGGGGGATGGATTTTCAAAAACCTGACACTTCATAGGATTCACTTCTTCTGGGGTTACGTCTTCTCTTTTTTCATTTTGACTTTATTTTATTAGGTGGGGGTCTTTATGGTTTTCATTTTGACTTTCTTTTATTAGATTTTTGGAGGGAGAAGTTTATGGCTTCGGGATTATATTTTCTTCTAGATCTTCTAAAACTATTAGTACTTCAAGGGATAACCTATATTATGGTCTCATAGGAGGGATTCAGAATGCTCATAGACCCTATGAGATACTGTGCCATTCCATTCCTCGGGAGATAGGGTTATCATGATAAAGGAGTTTGTTATAGGGACAGAGCTCTCCCCGGCATATTACACTGACCTCCTTGATTTCATATACAGGTACTATTTTCTTCCAGGGGATTTCCTGGAAACCCGGAGATCCGGGGACCGGATAGTATTCAGTGCCCTGATTAAGGGGAAAGGGGTGCGGGGTGAGATAATCCCGGGCGAAAACTTCAGGCTTGTACTCGAGTACCCCCCGGACCTTGAGGCTGAAGCAGAGGGGATATATGAGGATATATTCACATCAATCCAGGTCTTTGAGGAAAACATGCGCCAGCACACCATATACTTTGCCTGGGTTGAGGGGGAGGAGATAATCCCTGAAAAGCCACCCTCAACCAGGAGGATGGCGTCAAAGAGCATATTCGGGAGCAGCCTCCTCCTTCTTTACATAATGTTCTTCGGCATCAACATATTCCTTTTCCTGCTGCTGGGGATATACGCTGTAATCGCCATACTACTCCTGCAGCTGGGGATCATACTCTCATCAGATAAATTATATGCAAGGATGGGTGAATGGACGGTTACACGTGAAAACCCCTACGTGCATGTCATCCAGTTCCAGCTACCAGAGGATGAGTTCAGATTCTTCATAAAGACCATGGGTGAGGATGCCATCGTGCAGATAAAGAGGAAAATCTACAGCAGGTCACTGGCATATAAGAAGCCACCAACCTGTGATGTTGCAAGGGATGTGCTGGGAAAACATGGTTTCAGATGCAACCCCCTCCAGGAGAGGTCAAGGACCGTGAACCTCTACGGTATTGTTGATGAAGCAGCCAGAAAATTCAGGATACCCACACCCAGGATAGTTGTATCTAACACCATGGTACCCAACGCCGCAGCCACGGGCCCAAGCCCTGGTAGGGGCCTTGTACTTGTAACAACTGGGCTTATAGTCCAGCTGGATGATGAGGAAATACTTGCAGTCATCGGCCATGAAATGGGACACCTTAAGGGGCGTGACTCGCTCATACTCTTTAGCATAGTGTCTCTTGAGTTCATACTGAGACTCACCGTACTTCTTCCACTGGTTATCATATCACCCATCATCTACATCATCTTTGCAATGGGCCTCATATTCTTCGTGGCAAAGTTCTTTGAGGCAAGGGCTGATCTGCTCTCGGCAATGGTTATAGGCAGACCTGAAGTACTTGCAGGGGCCCTCAGGAAGATAGGATACCAGAAACTTGTGATGGAGAGGATGGGCTCCCAGAGAATAAGGGGCTGGACCGCCTGGGACCCTCACCCTCCGATATACTTCCGGATAAAGAGGCTGGAGAACCTCAGGGACTGCACCGATATTAAAAGCCCCCTTCTGAGGTCCGCAGGAGATGTTATAAGGGGATTCAGGGACTCCATCAGGTGGATGTTTTTATAGGCCCCACCGGTGCGGCGGTCTCAGCAACACCTACTTCACCCTTGAGATCACCGCTTCGATGTCACGGAGGCCTATATCCTCAGGGCCCTTTATCCCGTACCTCATGCACTTGAACTCAACTGATTCCCGGTTTAAAATGTAATCAAAGAGGCTCCGGTACTCTTCGGCTGCAGGGTCATCCAGTCTTATGATCTTTTCGAGTTCAAGGATGGATTCCCTCAGCAGGTCATTTATCCCTTCATGCTTCATCAGTTCCTGGATAAATTCATTCTTCTGACCTTCATATGATCCAAAAAATTTTTCAAAGGACTTCATCTGCTGCATAGCCTTGTAGATTATCACCAGTTTATCCTGCAGCTCCAGGGCTTCATTTCTCGATAAAATATAAGATCCTCCTTTCACATGATAAATCATCTTATAGATTAAGTATTTACTACCGCTCCCCCATATAATCAATTACTGAAGCTTGGGGTGACAGCATGTACAGGCTCGAACTTGATAGGACAATGTGTATATTCTGCGGTAACTGTATTGACAGCTGCCCTGAACTCTTTGAGTTCGGTTATGATGGAATCTCATCAATCATCGGGGCTGAAGCCTCCGATACTCAGATAAGGGAACTGGAGGATCCCCTCTGCAGTGAAAAAGCAGCCAGTAACTGTCCTGTTATGTGTATAAAATTATACAGGGATGGTGAGGAGCTTGTATGATGGAGCCCCAGGGCCCTGCATCATCCCCGTGCACCCTCTCTGACGTTATCATAATATGCTTAAAACAGTTTTACATTGCGTTCAAAGCGCATGCGGCCCTGCCCATGACGTTATCATAATATTCTTAAAAACTGAACAATGGATGATAGAATGGAAGAAACTCAGCCATCATACTTCTCAATGGATGAATTCAGGTTTGAATCAGGAAAAAGGATCACTGACGCTGTTTTTGAATATAAAACAATAGGAGAACCCTCATTTGATGATGATGGCTCCATAAATAATGCTTTAATCTACATTCATGGATGGAGCGGCGACTTTGCATCTGTAAGGAGGATTGAAGGACTCATTGAACATGGAGGCGTCCTTGAAGATTATTTCATAATATCGGCGAGCTCCCTGGGCTCCCCGGGTTCGGCATCCCCATCCACAACTTCACTGGGGGATAAATTCCCTGATTACACCATCCTCGACATGGTGAATTTTCAGAGAAAGTTCATAAGGGATAAATTTGGAATAAAAAGGCTTAAGGGGATCATAGGGACATCGATGGGTGGTTTCCAGGCCCTCCAGTGGGCCGTTTCATACCCCGATGAGATGGAGTTCCTCATACCCCTTGTAACATCTTACAGGGTGAGGGGGATCAACTACGCAGTCTTCAGCTACATGAACCGCATCATTGAGGAGGACCCAGTGTATATGGCGGGTGAGAAACCCGAGAGGGCCCTTTCACTTGCATCCATGTTCATGTATCTCTATGGCCTCTCAAGGGAATACTATCAGGGCCTTGAAAACAGGGAGATAGATCATGCAATGGATGATATGGGCCTTGAAGGGCTGCAGATGGACCCATATGATGTTGTATGGAGGAACAGGGCCGCCATGGGCCATGACCTTACGGGACAGCTCCACAGGATAAGGGCGAAAACCCTGATATTCGGGATCAGACAGGACCAGTACTTCCCACCGGAACTTGAAACGGTTCCAATGGCAGAACTCATACCCGACTCAGAACTGGTTATATTCGATTCAGAATATGGCCATCTTGGAATAAATGAGATATGGAAGTACGGGGAGGTTATAAGGGAATTTATAGGAAGCGAATAATTTTCTGAGGATCCCGTGATTCCCTAATGGGAGGTTTCACTGGACAGTTCGGATGCAACCAGTATGCCGGGCAGTGGTGAGTCTCATATAATCATAGGTGGTGTTAGGTTTTGAAGGTTAAGGTTGAGGATTTTGGCTTCGATGAAGGTGCATGCATGAATTACGTGAGGTACCGTGTATCTGGGCTTGACGATGAACTCATGGAGAAACTCATTGAAAGACTTGAAGAGGACACTGAAATTGATGATGGCGACCTCATGGTAACGGTGTTCTACCAGAAGGAATACTTCCCCTTCGGCTCTGAGGAGGCAAAGGTCCGTATGGATGATTTCATTGCCAGGGAGGAGATTGAGATGACGGTTTTCCTCTCAAGCCTCCTTGAGGACTGAATCCGGTATATGGGGTTGAGGCGTGCCGGTGGAGGCCGGCATGGTTTTATGGTGTGAGGATTGAATCACCGGTGACTGGGAGGGAGCCCCCGGGTTGTGTTGGTATGAAGATTGAATCAATGAAAACAGAGAGGTCCGGTGACCGGTGTAAAATCGTATTAACCCTTCTAACAGGCCCTGAAACCCTGAAGATTTATAATTTACTGAGAGAACGGTTTAAGGATTACTCATTTTCCTTTTCCAAGGATAGGATAACGGTTAAAGCTTCCTTCAGGATCATGGAGCCATGGGAGGATGAAACCGTGGATGAGCTGGGAGAGTCCATCCGTCTTGAATTATCAGATTTCATCAGGGGGCGGGTCCTGGATGGTTTTTGAGGAATATGAATTCGGAGACATCATCTACCAGAGGAGGCACTGGATAATATTCCTTGCACCTAACCAGAGCAACCTCGGGACATGCGTGGTTGCCCTTAAAAGAAATGAAAGGTTCCTTGGAAACCTGGGGAAACCAGAATGGGATGAGATGCTTGAAATAATATCTGAACTTGAATATGCAGTCAGAAGGGAATTTGGGGCCACAATGTTCAACTGGGGCGTTCTCCTTAACACCTTTTACCGTGAGAACACACCCCCACCCCACCTCCACTGACACTTCATACCCCGCTACAGGAGGGAGGTCGTCGTGAACGGTGAAACCTTTGACGACCCATTCTTCGGGTATATGAGGCCGAGGCCCCCCAGGAATGTCTCTGATGAGACACGTGAGGAGATAAAGTCAAGGATCCTTAAGCACATAAAGGTGGAATAGGTATAAAAAAAGGGATAGATTTGTGTTGGCTGAAGCCACCATGGCAGGGACTTCATAGTTTTGCTATTCTTTCCCTGAACTCCTTCCTGTGCCTTTTCTCCTCATCAACAATGTGCTTCAGCACACCCACAACCTCTTCATCATCTATTATGGCTATCTGCCTCTCGTATTCTTCAATCCCCTCAGTTTCCTTCTCTATCTGTTTTTCAAGGCCTGCCTTTATGTCTTCACCTATGTACTCTATCTCACCAGTCTCCATTGAGGGTCTGCCACCCCTCTTTGTTATGAGATCCGCAAGCCACCACATGTGCCTCATCTCATCAACCGCGATGGCCTCTGTGAGACGGCTTATATCACAGTCCTCAATGACAAAGGAATTGTAGGTGTAGAGCATTGTAGCTTCAAGTTCGTGCCTGAAGTCCCTATTCAGAAGTTCTATTATTTCTTCCGGGTCCATGATACATCACCATAATAACTTTGCTGCTTTCGATATTTATAATTTCAGAGAAAACATATTAATCCATGAAAAAAGAAGATTTAAAGGTGGTTGGATGACAGCAGATGTTTATTTTTCTGATTTCAGGGCAAGGTCACGGGATGAGAACAGGGGGATGAAGATACAGAGACTCTTTGATACGGCCTTCGGTGATGTATTCTCAGAGGATGATGTGGTTGCGGTTAAGGTGCACTTCGGTGAAAGGGGTAATGATTCCTTTGTGAGCCCGGTCCTTGTAAGATACATTGTTGAGAAGATCAGGGAGTCAGGGGCCAGTGTTTTTTTAACCGACACCAACACTCTCTACTATGGATCCAGACACAACTCGGTCCATCACCTTGAAACAGCGATACTAAACGGCTTTGATTATGCTGTTTCCGGTGCACCGATCATAATAGCAGATGGACTGCACGGGAAAAACCAGAGAACAGTCAGGGTGGATGGAAAACACTTCAGTGAGGTTAAGATTGCAGGTGACATACATGATGCTTCTGGGATGGTGGTGGTCTCCCACTTCAAGGGTCACGGGATGAGTGGCTTTGGAGGGGCACTGAAGAACCTTGCAATGGGCTGCGCCACCATTGAGGGGAAGATGGAACAGCATGAATGTGCAAAGCCCATCATTAGGGGTGACTGCACCTCCTGCGGGGCCTGCATCATGGAGTGTCCGGTGGATGCAGTGTGCCTTGAGGATGGCGTCAGGATAGACTATGAAAGGTGCATAGCATGCATGAACTGCCTTGACACCTGTGAAAACCAGGTATTTGACCTTGACTGGGAAAAGGATATACCAGAGTTCATTGAACGGATGATGGAGTATGCCATGGGTGCAGCAGCCCTTAAGGGGGACAGGATATGTTATATGAACTTCCTCATGAACATAACACCAGACTGCGACTGCGTACCCTGGAGCGACCAGAGCATAGTCCCGGATATCGGTATACTGGCATCAAGGGACCCTGTAGCCATTGACACGGCAAGCTATAACCTGGTGAATCAGCAGCCAGGTCACAGGAACTCGCTCCTTGAGAAGAACCATGGTGTGGGTGAGGACAAGTTCAGGGGTGTCTGGGGTGATGTTGATGGAACCCTTCAGCTGAGGTATGCTGAGGGGCTGGGTCTTGGTGTGATGGATTACAGGTTGATTCGTGTGTAGTTTTTCCCTGGTCAGGGTCTTGGTGTGATGGATTACAGTCTGATCCACGTGCAATAACATAAAAAAGTTTTCAGGAAACCTCAATCATCCTCTTAACAGCCCTGATGGCCCTTTCTGCAATATCATCAGGGACTGTGACGGCGAACTCCTCATTTATAAGGGAGTTCTTAACTTTCTCCAGTGTGTGGAGTTTCATGTTCTCACATATGGCCTCAGAGAGGAGGGGTATTGTCTCCTTGTCTGATTCAAGGCCGAGGCGGGTTGTCATGTCAACCTCTGTCCCGATTATGAAGCTTTCACTCTCTGATTCAAGGACCCTCCGAAGTATCCCGCCGGTACTCAGTATATGGTCCGCCATCTCCTGGACTTCAGGGTCACACTCGGGGTGTATAAGGACCTCGGCATCAGGGTACTCCTCCTTCCTTGCCATAACGTCTCCAGGTGTGAACATCTTGTGGACATAACAGTAACCGTTTTCTGGTATTGGGATTATCCTTTTGTCGGTGTGCTGCTGGACGTACCATGCAAGGTTCCTGTCGGGTCCAAAGAGCACCAATTCTTCATCAAGGCTCTCAACAACCTTAACAGCATTAGCAGAGGTGCAGAGGATGTCCGCCTCAGCCTTTGCCTCTGCAAGGGTATTAACGTAGAGTACAACTGCCGCATCAGGGTATCTCTTCCTGGCGGCCCTGACATCATCGGCACTGAGCATGTGGGCCATCGGACACTCAGCACCCCTGTCGGGTATTAGTATCTTTTTATCGGGGTTCAGAATGTAGGCTGTCTCTGCCATGAAGTCAACCCCGCAGAAAACAACCAGATCCACATCATCAAGTTCAGATGCCTTTATACAGAGCTCCAGGGAGTCACCTATGAAATCTGCAATTTCCTGAATCTCCTTTCTCTGATAATTATGTGCAAGTATGATGGCATTCTTATCCTTCTTTAACTCCAAGATCTCCCTTTGCAGTTGATTTAACATGAGATTCCCTACTGAAAAGTTATTGTGAAGTAAAATCAAGAATTAAGACTATTTAATATAGTGGTGGGTCATGTTTTATAAATATTTCTACCCTTTACGGTTCTGATGATCCAGTAAATGAGGTTAAGGGATGAGAAGATCATTCATCCCAAATCTTCTGAAGTTCAGGGTGTATCCTTTCCCTTATCCCAAGGGCCTTCATGGCACCTGAATAGGCACGGTCAATTTCAGTGAACTCGGGTCTTACCATACCCCTGAACGCATCATATCCCATTATACGCCCATAATTTTCTGTGATCGACCATATTATCTTGCTGAGGTCCTCTATTATATTTTCAAGATCGTAGTCTGCTTTCATAACATTGTCCCTAAGTTTTTCAAAATCAAGGGATGCATTGCTCCTGATTCCAACGTCCCTGAGGATTACCGGACACTCACTGTAGGGGAGGGATTTCCTGAGCATTCCACCGGCCGGTGCCACACCCATTATCTTGCTTGCCCCTATTGACATGGCAAGGAGGATGTGTTCATATATCTGGAGGGCGGCTTCTTTCATGCCTTCACGGTCATCGGGGACCTCAACGGGTTCAAGTTCAGGGAAGGACAGGGGTGGTTTGACTTCCGGTATTGATGGAGCTGAAACTTTATTAGATTCAGCTGAATCTGTTTCCATGGTTTCTGGAGTCGTTTCTGAGTATTTTATTACAGTTTCTTTCCTTGTTTTGGTGGGAGCTTCCATAGAAGTTATTTCATCTTTGGAGGTGCCTGTTCCAGGTTTAGCGGCAGTTTCCCCTAATTTTTCACCTCCAGCTTCTATCTGAACATCATCTGAGGAAGTTCTGGAATCGGTTACCATGGTTTCCATTTCTGGGCCGGACTGGAGAACCTCTGGATGTGAAAGCAGGTTCCTGAGGACCCTTCTTGCAAAGAGAAGTATCTTCCCGAGATTGGAATCTTCACCAGCAAGGACAAGTAACTGGACCCTGTCGTTGATGATAATCATCTTACCCCGTGAAAACTCTATAACAGAGGACTCAAATTCCCCCTGCCCTGTTCTCATCACGAGCTTCTGGGATGAATCTGCAATCACAAGGGCCATTGATCCCAGGACCTTGAAATCAGGCACTTCACCCCCATATAGTATACGACCCGATTTATCTGTAACCATAACTCCCTCAACACCTTCCATTTCTTTAAGTTCACCGGCAATATCCCTCATTATAATAGGACCCCCTCTAAATATCCTCAGTCTTAAGTAGTCTGCAGTGTGTTATCCACGCCGCCTCCTTCTTTCCAGGAGGATAGCATGTTATGAGCATCAGACGGGCCTCCCCGCCCTGGGAAAACCTAACTGGATTTGTTTTATAATCCCACCGTATATCCTCCCCATTTGAGGTTACGGTGTATATGTAACGCTTTGAGGATACAGAATCCTCAATAATAACCCTGTCTCCCCTTTTAAGCCTTCCAATCCTCTTAAATGGTCCTGAATAGGTTGTTCGATGCCCTAGGATTCCACAGTCACCCCCCTGCCCTGGCATCACGCTCTCAGGGTAATGGTAGACTGAATCGTATGCATTAACGGTATCCTCCCTTATCCAGCACTCAAGACCTATCCTGGGGATGATGAGTTTACCTATGACGGAACCCGCATAGATGGTATATGTGTCTGTTTCAGGATTTAAGAGTTCCCTGGGAGCGTTTTTATAATTTTCAAGAGCTGCCCTGGACCTTTCAAGCGCCTTGTAATCCTCCAGGGTCTTGATTGCAATGCCGGAGCTGATTGAAATGAAGAGAAGACAGAGTACTCCAGCATATAGTTTTGGGTTATTCATTTTAACCATTTAAGAGTTCTTTGAGGATTTCTTTCACCTGAATGGCCATCTTTGACCGGCACCTGCTCACCATACCCGGATCAGATATCCATGCCGTCACCTTCCCGTCAATACCGGTATCCTTGAGCTCGAGGAGGAGGAGGCGGGGCTCGGGGTCAGGGAGTATCCCGGGGATTTCCAGGAGCTTATCCTTCACTCGGGATTCGAATTCCCCAGGGTCGATGCTGTAGTCAATGTTTACCCTGAGCTCAACCCTTCTTCTGTCCTCTGCAGTGTAGTTCAGGTAGGGTGTTTTTGCGAATGAAGAGTTGGGTATTGTTATTATTTTTCCATCAGGGGTTTTTATTGTTGTTGTTCTAAACCCGACCCTTTCAACCTTACCCCTGTTGCCTGACACCTCTATGGTGTCACCCACCCTGAAGCTTTTATCTGCAAGTATGAACATCCCTGAGATGAAGTTGGATATGAGGTCCCTTGACGCGAAACCCACCGCAACACCAGCTATACCTAGGCTCACTGCTATGGCGGTTATATCTATTCCAAGCTCCCTGAGGATTATACTGGCTGCAAGGAGGTATACGCTGTATTTTATTATGTCGTTAAGGACCTGGATAAGTGTAAGGTCAAGGTCCCACTTCCTCGCAGATTTCCTGAAGAAGTAGGAAGCCCATTTCACAAAGAGCAGGGCTGCCATTACGGTGACCGTTATTATGAGAAGGGTTTCAGCCATCATCATGGGGTTCAACTGCGTTCACCTCCAGCGTCATCAGGTCCTCAGCAACAACCGTCTCGGGGAATATCTCCCTGGCAGCCTCTTCAAGGACCTCACTCCTCCTGTAACGGGTGCTTAGATGGGTGAGGATGAGCCGTCGGACTTCAGCATCCCTGGCAACTCTCGCTGCTTCTGCTGCGGTGGAATGACCGCTTTCAGCGGCCTTGTCCTTCTTACCCGCTTCAAAGGTTGATTCATGTATAAGGAGGTCCGCGCCCCTTGCAAGTTTCACGATGGATTCGCAGGGGCGGGTATCTCCAGAGTAACAGATCTTAACACCCCTCCTGGGTTCGCCGAGAACCTCCTCAGGCATTATAACCCTGTCACCGACCCTGACAGGTATCCCCCGGTGCAGCCTCCCGAAGTCGGGGCCTGGTTTAAGTCCAAGGGCGATGGCCTTTTCCCTTAGGAAGCGGGGTCTTTTCTTCTCCTGGAAGCAGTATGCAAGGTTGGTTACTGAATGGGATCCCCTGGCGCAGCTGACAAGGTATTCATCTTCCTCAACAACAACACCTTCAGTTATCTCATTGACCTGGATTTCAAAGTCCAGTGAGAAGTAACCCACCTTCATCATTGATTCATAGACTTCAAGGGTTCCTGGGGGTCCATAGAGTTCAAGGGGTTCCTCCCTGCCCCTGAAGCTCATTGATTGTATCATGCCGGGTATCCCGAGGATGTGGTCCCCATGGAGGTGTGTGATGAATATCCTTGTAACCTTCATTGGACTGATACCTGCAAGGGCCATCTGCCTCTGGGTTCCCTCGCCGCAGTCAAAGAGGAACACTTCCCCTGGGATACGGAGGGCTATTGAGGTATGGTTTCTCATCTTTGAAGGAACCGCCGATGATGTACCGAGAAATGTAACTTCCATTGTATCCCTCTTTCTGTTCACGTACCATGATCTTTCAATTACAGCACCATAAGGTTGTGATGATCACATCTGGACATGATCTTGAGGAGACTTTATTCTATATGGACCGTGGGATAGAATTTATAATTCTCCTTACCGATCTTATATGACATCTGAACATAAAATTTATAATTCTCCTTATTATATTAAGTTTAGGGGATTTTTATGATCGACGTGATCCGGGAGATGATCAGGGAAGACGTTGGATTCGAGGACATAACAACCGACGCACTCATTGACAGGGACATGACAGTTAAAGCAGATGTCATCTCCAGAGAAGAGGGTGTTCTGGCAGGTGTTGATGTGGCTGAGGTCATGGTCCTTGACTTTGGAATTGAAATCATTAAATGGAAGCACGATGGTGACACTATAAAAGAGGGTGACAGGATCTTAACCCTTGAGGGGCGTGCCTATGACATACTTAAAATCGAGAGGACCATGCTTAACCTTATGATGAGGATGAGCGGCATAGCCACCCTCACTGCCAGGGTCCTTTCGAGGGCCAGGAGATACAGCGGGAAGGTCAGGATTGCAGCCACAAGGAAGACAACACCCGGGCTTCAGTGGTTTGAAAAACAGGCCGTTAAGATTGGAGGTGGAGACACCCACCGCTTTAGACTCGATGACTGTGCGATGATTAAGGACAACCACATTGCAATCGTTGGGGACGTGGAGGAGGCTGTGAAACGTGTCAGGGAACATGTGAGCTTCACAAAGAAGGTTGAAGTTGAGGTTGAGTCACCTGAGGATGCGGTGACAGCAGCAGAGGCAGGTGCAGACATAGTTCTCCTTGACAATATGAGCCCGGAGGTTATAGAGCATATTGTGGGTGAACTGAAAAGGCGCGGCCTCAGGGATCGTGTGATTCTTGAGGCTTCCGGAGGAATAAAACCTGAAAATATTGATCGGTACGCATCCACAGGAGTTGATGTTATATCCATGGGGTTTATAACAAATTCGGCGCAACCTGTTGACCTCAGCCTTGAAATAAGGGCATCTACATGAACTTTGATTCTCTGTACTTTTGACGCAAATTTTATTTGCTGATCATGGCTTCACCCCCATTCTGGTTGATGGTTTCTTTCATTATATGGATAGATTTATATACTCCGAGCATGATATAGTCATCTGGAGGTAGAAATTCATGGAAAACGAAGAATTCCAGAATAATAATGAGATCAATGAGAACGAAGAGGAAACCGAGGAGTTACCCTTTGCAAAGGCAGAAGTTGTAAGGCTTATGAAGCAGCACCTTGACAGTGACAAGATGATACGTGAAAGGGTCAAGGTTGAAATGAACAAATTCCTTGGTGAAATCCTTGAAAGGGTATGCAAGCAGTTAAACCAGTACCCCTACTCCACAGTCGAATACGAGATGCTTAAGGAGTGTATATACCCCTACAAAAACATTGATAGAATAAACCAGGAAAAGGAACGATTACTGGCACACCTTGAAGCAATCAAGGCCGACTGTGATGCCATGGGCATGGATATTAAACGCACACTTAAACTCAGGGACGTTGATGAGGAATAATCCTCATCAATCAACATCATCTCCTTCAAACATCAGAAATCCTGTCTTAAGGTTCTTTATCTCTTCTTCTGAGAGTTCTTCCTTCACGGCCTCAGGATGCCCCAGGAAACTCTGCCCGAAGGGATCCTCCAGGATTACGGTGATACTCCTTTCACCTTTACGGACTTCCTGAAGCATTTCCAGAATCTCAGATGCCTTTTCCCTTGATTCTTCTTCCTCGAAGAGGTTGATGGCAGTCCTGACAGCAGTCTCAAACCTTTCAACAACACCCTCTATATTTGAGATGTAACCTGTTGAGCGGGGTCCGGGTTCCACCTTGAGGCCGAGTTCGGGTATTCTTATGGTGGCAGACTGTGACTTGACAACCCTTGCATTGAGGGTTTTATCCTTAACCTCGATGATGTACCTTGCCGGCTCCTTCTGTTCTAGGCATATTATGTCTGTACTCCGGTACCCGCAGCTATCACATATCAGTATTGACTCCATTATCTCCCCGAAGTAGGGTATCTTCTCCACCCTGCTGATGGCGGTCATGGATTTTTTCCTCTGACATACAGGACAGTCTATTTTCATTCCCTGCTGGTTCATCACCGTCACCTCTCTGTTCATGATTTCTGATTATTCATCGGTTTCCCTGTATATTAACCCTGCTTCCTCAAGTTCCCTGAGTATTTCCTGGAGACTCTCGGGATCAGGCGCACATATCCTGTGACTGTGGACGTTATTGGAGAGGGTGTAAAGTCTTTCAAGGTTCCTTTTCCGTTTAGGACTCTCATTGAGTCTCTTTATAAATCTATCGGCTTCTCTCGGGTCGTAGACATTCACTTCCCGCTTGAGTGGCTGGGAGAAGCCGGGTATTGGGTAGGACACATCAACTATCCTTCCACCATGCCTCTTTATGATTATATCGATGACATCCCCCAGACGATCAACGGGATGCTGGAGGGTGACCTCAGCACAGTTCTCCCTTATGAATGATAGCATCCTCTTAATAGTGCATTTCATGTCCTCATTGTTTATAACGGGCACATCATGCTCCCTTGCAGTTTTGACAAGATAATCATGGATGACACGGTTCTCCCTGAAGTACTCAAGGTGCTTACCACCCCTCTTGACCTCCATGGCCCTCTTCACGAACCTTTCCCTGTGAACGTTTTCATCTGCAGAAAGAACAAAAAAGTGGATTGAAGAATTCTCCCTGAACTTCTCGGTGTCAATGAGCCCCGGGAGGAGATGCACGCCTTCAATTACAACATCATCAGAGTCTGCAACGGCCCTTTCAATAACCTTCTCTATGGCGGGAATCACGAAGGAAGCGTGTTCCTCGAAGCCCGCACATATAAGGGAGTCAATATTGTTGTTACGGAACCGGTCTTTATCCCTGAGGGTTGTGTAGGCATCAAATGAAGATTTATGGAGAGCGGGAGCATAATCTGGCCCTATGATACCCCTCACTATTTCCCTTATGAAGTCGGTTTCAATGAGATGCTTTATACTGAGTTCCCTTGCAAGTTCAGATGCAACAGTTGACTTCCCGATTCCGGATGCGCTCCCTATGAGTATCACGTAGGGTTTTCTCAAAAATATACTCTCCATGGGAAAAATGTTATGTCAGGAGGTCCTTAACGCGTTCAGCGCTTCTCCTCATCTCGATACGTATAAGACCAAGATTGATGTCAACATCTGTTATGAGTACAAGAATTCCCTCCCCTGCGTCTATCATGAGTGTCTTACCACGACTACCCTCAATCATGACCTGTTCAAGAGGCTCATGTTTTATCTCCTCTGCAGACCTTTCAGCGGTACCGAAAACCGCTGAGGCCATTGCAGCCACCAGTTCCCCGTCGATATCAGATGGAACCTCGCTTTCAATGACAAGACCATCCTTTCCAACAACAAGGGAACCGTTAACCCCATTGATCCTACCTAAATCTTTAAGTATTCTTGCTATCATACTATGCCTCCATAACAGAGTATTCCTACCCAAACTATATATGCTTTAAGTATTTATTAGTTAAATGAGTATGACTAACTAATTAACAGTTTCTATTTGATTCCAGCAAGAGTATAAAGGGAGTGATTCTTTGCACATATTATCTTCTGTAGAGGAACTTCAGGAACTCAACCCATTCATAATTATTGGCTGTGGCGGTGGTGGTGAAAAATTCGCAAATTTTGAGGGTGTTGAAGCTGTTGGTTTTGTAGACGACGACCCCAGAAAACATGGGACTGAGTTCTGCGGATGCACGGTCTCATCCAGCCTCCTGGACCTTATCGACAGGACAGACGCCAGAAGCGTTGCAATAATGCTCCCCATAGGTGCGGAGGGCGCGGCCCTCAAGTATGCTGTCCAGGCAATAAGTGAGGGCAAGAACGTTGTGACATCCTTCAGATCACTCCCGCTCTCTGAAAACACGTCCCTCATTAAACTTTCAGAACAGATGAACGTTAAGATAAAGGAGATAAGTCCACGACTTGATAATATAAAGAAGATATTCGGAGTCGCACCTTCCCGTTGCACTGAAGTTCTTCCCAAGATAAATTACAGGCACAGGGCCCCGGTTGTATTTGTAGGGGGGACTTCACAGGAATGCGGTAAACGCACAACAACAAGGCTGCTTGGTAAGGAGGCAATGAAAAGGGGTCTTGAGGTCGGAGTCATATCAACGGATGAGATGGGCCTTGAGCAGCCCGTAGATATCAACTTCAGGGCAGGGAGCCTCTCTGTCATGGACGTCGCGGCAGCGATAATGGGTGCAATGCGCTACCTTGAGGAGGAGAAGGACCCCGACATAATATTCGTGGAGGGACAGTCAAGCCTTACAGAGAGGGGAAACCTCCACCCTAGGGGGCTTTCAGCTTCAATACTCATAGGAGCCATGCCAGAGTTCACTGTTCTATGCCACAGACCTAACCACCCCTACAGGGAGCCCAGGGGGGTCTCAGAGGAGATAAGGGCAATTGAAGCAATCGAACCAACAAGGGTTATAGGCATTTCCTTAAACTTAAGAAACATGAAGGACAGAACAATAATTAAAAGATATGAGGAGAGGTTCGGGCTTCCAGCAGTGGATGTTAAAAATGGGGGTTCTTCGCGATTGATGGATGTTATAATGGACTGCATAGGGGAGATCTAGGTGAGAGACGTTATTGAGATGCTGAAGAAGAGTGTGGGGCTGGATGATGAACCTGAGGAATCTCAGGAAACAGAGACCATAATAGTGCCAGAGCATTCATTCTATGAGATAATCCTTTTAAAGGCAAAAAACCTTGAGGATGTGGAGGATGCACTGTCCCAGGTTACTGAGGAGCAGAACCCGGTGATACTTGACCTCACAGAGATCCGGAGGGAAAATCCTTCTGAGTTCACGGAGGTGGGTGAGCGTATAAAGGACCTCAGGGAAAACAGGGGGGTTGAAGCCATACTTCTCTGCAACAGGGAGAAGAATGTTATTATAATCACTCCAAGGGAGATTAAACTCATCAGGAAGGGGTAGTGCTTTCATGGAGCTTCCAATAACCAAACCATCAAAGATTTCATATGGTGATGAGATTGATTTCATGGAGCTTCTTGATAAGCTGAGAGCAGAGGGATATAATGGCTTCATAAGGGTCACGCATGCATCTGATGAAGGCTACATACTATTCATGGATGGCTATCACGTGGCAGCATCCTATGGTCGGGCAATGAAGGAGGAAGCCCTTGAAGAGATAATGAAGGTGGCGGATAAGACAGACACCCTCATAGAACTCTTTGATCTTAAAAGGTCCCAGATAGATTATCTCATGGATATAAACAGGATTTACAGAATAGAATCCGTTGAAAAACCGGTGAATGAACCTGCTGATGAACCATATTTCAATCCACAGGAAGTAAGCTACAGACAGCCAGTATCCGGTGAAACATCAGGATATGAGACCATGGAGGAGCCCGGCAGTGACAGGGATAAGGCCATGGAGGAACCTGAAAAACCCGAGAAAGCCGGTGAAATAGAATCTACTGTCCCTGAACCTGAATCTGTTGAAGGGGAGGTTGGGGGTGATGCTCAGATCGGTGCTGCGGAGTCTGCTGAAGGAGAGGTCCATGAATCAGAATCCGGTTCAGCAGCTGATGAAACCATGGAGGAACCTGAAAAACCCCTGAGCAGGGATGAACTCATGAAGAAATACGGTCTCAGGGACATTGAGGAAGAGGAGGTTGAAAAGGTCCTTGAGACATATAAGGGTGGTGCGATAACTGACATTGACCCTGAGAGGGTTGAATTCACACTTATGAATAAAATTAAAATGTCAATACTTGGCATACCCAAAATAAAGGGTGCCGAGGTCATAGTATTCCTGGATAATTCCCTTGACCTAAGCGGCAGGATCAAGATAATGGTTGAACATGAGGGTAAAGGTCTCTTCTCAAGGATCATGGGTGATTCAAAGGAGGAAGAGAATCTGAAGTTCCATATAATGGATATAGTGGAAATGGAGCTCAGAAAGACATTCAGGGATTTCCCTGAAATAGTCGATAACTTTGAGGTCAGCATTGAGATACGCTGATGATATCAGTATTTATATCTGGATAGCTGTATTATCTATGTGGAGGTATTATGAATGACGAGAGTGATCACAGTCGCATCAGGTAAGGGAGGTGTGGGAAAGACCACCATAACAGCAAACCTTGGTGTCGCCCTTTCAACCTATGGTGAGCGGGTTGTCGTCCTTGACGCTGATATAGCAATGGCAAACCTTGAACTTATTCTTGGCATGGAGGGAAAATCAGTCACCCTGCATGACGTCCTTGCAGGTAATGCTTCCATTGAGGACGCGGTGTATGATGGTCCGAACGGTGTGAGGGTTGTGCCTGCAGGAATATCCCTGGAGGGCTTAAGGAACGTTAAACTGGACAGGCTGGAGGATGCCCTCACCTACCTGATAGAGGATACGGACATACTGCTCATAGATGCACCGGCAGGTCTTGAAAAGGATGCCGTGGCAGCACTTGCCGCTGCAGATGAACTTCTCCTTGTAACCACACCGGAGGTTCCCTCAATAAGCGACGCCCTCAAAACAAAAATCGTGGCAAGCAAGCTTGACATAAACATAATCGGTGTGGTCATCAACAGGGAACAGTACGACAAGACCTTCCTGAGCGTTGATGAGGTTGAAACCATCCTTGAAGTCCCGGTCATAGCGGTGATACCCGACGACCCTGAGGTCAGCAGGGCAGCGGCCTTCGGTGAACCGATAGTTATTAAAAATCCGAAGTCACCTGCAAGCAACGCCCTCATGAAGCTGGCAGCTGACCTTATCGGAGAGGAGTACCAGCCCATCGAACCCGACAAGCAGGGTGTAATTGCAAAACTTATAAGTGGTTTAATGGGGCGAAGATAATCACCCCATGGTGATTTATTTTGATTGAAACCGTCAGCGTAGGGACCTGTAACATGGATTTTATTTTTCGCGTCCCATCCTTTGTAAGACCCGACAGTGAGATGAACATTGAGGAAGTATGTGTAACACCAGGGGGGTCAGCCTTCAATTTTGCTGCATGGACCGAAAGCCTCGGGCTCCATTCAGGCATAGTCTCAGTGGTGGGCTCAGATTACTACGGGAAAATCATAAGGGACAGACTTGCATCGGTGGGTGTTGACACTGGTGGTCTTTCAAGGGGTGATAAACCCACAGGCATGGCATTCATATCGGTGGATGCAGCAGGAAGAAGGTCCATTTATTCCTACACGGGTGCCAACGCAGAACTTGAAATAGGCGAGGAGGAATGCAGGTATATTGAATCAGCAGGAAAGGTTCACCTTACAGGATGCTACATTGAAGTGGCATTATCGGTTGCAGGGATAGCAGAGGACATTTCCTTCAGCCCGGGCACACTACTTGCAGGGTACGGTTTGAAGGCCCTTAAACCCGTCGTTGAGAAGACCGAGATGATGTTTCTTAATGATGATGAACTCAGGAGCCTTACAGGCCTTTCTGTTCCTTCAGGAGCCCTTGGACTCATTGAGAACGGTGCCGGTAATGTTGTTGTAACCCATGGACCATCAGGCGCATCCTTCTTTTCAAGGGGAGTCAGGGAGAACCTGAAGGTTAGGGGGGTCCGGGCTACTGACACAACAGGTGCAGGGGACGCCTTTGCAGCGGGGTTCATGGTGGAGTGGCTCGGCGGCTCCGAACCCCTCAGGTGCCTTGAGGCAGGTCATGAAACAGCCACCAGGGCAATTTCAAGGATGGGGGCATTCTAGTTTTTGATTTTAAGGAATTTCCTGATGTTTTTCTCAGACACCCTCATTATGTCCCCCTCACCGAACCCTGAGATCCTCATTCTATGCACGGTTCTTGGAACAGAAAGGGGATCAGAGGGGGACGAGCTCATGTCACTGTTAAGGACGAATCTGTCTGTCCCGTACTCCTTAAGGATCTGAACAGCCTCTTGGGGTGTGAGCTTTTCTGGCTGGACCGTAAGCCCCAGCATGAAGTCGGATTCAATAAGGAGGGGGATTACATCCATGTTAACATGTTCAATTACCGCGCGCCTCTCATCGATGTGCTGGCTCAGTAAATCCGCTATAAGCGGAGTGATCTCTTCCTTCCCGCTGCGGGGTGTATGGACAATCACCCTCCTATCTGTTTCATCAGCGATCCTTAACTGTTCAATAAACACATTCATTTCAGTTTCAGAACCTGAATCAAGACCTATCTCCCCTACTGCAACGACAGACGGGTCACTGAGGAGTTCGGGGAGTTCTTCAAGGACCTTCATGTAATCATGGGGGATGGCCCTGGGATGTACTCCAAGTGCTGTGTGCAGTTTCAGGCCATTAAGGGCAGCCCTATGAGGGTCCACTTTAAGGATCCTCCTGAAGTGGGCCATGACGACATCTGAGGATAACATTTCAAGGGGGTCATGTGCGCAGGTGACCGCCTCCCGTATACCGCTAACCGCCATGGCTTCAAAGTCTTCAAAGGGTCTTGTATCTGCATGGATATGGCTGTCTATCAAGTTAGATCCTCCTGCAGAATAACTGAAGAGTTTGTCTGCATCAAAATATTTAACCCTGAAGTATTATAATTTATTCTGATCTCAGGAGGCCCCTTCCATGTACCTGGAGAAATCCTCAGATATCTATGAATACCTTCATGAAGACGTACAGTTTTTTCTGAAATCCGCTGCAAGGTTTAAAATACTCCTTTCTCTCCTGGAATCTCCAAGATCCCTTGAGGAGATAAGGAACAGTTCGGGAGTCAGCATGCCTGCAGTCTACAGCAACATCAGGTTACTCCTGGAGGAGGGCCTTGTAAAAAGGTCTGGCAGTCTTTACAGCCTATCACATGAAGCAACCCTTCAAATACTTTCCGCCCTGAAGTTACTGGATTCTGTGAATGTTATAAGCAGATTTGAGGAGATATGGCTTGATCATGACATAAGCGGGATACCTGATGATCTTATTGAGGACATTGACTGGTTAAAGGATGCTGAACTTGTCAGGTCAACCCCCACAGATATATACAGGCCCCAGAGGACATACAGGAAACTTATAATGGGTTCTAATGAAGTTTATGGAGTATCACCCATCTCACAGATGGACCTCATTGATATATACGAGGGGTTCCTTGAGGGGGGCGTCCCGGTGGAACTGGTTCTAACGGATGAGATAATAAAGAACACGGTTTTAAATGCAAATATCCAGCTTCTTAAAACAGCCATCAAACGCCGCAGTCTGAAAATAAGAAGATTTAGGGGGGACCTGAAGGTTGCATTCACGGTAACTGACAGGTTCTTTTCGATGGGCCTATTTGGAAGTGATGGCCTTTATGACCAGAACAGGGATATAATGAGCACGGATAGAAGGGCTATTGAATGGGGCTTCAGGCTGTATGAATATTACCGTGAAAGGTCTGAGAAACTTGGTGTAGGCAACTTTACAAGGATAATGCTCAATATTTAACTATACCTGAGGGTATGGTGGCTTTAAGACATATAATCGTCACAGCGGCAGGTGTGTATGTTGAGGGATGTTCAGGAATTACTGGGTGAAGTAGGATTCCTGGCAGGTTCCAGGGTCAGGGCAAAGATACTGCTTGAACTTCTAGAGGGCCGGAAGAGTTCATCAGAACTCAAGGAAAGCATAAGGGCACCGGCATCAACCATAGCACACTCACTATGGGAGCTCGAATCAAAAAATCTTGTTGAGAGGGCATCAGAGTCATGCGTTCTGACCTCGAAGGGAAGACTCATGGGGACCGTGCTTTTAAGGTTCATAGGTTCCTTTGACTCTATCCGAGTCCACAGGGACTTCTGGAATGACCACTCCATTAAATCAATCCCAGATGATCTTTTCATGAATATAAATGTTTTCAGAAGGGCGAAGGTTATTGAGGCCACCCTTGAAGATCTTCACAGACCCCACGCATCCTATCATGAAATGCTGGACTCCACAGGGCACCTTAAGGCGCTCCTTGCAGTCTGTTTCCCGAGACACATCAGGGCCATAAAAGAACTTTTGGCCAGAGAAGCATCAGTTGAGGTTATACTGACACCTGAAGCATACAGGGAATTTATCAGGGACTTTGGACTCAGTGAAGTTAAAAATAACATTGAAAGGGGATCTTTAAGCCTTAGGATTATAAATGGGAAACAGGAACTATCATACATGCTTTCTGATAACTTCTTTTCAATGGGACTCTTCAATGAGACCGTGGCCTATGATCCATCAAGGATCATGATAGGCCACGAAAGGGAGATCCTTGACTGGGGCAAACGCCTCTTTAACCACCACAGGGGGATGTCCTCCAGGATCAACGTTGATGATATTATGGCTGGTGATCTTACAATGGATGAGAAGGAGGGGTTAACAGCCCCTGATGAGGTCCATGAGGGTTGATTTTAAATCATCAATCCCCACCCTTATCTGGCTGCAGTCATCACGCCTTCTGAGGGTCACCGTTCCATCCTCAAGGGTCTGATGGTCAACTGTAACTGCAAAGGGGACGCCTATCTCATCTGAGCGGGCGTACCTTCTCCCGATGGTACCTGATGAATCAAATTCAGCTATAAACCCGTTCTTTCTGAGATCCCTTTTTATCTTCACTGCAACATCCACCATCTCATCCCTGTTTACAAGGGGGAGCACAGTCACCTCAACAGGGGCCACGTGTGGAGGCAGCCTGAAGTAGGTTCGATCCTCCTCCTCGACACAGGAGTGTAAAAGCAGGGTATAGATTATACGGTCAATACCGAAGGATGGTTCTATCACATGGGGGTACACCTTCTCCCCTGTTATGGTTTCCTCAACCTCCTGGAAGGTCACGTCATCGGGTAATATTTCAAATTCCCTGTCAAGTTCAAGGAGGTATTTACCCTCCTTCATCAGGGCCTCTTCAATCTCTTCAGGGTCCTTTTCAGCCAGGGCCTCAACTATCCTTGCAGCGTCCTTCCTGAATCTTGGACCCAGCCTGCCCATCTCAGCTTTAACGACACGTTTCCTGATTTTCCGTGGTTCATCATATTCTATGAAGACCCTCAGGTCCTCCCCGCTGTGCTCGGCATGAGATTTAAGGTCGTAGTCTGTCCTGTCAGCTATCCCGATGATCTCTATCCATCCGTAGGCGTCTGTGAGGGCCTCAACATCCCAGCAGTCAATGGCGTAATGGGCCATCTCGGTGGGAAGGTGCTGCCTGAATCTCAGGGCTTCTTCAGGCACCCCAATGTCCATCAGGAACCTCCTTGCAAGGCAGAGGTGATATGTGAGAACTTCACTTGAGATTATTCCCCTCTCAAGGGCTTCACCAGCCGTTATCTCAAATGGTTCCAAGCCCTCCTCCTGGCTGCTTGCAGGGTAGAGCCTCAGGACATCGTCCCTTACAGATTCGAAGTCTGGGTGGGTTTTGTCCTCTGGATGCACAAATATCTCTGCTTCTGCCTGTGTAAATTCCCTGAGCCTTATAACGCCCTGTCTTGGAGATATCTCATTACGGTAGGATTTTCCAAGCTGCACAACACCGAAGGGGAGCCTGTTCCTGAAGAACCTGAGAAGCCTCTTGAAGGGTATGAATATCCCCTGGGCTGTTTCGGGTCTGAGGTAACCTGTCTTCTTTCCCTTGGCACCTATAAGTGTCTGAAACATGAGGTTGTAGCTCCAGACATGTGTAAGATGGCCGCCGCATCGGGGGCATCTGATACCCTCAGAGGAGATGATCTCTGTCAGTTCCTGGTTTTCAAGGCCCTCAACATCACGTCCGGTGGCATCCTCAATTATGTGATCCGCCCTGTAGACATCCATACATTCCTTGCACTGCGTCATGGGGTCATTGAAGTGATCGACGTGTCCTGATGCCTTCAGGGCCTCCTCAGGCATTATGGTGGGTGACTCTATCTCATAGAAGCCCTCCCTTACAACGTAGTATTCACGCCACCTGCTCATTATCTTGTTTTTGAGGGTGGCTCCAAGGGGGCCGTAATCAACAAAACCTGCAACTCCTGAATAGATCTCAAATGAAGACCATAAAAATCCTCTTTTCCTTGCAATCGTCATCGTTTTTTCATGATTCAGTGTGATCCCTCCTGTATTTTCCATTAAATCCGTATCAGAGTCTTGAATTCCTGATTTCATAGTCATCCTTTATCCGGCTTGTCTCAGGCCTTGTCTGCCCCACGTATTTACTGTCACGGGCAGGATGACCGTAGGGTTTCTCTGAGGGTGATGTCATGGTTTCAAAGACGATCTGACACACCCTCTGCATCGGATAGAGGGCCACAGGCATCTTCCCTATATTTGATATTTCAAGGGTTATCCGTCCATGGAAACCAGGGTCAATGTAGCCTGCGGTCACATGCATGGTTATGCCCAGCCTCCCGATGGATGAGCGTCCCTCCACCCGTGCAACAAGGTTATCGGGAAGACCGATATACTCATGGGTGGTTGCAAGGGCGAACTCCCCTGGATGTATTATGAAGGGACCCTCATCCACATGGAAGGACTCCATGTATGAATCAATATCAGAGGGGTCCTTGGGGTCGATGCAGGGCTTCCTTATCACCCTGAAACCCCTGAACTCGTTCCCTATTCTAAGGTCAACTGATGAAGGCTGTATCTGTCTTTCAGGATCATCGAGGGGGTCTATTGTGATAAGTCCCTCCTCAAGGTATCTTTTTATATCCCTGTCACTGAGTATGGCCATTAATTCCTCTCCTTATCCTTCTTTATCTTCAATTTCAGGGGGTCTTCCACAGCATTGGGTATCCCGCTGCTGTTACCCACACCTATTAAGAGTACGGAACCAGCATCTGATTCATCCATGATCCTTTTTATGGTTTCAAGGGCCGCTGAACATGCTTCAAGTATCCTGCCGGTCATCTGTCCAAGGGCCTCCTCAGGACCCATCTTTATTATGACAGCAGTGACATCCGATGAAAGGGTCATGTTTTCGATGAACCATTTTTCAACACCGCTTCCTCCAATGGCAACACCAACACCCTCTGCAACGGTCCCTGTCTCCTCTCCTTCAAGTTTTGCTGCCGCATCAACCATTATTATCCTGTCAAATTCCCTCTCATCAAGTATCTCCTCAAGGGCCCTGACAATTTTCCCAAGGCGTGGTCCGGGTCCGCGGGGCCTCAGGATGCTCAGATCCTTCCCATGGTAGCTTTTCCGCACATGTACCATGTCATGGATGTATTCACGTTCATCCCCCTCATCTATTAGCATACCCGCGGTAAGGGGGCCGGCACCGTCACCGATGGGTAAACAGGATGAGATGGCCCTTAAACCATCCATGTAGGCCCTTGCAGTTCTCATTATCAGTGCAAGGTTCATCTGGAGTGCAAGGAGCATCTGGAGGTTACCGGTTTTTCTTGCGGTTTCAAGGCTGTGATTAAGGAACTTAAGGATACCCCTAAGGCCGGTGCCTATCTTCAGGCACATGACTATCCTTGCCCTCAGTTCAGGGTCAGCTCCAGGGGCCAGTTTCCCGGCCATCTTCTCAAGGCGTTCATCACCCATCTCCAGTAGTCTGCGGAATTTCTCAGCAACACCATGGGGGTCAACGTCTGCCGGGGGCACGATGAAGAATTCAAGGCAGCCTTCAAGGAGTTCCCTCTCCTTAACCTGGCTGAGCTCAAGGATCAGCTCCTCAGCGTCCCCCACCATACCGGTAAGTTCGGCTATGGCGCCCTCAATGGATGCATAGATCCGCATCCTCATGATGATGGGCAGGAATATTATGAGGATGATGAAGATGAGCACACCGGCAATATCAATAATCCTCAACCCGTAAACCAGATAGAACCCTCCCTAAACTTTAAACATCCTTCAGATGGTTTTTGATCCTCCTGAGAACACCCTTAAGTGTGTGGGCCTCCCTGGCAGTTATGAATGCCCTTCCAAGGATGTTCCTGAAGACCCTTGCTGCAACACGCCTCTTGTGCTCCGGCATATCAACAAGTGATAGAACATTATCCATTTCATCTATAAGGAGGTTCTTTTCCAGTCCCGACGCTTCTTCAAGACCCTCGCAGGGGAATTCCCTCCCACGAAAGATTTCATAGAATATTATGGCTGCGGCATGGGTTATATTCATTATAGGGTACTCCCTGGATGTTGGGATGCTCACAACCACGTCACAGAGGTCAATCTCATTGTTTGAAAGCCCGTCACCCTCCCGTCCGAAGAGTATTGCGGTGGATGCAGAGGGATTCAGGGACTCTGAAAGCTGGGATGGTCTTAGCGGGATCCTTTCAACGTTGTAGCTTCCACCAGGAACACCGGTTGTCCCCACAAGGAAGTCAGGATTCAGGGCTTTCAGCATCTCCTTGAGGGAGGGGTATACCTCAGCGTTATCAACGATGCTCCTGGCGTGCATGGCATGATAGTAGGCCTCATCCTCCAGTCTGCAAGGGTTTATTAGTATGAGCCTCTCCATCCCGAAGTTCTTCATGGTCCTTGCAAGGAAACCGATGTTCCCGGGGGTTTCCGGTTCAACGAAGACAACCATGATGTTTTCACAGAGCATCCCATATTTATCCATGGATATCACCGGTTCAGTCCTCGGAGAAGGCCATATCCAGGAGTTCCAGGATGTTCATAACCTTAACATCCCCGAAACCCTCCCTTTCAAGGGATTCCCTTATATGAAGCTGGCAGAAGGGGCATATTGTTATCACAGCATCCACATCCAGTTCCCCTATCATACGGGCCTTCTTCTTACCAAGGGCTCCGGCCAGCTCTGGTTTCCCGGATTTGACACCACCACCGGATCCACAGCACTGGTCGGGTTTCTCCATCTCAACAAATTCCAGGCCCGGTATCTTCCCCAGTATCTCCCGGGGTTCAATCCTCACACCCTGGCCACGGGCAAGGTGACAGGGGTCATGGTAGGTTACCCTCATCTTAACTGGCTTCATCATGGTGCTGTCGAGCTTATCTGCCAGAAATTCACTTATATCAAGTACATTGAGTTCAACCCCGTACCGGGGGTAATCCTTTTTCAGGGTGGCCCCGCAGCCGGCGCAGACGGTTATTATGGTGTCATATTTTTCAAGGACTGCCCTGTTCCTTTCCACAAGGTCCTTAACAATGTCGAGCTGCCCGGTCCTTATCATGGGGGATCCGCAGCATACCTGGCCCTCAGGGACATCCACATCGAACCCCTCCTCCTCCAGGACCCTGAGAAGTGCGTATCCAACCTCTGGCATCCTGTAATCCACAAGGCATCCTGTGAAGAACCCTATACTGGCCCCTGGCTTTGCCTTCACTGATTCAATGAAACCCTCCCTTAATTTCTCAACTGACCTTCCGGTCCCTGAGATTAACTCTTTAACCTTCCTGTGGGCTTCAAGGGGACCCACACCCTCCCTGCAGGCGAGTGCCCTCAATTTCTCAATGGCATCCCCTGGAACATTGAGCTCCTTTGGACAGACCTCTGCACAAGTCCCGCATGTTGTGCAGCAGTAGAGGCCCTCCCTGAAGCCCTCAAGGGCCCTGTCTGACTCATCACGGGGGTCAAAGGCGAATTTGGAGAGGTACCTCATGAAGTAGGGACCCGCGTACTCCGTGCTCTCCTTTATAACCGGACATGAACTTATACAGGAGAAACACTCTATACAGCCCCTCAGTTTTTTTGAATCAAGGTAATCATCTGGTTTAATCTTCTGGATGCCCTCGGATGATGATTCGAGGTAAAGGCGCATCGAACGCGCCTTGTTTTCTATTTCGCTCCTGTCAACCATGAGGTCCCGTATAACCGGGAGGTCAACCGGTTCAATGACTGCACCGTCCTCCACCTCAGCCTTACAGGCAAGGACAACCCTCCCGTTCATCTTAACGGCGCATGAACCGCACTGCCCTGCCCTGCATGAACTCCTGAATGCGATGTTGGCCCTGTACTTCTCATTTATCATGTTCAGAGCGTCAAGGACCTTCATACCCTTCCTGTGGGGTATGGTGTACTCTTCAAGGTGTGGTTTCTCATCTACACCTGGTTCAAATCTTAAAACCCTGACCTTTATCATTTCCATCTCCATGCTGATTCATATGAAAAACTTAGAAGGAACTAAATTCTTATTGTCCACAGTATATATTAAGGTTTGTGATGGTTCTTGCAAAATATATTTTATAGAATCCATGCAAAGTATCTTAAGGCCTTAGGTCTGTAGATTGGAGGCGAATTAGTGGGTTAAGGTCCGCCCAGTAGATTCACATTACACAGCAGATAAAAGTGTGGGAGTATCCTCCAATGAAGGGAAATTCTCTGAATTTTCACATAATCAGCAGGACAATACGATGAATTAAAGGTGATTTATCATGGAATTAGAGGATATTGTAGATGCCCGGAAGGGCGATAGAATGTTCCTCCTTGGCAATGAGGCTGCCGTGAGGGCTGCGGTAGAGTCAGGTGTGGGTGTTGCAAGCACCTACCCTGGCACACCGTCATCTGAAATAGGTAACGTTTTATCAGAAATTGCAAGGGATGCAGGGATATACTTTGAATTCTCCATCAATGAAAAGGTTGCACTGGAGGTGGCGGCTGCTGCTGCAGCTTCCGGTGTTAGATCATTCACCTTCATGAAGCATGTGGGACTCAATGTGGCATCAGACTCATTTATGAGCGCAGCCTATACGGGTGTCAGGGCAGGTATGGTTGTCCTCTCTGCGGATGACCCCTCAATGTTTTCATCCCAGAATGAGCAGGATAACAGACACTACGCAAGACTTGCAGGGGTCCCCCTTCTTGAACCCTCCAGCCCCCAGGAGGTGCTTGATTACATGAACTTCGCCTTTGAACTCTCGGAGGAGTACGGGGTACCGGTCCTTTTAAGAACCACCACAAGGGTGTCCCATATGAGGGGCGTTGTGGAGGTTGGTGAAAGGCGGATGAAACCTCAGAAGGGATTCTTCAGAAAGGACCCTTCACGTTTCGTGCCCGTACCTGCAACAGCAAGGGTTATGCACAGGAAACTCATTGAGAAGATGAAGGCCCTGGAAGATACTGTTAACGACTCAGATCTTAACATGGTGTTCAATGGGGAAAGCAGTTCAGGGTTCGGTATAATAGCATCAGGGGGAGCCTTTAACTATGCATATGATGCGGCTGAGAGCCTGGGCATGAAGGTACCCATACTCAAACTTGGATTCACCTACCCATTCCCTTCAGGGAAGGTCTCCGAGTTCATCTCAGGACGGGACCATGTCCTCGTTGTGGAGGAGGTTGACCCTGTCATGGAGAAGGAGGTGCTTGCGGTTGCCGGTTCTGAGGGCCTGGATGTGGATGTCCATGGAAAACTTGACGGCACACTTCCTGAGATATACGAGTACAACGAGGACATACTCCGCCGGGCCATAGGAGGCTTCACAGGCATTAAGGTCCATGAGAAGACCTTTGAGGCACCTCAGATACCTGAAAGGCCCCCTGCACTCTGCCCGGGGTGTCCCCACAGGGCGGTATATTATGCTGTCAGAAGGGCCGCCGGTGAGCTTGGCATGGGTCCCGATGAACTCATCTTTCCCACAGATATAGGGTGCTACACCCTGGGGATAGAGCCCCCATACTCTGCAGCGGACTACCTACTAAGCATGGGGTCAAGCATAGGGACCGCCTGCGGATTTTCAGCCGCAACATCCCAGAGGATAATCTTATTTATCGGGGACTCAACATTCTTCCATGCGGGTATCCCTCCTCTCATAAACGCGGTCCACAATAAGGGGAGATTCGTGGTGGTCATCCTTGATAACAGGACAACTGCAATGACAGGGGGCCAGCCACACCCTGGACTGCCCGTTGATGGGATGGGTGATGAGGCGCCGGAGATATCCATAGATGACATTGTAAGGGCTTCGGGGGTTGAATTCGTGGAAACGGTAAACCCCATGAACCTCAAGAGATCGGTGGAGACAATTAAAGGGGCGCTTGAACATGAATCAGTTGCCGTGGTGATATCAAAGTATCCATGCATGCTCTCCAGGGGAGCTGTGCGCGGAAGGCCAATGAAGGTCCATGAGGAGAGGTGTGACCTCTGCATGGACTGCCTCAGGGAACTGGCATGCCCCGCCATTGTCAGCCGGGATGGAAGGGTGTTTATAGATCCCCTCTACTGCCGTGGCTGCAGTGTCTGCCTCCAGATATGCAAGAGGGGAGCCATAAGACCATCAGGGAGGGATTAGAATGTACAACATATACGTATGTGGAGTTGGCGGTCAGGGAATCATAAAGACATCTGTGATAATCGGCGAGGCAGCCATGAAGGAAGGCATGAACGTGGTTATGAGTGAGATACATGGAATGGCCCAGAGGGGTGGCGCAGTTTCCACCGAAATCAGGATAGGTGATGTTAAGGGGTCAATCATACCCGATGGAGAGGCGGACCTTGTGATAGCATTCGAGCCACTGGAGGCCCTGAGGGCGATTCCAAAGATCTCAGGTGGCTCAGATGTCATCATGAACACATCGATGATACCTCCCTTCAACCTGGTCAACAGCCTACACCCTTACCCCCCGGTTGAGGAGATAGTCGGGGCCCTGAATGAAAGGGCAGGGACCGTCAGGGCCTTCGATGCTGAAAGGATAGCTGTGGAGGCAGGCCATATAATGTCACTCAACATGGTCATGCTGGGTGCGGCGGCAGCCACAGGGAAACTCCCCATTGATAGGGATGTGATCATGGATTCAATGAAGGAGAACCTTCCCTCAGGGCTGCTTGATGTGAACGTGAGGGCCTTCAATGAGGGCTTCGGTGAAATGATGAAATGAAGAATAAATGGTTTGATGTCTGGAGGATAAAGACATTCCTCCAGATCCATATTCCAGGGTCTATGATTTTTTATTTCCATTCTGTCTGGTTTCAGGGGCTGTGGTTCTCTGATACGGAAACAGTAAAAAAGAGCATCAGAGGATGTATATATCCTCTGATGAGAGTACCGGTATTCCTGCATCCTCAAGGGCGTTTATGCCATCATCCACGTTCTCTGTCCTGATGACAACAACCGCCTTTTCACCCTTCTTCTCAACAAAGGCATAGATGTACTCAACGTTTATGTCATGGTCTGTCAGGACAGCCAGTATCCCGTCAAGTCCCCCTGGTTCATCAGGGACCTCAACGGCTATCACATCATTGACCCTTACAACGAAGTTGTTTTCTTCCAGAACCTCCTTTGCCTTCACCGGGTCTGAGACTATCATGCGGAGTATCCCGAACTCGGAGGTATCCGCGATTGAAAGTGCCCGGATGTTTATCCCGGCCTCTGAAAGGGTGTGTATAGCGTTTTTCAGTCTCCCCTTTTTATTCTCAAGGAAAACAGATATCTGTTTGAGTTTCATAGAGAGCACCTCATATATTTATTTAATCAAATTTCCTTTTATCTATAACCCTGACAGCCTTGCCCTCACTCCTCGGGAGGCTTCCCGGTTCAACCAGGGTCACGTTGACCCTTAAACCGATTTCGTTGTGGATATGTTTTTCTATCATGCGTTTGGCTTCCTCCACATGCTTGACCTCATCAGAGAAGAGCTCCGGTGACGCTTCAACCCTGACCTCCAGTTCATCAAGGAATTCTGGCCTAGTGACAACTATCTGGTAGTGGGGTTCAAGGCCCTTCACTCCAAGCAGCGCCCTTTCGATCTGGGATGGGAATACAATAACACCCCTTATCTTCAGCATGTCATCGCTTCGACCGGTAATCCTGTCCATCCTGACGAGTGTACGTCCGCAGCCGCATGCTTCATTCCTCAGGGCGGTTATATCCTTTGTCCTGAACCTCAAGATGGGCATACCCTCCCTTGTGAGTGTTGTGAGTACCAGTTCACCCTTCCTCCCGTAGGGGAGTTTCTCAAGGGTCTTTGGGTCTATGATCTCGGGGTAGAAGTGGTCCTCAAATATGTGCAGACCGTTCTTTTCAGGGCATTCCTGAGCAACCCCGGGCCCTATTATCTCTGTAAGACCGTATATGTTGAGGGCGGTAAGGCCCAGCCTCTCCTCTATAGCATTTCTCATCTCCTCTGTCCACATTTCAGCCCCGAATATCCCTGACTTCAGGTTAAGGGCCCCTATGTCGACACCTTCATTTTCAAGGACCTCTGCAAGGTAGAGGGCGTAGGATGGTGTGCATGTTATCACCGTTGTGCCAAAGTCCTGCATTATCTCAATCTGCCTCTTCGTGTTCCCTGCAGATATGGGTATGACAGTCGCCCCGATCCTCTGGGCACCGTAGTGAACTCCAAGACCACCGGTGAATAATCCGTAACCATAACAGTTCTGTATACGATCCTTTTTCGTCGCCATACCCATTGTAAGGGCCCTGGCCATCACCTCAGACCATATCTCAAGGTCCTTCTTCGTGTACCCTGAGACAACGGGTTTTCCGGTGGTCCCTGATGATGTGTGCACCTCCACTATCTCCTCATCAGGCACCGCGAACATACCGAAGGGGTAGGCTTCCCTCAGGTCATTCTTTGTTGTGAATGGCAGTTTAGAGATATCCTCAAGGGTCTCTATGTCCTCAGGAAACACGCCCGCTTCTGTTAAGCGCTTATGGTAATAAGGAACATTCTCATAGGCCCTTTTAACGGTTTTCTGGAGCCTTTTAAGCTGTAGTTCCTGTCTTTCTTCAGGGTCCATGCATTCTGCTTCAGGGTTCCATATCATTTCAATCGCCTTAAATCAACTTTCTCTGGAATCTGTTTATAAAGACTTATATGCTAATTGTCATCATCATTAATTATAATTTAATGGACTGAAGGAGGATTTAGGATGGATCTTTTAATACTTGGTATCGTGGTTCTCATATACTTCCTTCTTACCGGGTATGTGGGTTATGTTGCCTGGCGGAGGACGGAGACCTCTGAGGACTACATGGTTGCCGATAGGAAGGCCCACCCCTATATTATGGCCATGAGCTATGGCGCCACCTTTATCAGTACCGCGGCGATAGTTGGTTTTGGCGGGATGGCCGGTGCCTTCGGGATGGGTATCCTGTGGCTTGTGTTCCTCAATATACTCGTCGGTATATTCATAGCATTTGTGTTCTTTGGTAAGCGCACGAGGAAGATGGGGCATAACATGTCCGCCCTAACATTCCCCGAGTTTATCGGGAGAAGATTCAGGAGCCGTTTTCTCCAGTACTTTGGAGGGGCGATAATATTTCTGGGCATGCCACTCTACGCCTCTGTGGTCCTCATAGGAGCTGCAAGGTTCCTTGAGACGACGGTGAAAATAGACTTCGGGATAGCCCTTATACTGATAGCGCTTATAGTTGCCGTTTATGTGGTTATGGGTGGTATAAAGGGTGTTATGTATACTGATGCCCTCCAGGGGACCATAATGTTCCTTGGAATGATATTCCTTGTTGTTTCAACATACTATATACTGGGAGGGGTTGTTGAAGCCCACCAGGCACTCACAGGGATTTCAAATCTCATACCTGCGGAGGCAAAGGCTGTTGGTGCAACTGGATGGACCAGTATGCCGGTTTATGGCAGTCCATACTGGTGGACCCTTCTGTCAACGATAATCCTGGGTGTGGGTGTGGGTGTTCTTGCACAGCCACAGCTCATTGTGAGGTTCATGACGGTGAAGTCCAACAGGGAACTCAACAGGGGTGTACTGATAGGGGCCCTCTTCATATTCGTAATGACCTGGAGCGCCTATGTTGTCGGAGCCCTGTCGAATGTGTATTTCTTCAGAAAGGCGGGGATGATTGCTGTTGAGGCTGCCGGTGGAAATGCTGATAAGATAATACCTGTCTTTATAAATTCCGCCATGCCAGAGTGGTTCTCATACATCTTCATGCTCACCCTTCTTTCTGCTGCCATGTCAACCCTCAGTTCACAGTTCCATGTTCAGGGCACATCCATTGGAAGGGACGTCTACGAGACCATTATGAGGAGGAAGGGTGACAGGTCAGTTCTTATAACAAGGGTTGGTATCATCATCGCCATCCTGATAGCGGTTGTCCTCGGGTACATCCTCCCTGGAAGTATAATAGCGCAGGGAACAGCCCTCTTCTTCGGTATATGTGCAGCGTCCTTCCTTTCAGTGTATGCTGCGGCGCTGTTCTGGAAGAGGGCTACAAGGGAGGGTGCTATTGCAGGGATGGTCTCAGGCGCCCTTGTAAGCCTCTTCTGGCTGCTCTTCGAATACAAGAAGACTGCAATGGCCCTGGGGGTTACCAGGGTCATATTTGGAGGCCCTGTCATATCTTCAATGCCTTGGCCTGTTGTGGATCCTATACTGGTGGGTGTTCCTGTATCTGCTCTTATGCTTGTGGTTGTGAGTCTGATGACTGAGCCACCATCCAGGGAACACCTTGATAAATGTTTCAACGGAATAAAGGGAGTTTAATTCAAGGGAGCGTGGTGGTTAAGGATGGTTCTTGGAATACCTGACCCCTGGGTGTGGAGCGCATATCTGCTCTGCATCCTCATAACCCTCTTCTGTGTTATCTATGGAGTCCTTAACTGGAACAGTGGAGGGGAGGATGAGGAAGAACAGATAATGGAAGAAATCAGATGGGAGGAAGAGGAGAGGAAAATGGAAGAGGATGAGCTGGGCCTCTAGGCATGGCCTATCCATATATTCTGGACAGTGCTGTTCTTTTCTTTTCATATGATGTGGTTGAGTTTTTTTGAGATAAGTAAAATTCGGTTTTTTACATTTTTCAGTATCCTATAAAAAAAATAAAATTAGAAGAGACCGCTTTCTTCGAGTTTGCTTTCCATCCAGTGGGCTCTTTTATCCATCTTCTCCTTGACAAGTACCGTTATGCAGAAGGCCATCACCGGGAAGACACTGAGAAGGGCAAGGTTCATCCAGTAGCTGCTCCAGATCACACCCCCAACAACCTCCCTCAGGGCGCCAACGGCATATGTGAGTGGAAGGTAGGGGTGTATTGCCTGGAAGAATGGCGGTAAAAGTTCCACAGGGAATATCCCGCCTGTACCTGTGATCTGGAGTACCAGCAGTATTATTGATATGGCCTTACCCGCGTTACCCAAGGCTGATGTCAGGGAGTAGACTATCAGCATGGAGCAGATACTGATGTAGACGGTTGTGAGTACAAAGAGTAACCTGCTGGTAAGCTGCACCCTCAGGAGCATGGCGCCGGCTGCAACCACAAGGGCATGGAAGATGGAGATTATCAGGAAGAGACCCATCCTTCCAAGGTAAACCTCTATGCTACTGTAATTACCTCTTGCACGCATGGTTATCATGGCAACCGCGATTATACCACCTATCCATAGTGATAGGGGTACATAGAATGGTGCAAGTGCTGATCCATAGTTCTCAACCGGATATATGTGCTGTTTCTCCATTTTAACCGGGCTCTTGAAGTACTCCCTGACTGCGGAGGGATCTGTATCTGCAAGCCTTATGAGGCTGTCGATGTCATCCTCGCTGATTGAGTTCAGCTTCTGATTTGCCTCCTGGATCGCTGATCTGATAACAGGCCACTTTGAATTTGCAATGCCAAGTTTCGCTGATGCTTCACGCATTGAAGAGTCGATCCGGTCTTCATTTGCCATCAGCATGTTGATGGCGCTGTCCATCCTGTCAAGCGATGCCTTAAGCTGCACAAGACGGTTGCTTGTCTTCTTTGTTTTGAGGTCGGATTCAATGGCCTGGAGTATGCCCAGAACTTCACTGGCCTTCTGTATATTGGTGTCTATCTGATTTATGGCTGTTTTTAGCTGAGGATCGCCTGTGGCAGAATATAGGCTACTTAAAACTGCTTTAAGGTACTTCAATGATGTTATGGCCTCTGATAGGTGTGTTTCCATGTTCTCTACTGTGGTAAGTGCCTTTTCAGGGTCCTTTCCAATGTAACTTTCAAGCAGACTGTACTTTTCCCTTACGAAGTTTGAATTGTCCCTTATTTCAGGTAGATATCCCTTCAAACCTGACCAGAAGCTCTGCCCGGTCTGAAGGTCAGAATTGGCCCTTTTAAGTGTTTCATCTATATTCTGAATGTTTCCATTGAGTTCGTTGATGAAACTCTTTGTCTTCAGGAACTGGGCCTTGTTTGCCCTTGCAAGTTCACCTGCACTGCTTATCTTTCCGAATATGATGCCGTCTATGGTTTTAACGATCTCACTGTTTATCTTTGCCTGGAGCGCATCTGCACCGGCATTTGTTATCCTCGGAGCAACCGGGTTCAGCTTGTCGTTTACTATGTACTCGATCTTGGCCTGTCTGGGGGTGCCGTTCTTAATTGAAAGGATATCTGAACTGAAGTTTCCAGGGATTATCAGTACAGCGTAGTATTCTCCGCTTTTAAGTCCATCCATTGCTTTTCCTCTGTCAACGAACTGCCAGTCGAAGTTCCTGTTTTTTCTGAGTTCGTCTACAAGCTCTGTGCCTATGTTTATATGTTCACCGTTTAGAACCGCGCCGCGATCCTCATTTACAACAGCTACACTGAGATCTGATGTCCTTGAGTAGGGGTCAAGTGTTGCCTGTATGTTGAAGACAGCATAGAGTGCCGGTATACATATTATAACTGCAATGACGAAGAGAACAACCGGACTGTTCTTTACCGTTTTCAGGTCATTTCTGAATATTTTCAGGGCATTTCTCATGGATTCTCTGCCTCCAAAAAATAAAGTTTATTTTTGTAAGAAAAAGTTTAAGGGTCATCAACCTATATAAAGGTTTCCCTCAGGAGGAGCTCATGCTTTCAGGAACCCCGACGGCTCTTGGGTTTGACTTAGATTTTTATACTCAGAAAACCAAGAGTAATATTATGAGTTAGTTATCTGGATGGTGGTACCATGAGAATAGTTGAAGATATAGTAGGTAAAGAGGTTCTTGACAGTGCTGCAACTGTTATAGGCAAGGTAAAGGATGTTGAGGTTGACATCGAATCCCAGACAATAGAGGCGCTGGTTCTTGGTAAGGGTGGAATATCAGAGGGTCTTGGCATCTCCAAGGGTGAAACAATAGTGCCCTATGAGATGGTTAAGAAGATAGGTGACAAGATACTCCTCAAGGGAGGAGAGGAATAGAACCTTATCTTTTTTAAGGGTGAAGAAATTTGCATCTTAAGGGTATCTGCAGCCTCTGCGGGAGGGCAGATTTTCTTCACACATGCCGCCTCTGCGGTGCAAACGTGTGTTCAGAATGTTACATTGCAGATATGGGAGTCTGTAGAATATGCCGGTCAAAAATTCAGAGAAGCTCAGAGAGACACTCATAAAACTCCTCAATGAAAGGGAGGTTATAAAACACGGGAAGTTCATTCTTTCGTCAGGAAGGGAGAGCGATTACTATGTTGATATCAAGAGGGCGGTCACGGACCCTGAGGTTCTCAGGGTAATAGCCCGCATGATAGCCCTGGAACTCATTGGTATAGACAGGGTTGCAGGACCCGCCCTTGGCGCGGTGCCCATTGCAACGGCAGTATCCCTTGAGTCAGATAAACCCCTCCTTATGATAAGGAAGGAGAAGAAGGGTTACGGCACATCAAAACTCATTGAGGGCGAACTTGTGGAGGGTGACAGGGTTGCTGTTGTGGAGGATGTGACAACGACAGGAGCATCCCTCCTTAAGGCCATTGATGCAATCACCGGAAACGGAGGTATCGTTGAAAGGGCATTTGTTGTGGTGGACCGTGAGGAGGGAGCACTGGAGAAATTCAGGGAGAGGGGACTGGAACTTGTACCCCTGCTTTCTGTCTCTGATTTCAGATGATCATTCCCTCAGGTGCTTTACAAGGTGCGGCAGTTCAGAGACCACAAGTTCAATTCCCAGTTTAACGGCGTTTGGGGAGCCGGGGAGTGCAAATATGAGGGTCCTCCTGTAGACCCCTGCAGTTGCCCTGCTAAGTATTGCACCGGCCCCGAGCTCCCTGAAGGTGAGGTGCCTGAATATCTCACCGAAACCATCAAGTTCCTTTTCAAAGAGTTCCTTAAGGGTTTCAACGGTTATATCCCTGCTCCCTATACCTGTGCCCCCTGTGGTGAAGATAACCGAGGCACCACCATCTATCAGCTGGTTGATGGTAGCCACCAGTCTGTCTGCATCGTCGGGTATTATTATATGGTCCATGACAGAATAATCTTCAGAGAGGACATCAACCAGTGTTCTTCCTGAGATGTCACTTTCAGGGATTCCACCTTTCTTCATAAATTCTGAATACTTTGAGTCGCTGAGGGTTATGACCCCGCACCTGATGCTCCTGGGGGCATCCCTCCGGTGTTCCTCCATACTCGGACTTTTCATATTAACCAGCCACTTTATTAATAATACATGTTCTATGTAACACAGTATTTATTGCAGCCACTGTTTATAAGTCTTTTGATTTTTCTGTCACTGAAAAGGTTTATATCTGGTTTTCTGACACCCGGAGAAAAGTAATAAAAATTTGTGACAGTTTGGTTGGGGTAGGGTTTGATATTGGATTGGAGGCGGTTTCAATTCCAATTTAAAAGACCAGAATGAGTTTAAAAGTCCTGGACCCTACCCGAGTAGTATATATGATTAACACCATTTATAAAGTTTTCGCCAGTTAATTTAAACGGATCAAATGGCATCCTATTACCTTTAAATGGGCTGAAAAACCTTAATTTCTAAAAAAGAAGGTTCCGATCCATTTCACTGAATTTTTTAGTAATACTTTTTAACCGGCGACAGATTATCCATAACATGCCACGGATATTATCCATGAAGGCTACCACCCTGAAGGTCCCCCTGATTATCCTGTGACATCCGTGCAGTACCCCTGATCCCCGACGGCTACTCTAATCTGGATCTCAGGTGTCATCAATGAGGTTTCATCAGCCAGCTCACCATGAAGGCCACCTTAAAAAACCTGGACCCATACCCTCCTAACTGGCTCAGAAAATTAGATATGATAATTGCCTTCATAACAAGTGTAGAGTGATTTCCATGAAGAAGGTTCTTGATGCATCGGCATTCATAAACGGTTACATACCCTCTGATAGGGATAATTACACGGTCAACCAGGTTATTGAAGAGATTAAGGACTTTAAATCCAGGATGGTATTTGAAAAAGCCATTGAAGAGGGTAAATTAAGGATAGAAGAACCAGACCCTGAAAGTATGGAAATGGTCCAGGAGGCGGTGCGGGAATCAGGAGACGTACTGAAGCTTTCAGAGACGGATAAAAGGGTCATAGGACTTGCAGTTTCACTCAAAGGGAGGGATGATGTTACTGTAATAACAGATGACTACACGATACAGAACACCCTGAAGCTCCTTGGAATAAGGTTCAGAAGCGTCCTTACAGAGGGGATAAAGGAGACCTACACCTGGATCAGGACATGCAGGGGATGTAAAAGGGAATACTCCGATGATTACCCCCATGAAGAATGTGAGGTATGCGGGTCCGGGATAGTCCGGAAAAGAAGAAGATGACGAGGGGATCATATGAAGATAGGCGTGGTTGTGCACGGACCACAGATAGTGGACTCTGGCTATGCAGCGGAACTCATAGAGTTCCTCAAAAAATACGGTGAAGTAAGGGCAAGGCTCGGCGGAACCATGGGCAGAACCGCTGTCTACGACGCCCACCTTGAGGACACCATAGACATATCAGAAAAGAGACTACCAAGCGAATCAGCGGACCTCTTCGCAGAGGAGGGCGCTGACCTTGTCGTCCTCATGAACTATGGAAAATCCCGTGTGACAGGGCATGGATTCGGATACAAGGTGTTCAGAAGATCAAAGAGGAAACCAGATCTCATCCAGATAGAGAGACCAGGTGAGGATGATGGAAGCGTTGTACCCTGGACAGAATCCGTGCATGAACTTGCAGGGGAAATTGCCAGGGAACTCCACCTGGAACTCGTAGATCCTGATGAGATATGCCGTGAACTCTTCCATGACGAACCCTGCAGGGACACGGAGTCCAACGGCACAGAATACCGCAGACTTGTGGGGGTCTCTGAGAATGAGAACATCTTTGTCAACGGCATCGTTGTAGGGGTTTCAACATCAGATGAGGTCACCCTGGTGGCAGAGGACGGTGTAATCACAGAGATAATCGGGGGCAGGATAAAGGAGCACGGTGTTGAAAAACTTGGAAGGATAAACCTCAGCGAAGCCGTAGTAAAGACAGGACTCCTCAGGAGGGCGAGTGTAAAACCAAGGAAGGTTAAAAGGAGGGAAAAAGAAAAGAAAAAATTCAGGGTATCATTCCTGAACCATGCAGCCGAGGACATATACCGGCTTCACAGCTCCGACCTCGTCGTGACCGTTGGCGATGACACCACCCTTGTAGCCGCGGATATCCTCTACAGATTCGATGTACCCATAATAGGCATCACCGATGGCGACATAGACAGGGTGGTAAGGGAGGGCTTCAGGTGCCTGGGCTCATTGATAATAGAATTTGAAGGCGGATGGGACGATATAGTCGGTAAGAAAATACATGAGGAACTCTTCAGGGGCAGAGACAGCCTTGAAACTGAAGATGTGGAAAGTTTTAAAAGGGATCTCCTACAGATTATAGATAATATAGGTGCCAGCTACACTATAAGATCCACCTGAATCGATAAAAAGAGGTGTGGAATTGGATTTAGATTATATCATCCATTCCCTTAAGAATTTTGAGGGTGTAACAAGGAAGCGACCCATAAGGAACATAGTTTCTATTTTAAACGACGCATACAATGTTTCAGGCAACACCTACCTTGGATTTGGCGACGACGCATCCGCCATAAGGATTGGTGATGGAAAACTTCTTCTACTTGCAGCCGACGGGATATGGGGGCGGCTGCTTGAATCGGACCCATACTGGGCCGGCTACTGCTCGGTGCTGGTTAACGTGAATGACATTGCAGCAATGGGGGGTAAACCCATAGGGATGGTTAACGTCCTCTCAATAAACAGCAGGGAGACCTGTTACAGTGTAATGGAGGGCATAAGGGACGGTGCAGAGAAGTTCGGGGTTCCGATGGTGGGGGGACACGTCCACCCCGACACACCCTACGATGCCTTGGATGTTTCAATTGCAGGAATAGCCCCTGAGGATGCCATAATAACAAGCTGTGATGCCCGCCCCGGCGACAGGGTTATAATAGGGATAGACCTTGATGGAAGGCCACACCCATCCTTCCCCCTAAACTGGGATACAACAACACACAAGACACCGGAGGATGTGCAGGCCCAGATAGAGATAATGGCCTTGATTGCTGAAAGGGGTCTTGTAACAGCAGGAAAGGATATAAGCAACCCGGGGACCCTGGGGACCCTTGGAATGCTCCTTGAAGCATCGGAGGTGGGGGCAAGGGTTGAGATGGAATCCATCCCCAGGAACAGTTCAGTGGACTGGGTGGACTGGCTCAGGATGTACCCTGGTTCAGGTTTTGTACTCACAGCACAGGAGGAAAGGGTGGCTGAATGCATGGAGCTCCTGGAATCCGTGGGAATAGAGGCATCAGATGCGGGTGAAATAATAGGTGAAAGAAAACTCTATCTAAGATCAGGTGATGAGGAGGGAGTGCTCTTTGACCTTGAAAGGGAGAGGATAATGGGTGTGACTGAAGAAAAATCATGGGGGAGACCTGATGTTAGTTAAGGTTAATGGAGTTGAGGTTGAGCTTCCGGATGGATCAACCGTTGAGGATGCAATAAGGGCCACAGATGCACCCCACATGGAGAGGACCCTTGTAGGGGTAATAAAGGGTACCCAGGAGCTTGAAGAGACCATAGACACCTACAGGATCAGGACAACAGCAGGAAGTGTCCTTATAGAGGTCCTGCCAGATGAAGCACCCCTACTTGTGGATACCTGGAGACGGATCTACAGAAAACTTGAAAATCTGCGTATAAGATGGACCACCCCATCTGAGGTTTCAATGGGCCCCCTGAAGACAGACCTTGAACCAACAAGGAAGGAGTTCAGCTACGATGAAAACGAGGTTGTAATAAGCCTTTCAGGTTTCAGTCCGGATTCAACCCATATAATACTCTCAAAGGAGGATCACAGGGCAGTCTACGGTGCACCAGATGAAAACAGGGGTGTTTTTGCAAGGATAACCGGTGGAAGAAGAACCCTTGAAAGATTAACCGATGAAGACGTTATAAAATCCGTGGAACCTGTTGTTAAGAGAAGGAGCATAGTGAAGAGTGCCGCGGTAACCGACCTCCAGACACCCCTTGAGGACGGTAACCAGTTATTCACCTATGTGAAGGTTAAGGCATCAATGGATTCACCCCAGTCGGTTGAACACTTCTTCACAATGTTGGAGGATGGTAAATTAAGGGTTGACTATGAGGCAAACTCCTTTATAGGGTTCTACTCACTACAGGGAATAAAGAAGGACCCTGAAAGGATAGATAAAAGGAAGAGGGGCACGGTAACGCTCCGAAACACAGGTAGGGGAGCCGGAAGGGTCTACATCTACAGGGAGGACAGGGTTTCAACACCATCCCATAACATAATAGGGAATGTTACAGAGGGCATGGAACTCGTGGACATAGCCGGTGAAGGGGACAGCATCACCATCCAGAGCGAACCCGGAAGGATAATGACGGTCTCAATGACCCAGAAGGAAGCAGAGGAATACCTCAGCAGTTACGGTATAGAGCAGGTAAGGGAAGGCCTCATGGACGATGAAGCCATAGTCGTTGCCCAGGACCCAGCATACACCATGGAAATACTCAGGGAAGGAAAGGTTAAAACAGTGGGCATAGACCCTGAAAGGATCATTGAGATAGAGATGGATCCACAGGCTCCGAGATCCTCATGGTACTTCAGGAGGATGACGGGCCTCCTGGACACACCAATAGGATCCATGAAGGTGCACTTCGCCTTCCCCGGGATGAAGGTCGTGATGTTTGAGGGTGAAAAGTCAATGGCAAAGGGTCTGGTACCTGAAAACACACCTGAAGGCTGCGTGAAGAAGGGGGAGATAGGCATAACAAACATGTCAAGAAGACACATCGGAATGGTTGGTGTGAGGCTTGAGGACAACGATGAATACGGCCCCACAGGGGAGCCCTTCAACGGCACCAACATAATAGGCAGGATCACAAGGGGCATTAAGAATGTGGAAAAATTCAAGGAGGGGGACACGGTTTATGTCAGAGAAAGAAAAAAATGATGAAACTTCAACCAGGATGATAATCCTGAGCCCATCTGCAAGTATCAGCTCATCTGAACTTGTCCAGAAACTGCACCTCCTCGGCCTTCCCCTTACAATAAAATCAACATGCTACGGCGCCCTCATCCATGGAAACACAGAAGACGTTAGGGAAGCCATTGAAAAAATAAGGAGCATCGACCCGGCCAACATATTCACCAAGGAGAGGGGATTCCCACCAGGGGACCCGAGGAGATGTAGGGGACACAGGGGCGCTGCCCGTGAAGGATACCACCAGCTTGAGAAGGAATTCAAACTCCTGGGCCATGTAAGCGAAGCCCTAGAAAGACCGGCTGAGGTCACCGTAAAGAGGAAGGGCAAAGTCCCGGTAGAAGAATTCCGGATGATAGCAGAAGAAAGAAAAAAATCAAAGGAGAATGTTGAGGACTGATAAAATGAAAATAACAGCATCATCAGGTGGAGATGAACTGAGGGACCTTGGAATGTGCATACATGAACTCGTAAATCGCCTCCCCCTCACAATAAGGAGTAAAAATTCCCCTGGACTCAGAATAGAGGACGGTAAGGTGGTGGATGACAGCTACACCGGACCAGTCCTTGAAAAGGTCCTTGAATCAGGGGAAATAGCACGTGAGACACCTGAAAGCGGCCCCTACAAAGGCACACCAGTGATCGTGGTCCCCCTCAAGGAGAAGGGTGAGGTGATCTGCGCCGTAGGCATAGTGGACGTCACCAAGGGCCTCTTCACAGACATGGTTGAAATAGCCAGAAGACCCGAGGATGTTGACAGGGGGGAGTTCTATTGAAGATAGCCATATTCCCACCAAATTCACTCATACTGGCTGATCTTGTTGAGAGAAGGGGACATGAGCCCCTGGTGATCCAGAAGGAGATAAAAAAGAAGGTCACCGATCCGGAGATAGATTCACCACCCTTCAACATAACAGAGGAGGACCCCATAAAGGGCCTGAAGTACGCCGCCATAGAGGTCCCCTCAGGAGTCAGGGGGAGGATGTCAATCTTCGGACCGCTCATTGAGGAGGCAGACGCAGCCATAATAATGGAGGAAGCACCCTTCGGGTTCGGATGCATCGGATGCGCACGGACCAATGAATTATGCGTCTTCCACCTGCGTAAGAAGGGGATACCAACCCTCGAACTCAAGTATCCCACAACACGTGAGGAGACGATAGAGGTCGTTAACAGGATAAACAAATTCCTTGATGAACTGGAGGCTAAAAATGGTTAAAATAGCCCAGATATCATGCGGAACCGACTACAGTGGTGTTCAGAAGGAAATAGAGAAGGCGGCAAGCACCTTCGGCGCCGAGATAGTGATCCCCGAGGCTGACCTTGATTACATAGACGAGGCCTATGAAAAGTTCGGATTCAACTGCGCCAGTTCAAGCATAAGACTCATGATAGCAAGGGCGATGTCCCTTGTGGAGGGTAAAACAGATGCAGACGCGGTCTTCATAGCAACCTGTTTCAGATGCGCTGAGGGGGCCCTTGTCAGGAACGAGATAAGGAGATTCATACAGCAGAACACGAGACTGCCCGTCGTAACCTATTCATTCACAGAACGGACAAAGGCCGATGAGCTGTTCATACGAATGGAGGCACTGGCAACAATAGTTGCAAGGAAGAGCATACTTGCAAGGGAAAAACAGGAGGGCCTGACCCTGGGCATTGACTCGGGTTCAACCACAACCAAGGTGGTCCTCATGGAGGACAATGAGGTTATAGGCACCGGATGGGTTCCAACAACGGATGTGCTGGGGTCAGCAGAGAAGGGAATAGAGGAGGCCCTGACAGGAACAGGTTATCAGATGAAGGACCTTGAAGGGATAGGCGTCACAGGCTACGGGAGGCTCACAATAGGAAAGCACTACAATGCAGACCTCATACAGGAGGAACTCAGTGTTAACTCAAAGGGGGCAGTGTTCCTTGCAGACCACCAGAAGGGTGAGGCAACGGTCCTTGACATAGGTGGGATGGACAATAAGGTCATAACGGTCAACGATGGCATACCCGACAACTTCACCATGGGAGGTATCTGTGCAGGTGCATCGGGCCGTTTCCTTGAGATAACCGCCAGGAGGCTCGGGGTTGAAATCGATGAACTTGGAAGCCTGGCCATGAAGGGGGACTACAAGAAGGCCCTCCTTAACAGTTACTGTATAGTATTCGGTATACAGGACCTTGTAACGGCCCTGGCAGCAGGAACATCAAGGGAGGACGCCGCAGCTGCAGCATGCCACTCTGTGGCGGAACAGGTCTATGAGCAGCAGCTCCAGGAGATAGACGTGAGGGAACCCCTCATACAGGTTGGAGGAACATCCCTCATAGAGGGCCTTGTAAGTGCAGTCAGCGAAATCCTCGGCGGGATCGATGTGATAGTACCGCCGTACTCACAGCACATCGGAGCAGTTGGCGCAGCCCTCCTTGTTTCAGGAATGAGAGGAGCCGGTGAGGGGTAGCAGATGGGAATAAAGGTTGAGTGTTATGACCCCGAGGGTGCTGCGGTCTATGAAATAATCGCCAGACAGGTGCTCCAGGACCTTCAGCTTGTAAGGTCAGTGGAGGATCTCAGGGTGTGGGCGGATCCAAGGGGACCCGTCTTCATAATAGCGGTTAAAACCCAGAGGGCATCCGAACCCGTATACCTTGAGGACATGGCTGAACCAGAAACCGATAAAGCCACAGGGGCAATTCACCTGAGAATAAAGGATGAAACATATCTGCCGGAGCTCCTGGAGAAGTTATGGGAGACACAGGGTCGTGGAAGGGTCCGCCAGCCATCAAGGTTTGAGGTTGTGGTTGAGGATCCTGTATCAGATATAAGCGGCATGATAATCCATGACCCCTCCATGAACCTCCGCAAGAAGGTCTACGACGCCATATTCCGGATAATACCTGAGGGATTCCGTGTTATAAGGGACCTCTCAGAGGATGGCATAATCGCCATGGTATGCACCGATGAGACAATAAGGGATGAATGGATAATGAAGGCCAGGGAGATAATTAAGGATATGAGAAGCTGAACTTCTCGAAAAGGTGAAGATTATGATATCAGTAAAACCTATCAGGAGGCACCCCTAATGCCCGCAAATCCGAGACAGACAAGGTTTGCCCATATAACAAAGGCTCACCCCTGCTTCAATGAAAAAATACATGATAAGGTGGGTAGAATCCACCTGCCAATCGCTCCACGCTGTAACATACACTGCAAATTCTGCACAAGGGACATAAATGAGTGTGAAATGCGCCCCGGCGTCGCTGCAAGGGTAATGACGGCTGATGACGCGGTGGAACATGTAAAGAAGGTCAGATCAGAGATGCCAATCAGTGTGATTGGGGTTGCCGGGCCAGGTGATGCCCTTGCAAATGAAGAAACCTTCGAGTTCTTCAAGAAGGCCAGCAAGGAGTTCCCCGACCTCCTTAAATGTATGAGCACGAACGGGCTGCTTTTACCTGACAAGGCAGATGAAATTGCCGAGATGGGGGTTAACACGGTCACGGTAACCGTGAATGCGGTTGACCCTGAAATAGGCGAGAAGATCTACTCCTTCGTCATCTACGGGGGTAAGGTCTACCGTGGAAGGGAAGCCTTTGAGGTACTCTCAAGGAACCAGCTTGAGGGTATTGAAAAACTCGCCGAAAGGGGAGTAATAGTTAAGGTCAACAGCGTCCTCATACCAGGCCTCAACGATGAACACATAGTTGACATTGCAAGGGAGGTTAAAAGGAGGGGAGCATCCCTCATGAACATAATACCCCTCATACCCATGGGGGAGATGAAGGACTACCCGAGACCCACCTGTGAACAGATTGAAAGGGTCAGGGGAGAGGTTGAGAAGATAATACCCGTCTTCCGGGCCTGCACACAGTGCCGTGCAGATGCCTATGGAATACCCGGCAAAAAGGGCGCGGACAAACACCTTGACATGACACCAGCAAGCCACTACTGATAAATTGAAGCCCCTGGGTGAGTAACGGTGAAGACCCTTGAATGGAAGGACGGAAAGCTTGTACTTATAGATCAGAGAAAACTCCCGGATTCCCTTGAATACTTCGAATGCAGGACGTACAGGGACGTGATATACGCAATAAAGGAGATGGTGGTGAGGGGCGCTCCAGCCATCGGTGTTTCAGCAGCCTTTGGGGTTGCACTTGCCCACCTGGCAGGAGAAGATACCGCCAGGGCCGCAGATGAGATAAAGGCGTCCCGTCCAACAGCAGTCAACCTGTTCTGGGCTGTTGACCGTGCCATGAACTCTGAATCCCCCCTTGAGGAGGCCCTAAGGATGTACAGGGAGGATGTGGAGACGAACATGGCAATAGGAAGACACGGAGCAGGGGTCATTGATGACGGTGACACCATCCTGACACACTGCAATGCAGGTGCACTTGCCTGTGTTGATTACGGGACAGCACTGGGCGTTGTCAGGGCTGCAAGGGATCAGGGAAAGAATATAACCGTAATATGTGATGAAACACGCCCCGTTGGACAGGGAGCACGTTTAAGTGTCTGGGAGATGCAGCAGGAGGGCATACCCGTCAGGCTCATTGCTGATGTCGCTGCAGGGTACCTCATGCAGACAGGAAGGATAGACAAGGTCATAATAGGTGCTGATCGTGTTGCCACCGGCGGGGTGGCGAATAAAATAGGATCCCTGATGGTCGCCCTTGCAGCAAAACGCTTCGAGGTTCCTTTCTATGTTGCAGCACCCCTCAGCACCTTTGACAGGGAAAATTCCATCTACGATGTTGAGATAGAGGAGAGGGATCCCTCAGAGGTCCTGTATTATGGCGGCTGCAGGATCGCGCCACAGGGCACCAGGGCCATCAACCCGGCCTTTGACATAGTCCCATCAGACCTCATAACCGGGATAATAACAGAGAATGGTATTATTGATCCATTATAGTGGTCTTTCTCTTCTTTATTTGCATCAATTCCCTGTGTTGGGGTTTTATTTCTCCATCTTTTAATTAATCCCTGTATGGTGTTTTCATTTCTCAGTTTTCTTTATTCTGGCATCAATTCCCATATGCCATACCCCCGGGCTTCTTGACTTCACCCTTCTTTTATCAATAAATTCCACACTGAAGGGTTCAGCGGCCTTACTGAGACGCTTCATGGGAGTTTCAAAGTCCCGTGCGAATTCATAGTAATGTATTATCCCGCCATCCTTCACAGCCCTCACGGCATCATCAAGGAACTCGCAGGCCGTCCCGGGGAGGTTCATGATAACGTGGTCTGCGAAGGACTCCCTTCCCCTCAGGAACTCCCTGACGTCACCCTCAATGGCAACTATACGGTCCCCTCCGGGGTTGATCTCCGCGTTCTTTCTGATGTAATGGACCGCGTCAGGGTTTATGTCTACAGCATACACCTTTGAGGCCCTTCCGTGCCTTGTAATGGCAACGGCAAAGGGCCCCGCCCCTGCAAACATGTCAAGGACAACTTCACCATCCCTGACCTGACCCGCCACAATCTCCCTTTCATTGGCCAGCCTGGGACTGAAATAAACCTTCTTGACATCAACAAGGATCCTGCTACCGTACTCCCTGTGGACAGTCTCGGATACAGGCTCCCCTGCGATGAGCTCAAGTTCCCTTGTCCTCACAACGCCGCTTACACTCCCCCTCTTCATGTAAACGGCCCTTCTCCCTGTGAACTCAAGCACGGCCTCCCCGATTCTGAACCTGTAATCCTCAAGTTCATAGGGTATCTCAACGATCACAACATCCCCTATGATATCAAAGGACCTCCTTATGGATTCAAGGAGTTCAGCTGGAATTTCATCCCTGAGTATGTCAATAAAACTCCTCGGCGACCTTTTACTTTCATCAAAGGAATCATCTATGACTGTCACACCATCAATTTCAGGGACATCGGCATCTTCCAGGATGGGTATGTAGACGTGTTCATCATCCCTCCTGATCCTGTAGTCCCGGTTAATCACCGATGATTCAACAAGAAGCTTTATTATTTCATTGGCCATCTTCTTCGGAACCTTCAATCCCTTCATAATGAGAACTTCCCTCTCGCTTATTGCCTCTAATTTCGGTATGATCACGGGAAAACCATGGCTTTCTGGCCCCCATGAATCTTCCCGCAGCCCCTTTAACCCCCTGTTTAACTTAAGGGGGGGCTGATGCTGTCTGTCTGCTGATATTCACCATCTGCAGGAACTGCAGGGGACCTTTTTGGGTTCAGTGTTTTCCCATACTCCCGGTGCTGTAAGTATGGAAAGGCTGTAAAATTACCTGAGGTTCAGTGTTCTCCATACCCGCCCGGTTACTGCAAGGATAATATATCAGTACATTTACTATTATAACTGATGTAAAAATTTTCGGCTCCCCCTTGGAAGGAGATCTGCCGCTGTTTGGGTTAAATTTACTTACACCATCATGAGAGGTCTTATATATGCTCTACATAATTGGACTTGGACTTTACGATGAAAGGGACATATCGCTGAAGGGACTTGAAGCAGTTAAAGGCTGCCATGAGGTCTACGCAGAATTTTACACTGCAATGCTTCAGGGCTCCAGCCTCTCGGCGATTGAAAGATTAACAGGGAAGGATGTAAGGGTCCTGAGGAGGGAAGAGGTTGAGGAGGACAGGGTACCCCTTCAGAGGGCTGAGGAGGTTGATGTAGCCCTCCTTGTCCCCGGGGACCCCCTGATTGCCACAACACACACGGAGATTCTGGTGGATGCCAGGAGGAGGGGTATTGAGACAAGGGTGATCCATTCATCATCGATAATCTCAGCAGCACCAGGCCTTGCAGGGCTCCAGGCCTACAAGTTCGGGAGGATAATAACCATACCCTTCACAGAGGATAACTACTTCCCCCTCTCCCCCTACCTTAACATCAGGGCTAACCTTGAAAACAGCTCCCATTCCCTTGTCCTCCTGGATATACAGGCCCACAGGGAGAGGTACATGACTGCAAATGAGGGCCTCAGTTATCTGATGAAGGCATCAGGGGAACTGGATGATGACACCATCGGGGGGGACACCCTTGCAGTTGTAATTGCAAGGGCTGGTTCAGAGGAACCTCTTGTGAGGGCTGACCGTATAATGGACCTCATTGATGAGGACTTAGGGGATCCTCTCCACTGCCTTGTTATCCCGGCGGGACTTCACTTCGTGGAGGCAGAGTACCTGGTGGAGGTTGCGGGAGCCCCCGAGGATCTTGTTAAGGGGATGATACTTTAAACACCAGCGAACCCCTTATTTCAATTATTTGATGATGTAGTCGCATTTTTCAACATTCTGGAGGGGTATGATCATCTCCCTTTTTCCGAATTCTCTCTCTTTAAAACTAACCTTTATGAAGCATTTATCCTTATCAACCATTATGGCCTCCACCCCGAATTCACCCCTCCTGAAGTGATGAACCGTTCCATTTGTCATGGTGAGCTCCATCTTATCAATCATAAAAAACACCACAGTATTATATCTCTCTCCCTCCCTATATATCCTTCAGGGGATTCACAGGGAGTCCCATGATACAGGGTATAAACTTAGGGGAGGTGAAGTAATGGGCCATGTCCATGCAGGAAAATCAACAAGGGACCTTATTGATGCAGAGGATCTTATGAAGCTCCTGCCACTTGGAAGTGGAGACACCTTCCTTGATGCTGGCTGTGGAGATGGATTCATTTCAATTGAGGCATCAGGGGTGGTTGGTGACGGAGGGATGGTCATTGCAGTTGACATCTACCCTGAATCAGTTGAGAAACTTAAGGCCAGGATAGGGGACAGGACGAATATAACACCTCTAGTTGCTGATATAACCCGGAAAATGCCCATTGATGATTCAACGGTTGACCTCTACTTCATGGCAAATGTCTTCCATGGTACGGTGGCCAATGATGAGGTCGAACCCCTCATGGCTGAGATAAGGAGGCTCCTCAGGGGGGATGGTAAACTTGCAATCGTTGACTTCAAGAGGATACCCGATACTCCAGGACCCCCTATGGATATAAGGCTATCTGAGGACCGGGTCAGGGAGATACTTGAGGAGCATGGATTCAATGTACGTGATGTCCTTGATGCGGGCCCCTACCATTACATGATCATTGCATCGCCTGTTCCCTGAGGATGATCTCAGTAGAGCCGGGTGTATTTTTTCGGACGGTGGGTGGGGCCTCAGGGATTTTTTCAGGATAATTCAGTAGAGCTGGGTGTATTTCTGGAGAAAATCCTGTTTTTCATGGTCAAGTATCCTGAGGGCTGACATGTTCACAGGGGATGATGCGGCGCGCTCCTCAACAAGGTTCCTCAGGGTCCCCTTCTTTATACGTTCACGGACCTCTCTAATGACAAGGTTAAGGGTCCTCCTGTTCTCCTCCACAAGTTCTTCAGCGCCCATTTCATATAAACGGTACTCATTGAGGGGGTAGGTATGTGTCTCTGTAAGGAACACGTTTAACCTTCCGTAGAACTCTGCCAGGGCATCGGAGAATATATCCATCCCCATGTAGGCAAGGAGGGGAATGAATGCAGGGTGTGAAAATGTTGAACAGAGGAGTGTGTCGGGTTTAAGGGCCTCACGGAGTGATGTGACAGTTTCAACGAGGTCCCTGGGCCTCTGCAGAAGTTCATCCATGTTTGCCACTATGAGTCTCCTGAAATCAAGATCTTCAAGTTCAAGGGCACATTTTACCCTGAGGTCCCTGTACATTGAGCCATGGATGAATGCATATTCTGCATCTGAGCCTGAAGCCATCCTCAGGGTTTCGGCAACACCCCATTCTGCAAGCTCCCGGGGGATGCTGTAGGGGAGTGTCTCATATTCTGCAATTTCCATCTCTTCATGTTTAAGGAGGAGGGGTGTCTCCGCACCTCCGACCATCCCGTACCTTGCAGGTCCATCATGGATTTTTATCTGGTAGTCATCAACCTTCATCTTAACACCGTCTGCTGATTAGGTTAGTCTGCGGAATTACTAACCATTTGTGTCACCTAAAAGGTTACACTTTGGCAATTTTTAGGAATCTTTATATATCCATAAGGGTCACAGTCTAATAAGAAAAATCTGAGGTTTAACAAACCAGCGATCTTTCAGGGTGAGAAACAATGTCAGTTCTAAAGCGCCTAAAAGAAATCCTGATGGGTGAAAAGAAGGAAGAGGACAGTGAAGCAGAGAAGACTGAGACTACAACCGAACCAGCTGAGAAAAGTGAAAAACCTCAACCTGAAAAAACTTCAGAAAAACCTCCGGAACCTGCAGAACCCGTAGATGACGCAGTCGATGTTCCTGGTGTTCAGGAACCTTCAGGGGCTGCTGATGTTCAGGAACCAGAGGTGGCTGCTGAGCCTTCAGGGGCTGCTGATGTTCATGAATCAGAGGAGTCTGCAGGTGAGGATGTTAAGTCTGAAGAAACTGAAGGAACCTTCGATGAAACCGAGGAGATTGTTGAGGACGAACCCTCTTCTGAAGATGAATCAGAAACTTCTGAGGATGAATCAGAGGAAGAGGATAAAGGTGAAAGGAGTGGTATAATGACCCTACTAGAGCGAGAAGAAAACATAATCAGAAAGGGTAATATTGACAAGGAATTCTCTGAAAAAATAAAGGAAGCCGGTGGAGACAGCCTTGAATACTGTTTCCAGTGCGGTACCTGCACAGGATCCTGCCCATCCGGAAGGAGAACACCCTACAGGGTGCGTCAGATAATAAGAAAGGCAAACGTGGGATTAAAGGATGAAATAATAGCAGACCCAACACTCTGGATGTGCACAACCTGCTACTCCTGCCAGGAAAGATGTCCCCGTAAGGTTAAAATCGTGGACGTCGTGAAACTTGCAAGGAACGAGGCAGCTAAGGCAGGATTCATGGCACCGGCCCACAAGGCAGTCGGATCCTTCGTTATAAAAACAGGTCACGGCGTGCCAATAAACGATGCCACAATGGAATTAAGGAAGGCTGTTGGTCTTGGAGAACTACCACCAACAACACATCAGTTCCCTGAAGCCCTCGAAGAGGTCCAGAAGATCATCAAGGCAACAGGCTTTGACCAGTTAATAGGATACAACTGGGAAACAGGTGAACTTGAATAAGGAGGCATTGAAATGGAAATCGCATACTTTTTAGGATGTATCATGAACAACAGGTACCCTGGAATTGAAAAGGCAACAAGGGTGCTGTTTGAAAAACTCGGAATAGAACTCAAGGACATGGAAGGAGCATCCTGCTGCCCGGCACCCGGTGTATTCGGGTCATTCGACAAGACCACATGGGCTGCAATAGCAGCAAGGAACATAACAATCGCCGAAGACATGGGCATGGACATCATGACAGAATGTAACGGATGCTTCGGTTCACTCTTCGAAACAAACCACCTCCTCAAAGAAGACGAGGAAATGAAGGCAAAGATCAACGAGATCCTCAAAGAAGCAGGAAGGGAATACAAGGGCGAAGTCAACGTAAGACACCTTGCAGAAGTCCTCTACAACGATGTGGGCCTTGACAAACTCGCAGAGATAGTTGAAAAACCACTCAACCTTAACGTGGCAGTGCACTACGGATGCCACTTCCTCAAACCAAGCGACGAAATAAACATAGACAACCCTGAAAGACCAACAATCCTCGATGAAATCGTCGAGGTTACCGGCGCAAAATCCGTTGACTACAAAGACAAGATGATGTGCTGCGGTGCCGGTGGTGGAGTAAGATCAAGGGACCTTGACGTTGCCCTTGACTTCACAAGGGAAAAACTCACCAACATGAAGGAAGCAGGTGTCGACGCCATAGTGAACGTCTGCCCATTCTGCCACCTACAGTTTGACGTTGGACAGATGGAAATCAAGGACAAATTCGGCGAAGAATTCGACATCCCCGTGCTTCACCTGGCACAGCTCCTTGGACTTGCAATGGGTCTTCCGAAGGAGGACCTTGTGGTTGACGCACACCAGGTATGTGTAGACGAGTGCCTTGAAAAACTAGAGGAACTCGACCGCCTTGCACCTGGAAGCGGATAAACCAGTTTATTCATTTTTAGAGGGAGCACCATCTCCCGTAAATAAATTTTTTGAGGTGTTTTTTTGTTTATAGCTACCTTAAAGGGAATATTCACCCTGAAGGATCTTCCTGAAGAATTCCGCCCGTTTGTGGACTATAAGGCAGGCCTTGAAAAAAAGAAGTTATCAGATGACGATGAGATAGCCATAATATCCATAAAGGGCACCCAGAGTAATCATGTACTCTTCTTGGACTCATACAGCAGCGTAGATGAAATTCGCCGGGAACTTGAAGAAGCAGGTGCTAAGATAAACCACACAACCCTAAAAATTCTGGAAGGACACCTATGACACTCCCTGTTGAACAGACATGGTTTGTGCTTGTTGAACTTTTAACTGACCTGAGAAAGAGGGACGTGGAAGTCCCGGTATCTGTAACAGAGGACATAAGACTTGTCAGGACATCAATAAACTTTTACAAGACAGACACAGAAAACCCTGAAATGATTAAGGAGCTTAAAAGGATAAATGACATGCTGAACTCAATTCAAGAAGAGCTCCTTGACCTTGCCGAGAACCTTGATCCTGACTATCCAGGGGAATGGATTGAAAAATTGAAGAGAGCCGCGCGCGGAGAGGAAGTCCATAAACCACCCGAAACAAAATCCAGGTTCATTGTGGGTGCTCCACCAGGATTTGCAGCAGCAAGGGTACATCTTAAGGAACCCCTTGCAGAAGACAGGGTTCAGGACATCGCCGAAACCCACAGCCTGATAATAGAATTTGAAGAAGATGACCTCATAGCTGTTTACGGCGATTCAGAGGATATAAAGAAGGGTTTGAAAGAGATAGGCTCCTTTTTCAGGGAATAAAAGGAGGGAATTCAAATGAAAATCCTTGCTGTTAGTGATCTCCATGGCTCAGGAATCCCGGAACTCCACAGGTACCTCAGAAACAACAGGGTGGACCTGATAGTCGTTGCAGGGGACATAACAAACTTCGGGCCTTCCGAACTTGTTGAGGAACTGCTTAATGACCTGGCATCCCACAATATACCGGTTCTGGCAGTGCCAGGGAACTGTGATCCCCACGGCACCCTGGAGAAGATAGAAAATTCAAAGGCCCTTAACCTCCATGCAAGGGCTCTTAACATAAAGAACATGAGGATCTGCGGTCTCGGGGGATCCAATCCCACACCATTCAACACACCCTTTGAATTCAGTGAGGATGAGATCCAGAGGGAGCTGGATAACCTCCTGCCCGGCATGAATGATGAGATCTCCATACTTGTAACCCATGCACCACCCCACGCCACGGAAGTTGACAGGATACCATCAGGCGATAACGTGGGAAGCACCGCTGTACGGAATATAATAGAAAAACATGAGCCATGTGTCAATATCTGCGGACATATACATGAATCTCCAGGGGTGGACAGAATTGGGAGGACGGTCATCGTAAACCCGGGACAGCTCTCAGATGGAAGAGCAGCCCTTATTGAAATTTCAGAAGACGGCTCTGTGACGGCCGAAATCCTGGACCTTAAGTCCAGTTAAATGTATAGAACCATGGCAGGGGTTGAAGGTCCCTCTAAAGATGCAACCTTAAGTCCAGTTAAATATATAAAACTCTGATTTCAGATTATTACCGGACTCTTTTTGAGGTGAGTAAAAATGATAATGGTTCAGGGAGAGGTAAGCGGAAAAAAATACACAGAACCCTTCTCAAAGGGTGTGCTGGCACGTTCACTGACCAGAGCAGAAATGGATCCCAACAAGGCATACACCTTCGCTTCAATGATAGAGGCTCACCTTAAAAAGAAGAAGGTCGATCTTATCACAATAGATGAACTCGTTGAGGTTGTATCAAGGCACCTCAAGGAGGAGGACCCTGAGGTCGCAGAGAAATACATGCTCTGGAGACGGATAAGACAGTGCAAGGAGCCCCTCATAATACTTATAGGCGGTGCTTCAGGTGTTGGAACATCATCCATCGCCTTTGAGGTGGCAAACCGTCTTGGCATAAGGAACATGACAAGTACCGACATGATAAGGGAGGTTATGCGTAAGATAGTCTCAAGGGAACTTCTCCCATCAATCTATGAATCCAGCTACACGGCATACCAGTCCCTGCGCATACCCCCACCACCCGAACTGGACGAGGTGCTCATAGGCTTCAGGGACCATGTTGACAGTGTAAGTATAGGTGTTGAGGCTGTAATTGAGAGGGCCCTTACAGAGGGCATAAGCATAGTTATTGAAGGAGTCCACATAGTGCCCGGTTTCATAAGGGAGGATCTTGTTAACAAGGAAAACGTTGCAATGTTTGTCCTGACAGTTTCGGATGAGAACATACATAAGGGCAGATTCTATTCCCGCTGCAGGCAGATGTGGGCCAGGAGGCCCTTGAAGAGGTATATAAGTTACTTCTGGGCCATTAGAAGAATCCACAGATACATTGAGAGTCAGGCAAAGAAACACAATGTGCCTGTCATCGAAAACATAGATGTTGTTACGACGATTGATTCGATCATAAAATCACTCACAAAAACCAGTGTTAAAGGAGGCAGAGAGGTTGCTGAAGAAACTGAATGAGATTAGTATTGGAGAAGTGATGACAGATGATGTTATAACTGTCGAACCATCTGAAGATGTCGTGTTCGCATTCGAAAAACTGATGAAGCACAGGATAAGTGCACTTCCAGTAATTGAGGATGATGAGCTTGTTGGGATTGTCACGGCATCGGATCTCGGCCATAACCTCATACTTGACAACTATGAACTTGGAACAACAGTCGGTGAGGTTATGGTTAAGGATGTTGCGACTGTGGAGCCATCAGAAACCCTTGCAGATGCCATTGAAAAAATGAATGAATACGCTGATGATGGTATCATCAACCAGCTTGTTGTGGTAAAGGATGGAAAAATGATGGGCATCATCTCTGATGGGGACATAATAAGGGCCCTCAGAGATATATGATTCCCTGGTTTTGAGGGATCATGGTACGGTGCATGATCCTTGAGATGGTATCAGAGGATACCTGTATCGGTCTTCGTGGTCCTTAACTTGACTGCCTTCCCTTAGGAGGGTATCATAGGATACCTGTCAGTGTATAGATGGCCGCTGCCATAACAAGGCATACAGGTATGGTTACGATCCAGGTATAGGCTATATCCTTTATAACATCATATTTGACGGTTGATGTTCCATGGGCAATCCCAACACCTATCACGGATCCAACGAGGGTCTGCGTGGGGGATATGGGCATACCATAACCCAGAAATAAATATACAACAGTAGCTGCAGCCATCTGGGCTGAGAAGCCCCTGCTGGGTGTAAGATCGGTTATTCTTCTCCCAACTGTTTCTGTAACCCGATTACCTGCAATGAGTATCCCGGTCAGGAGGCCTGCAGCACCCAGCAAACGGATTTCATTTCCACCGAAACCTCCAGCTGCAAATACCACACCCGTTGCAACGGCTATGTCAAGGGCGCCGAGGTTAAGGGCTGAGAACGCTGAGCTGAAAATCTGCAGATACGAAAAGACCTTTTCAAGACGATCCCTGAAGCCGATATTATTGGCGGGTTTAAGTAAAATGGTTCTAAGAGAATAATAGATTATAAATCCTGATAAAAAACCCAGGATGGGAGATAAAACCCAGCTTAGAACTATGAATCCAAGGACATCAACCCTGATGTTGCTTAGCCCAATACTCGCTATCCCGGTTCCAAGGACTGAGCTCACAATGGCATCAGAACCTGAAACCGGTATTTTTTTCATTAACGTGAAGGTTATCCAGATCGAAGAGGTTAAGACAACCACAAGGGCTGCACGTGCACTGAAAAGGCCAGCGGGAATTATCCCCTCACTGATTGTCTTTATTACATTACCTCCAAAGAAGAGGGCACCTATAAGGACAAATATGCCACCAATCAGGAGAGCCCTTCTCATTTTCAGGGAGCCGCTCCCCACAGCGGTACCCACAGAGTTACCTATATCATTTGCAGCAAGGTTGAATGCCATGTAAAGACTTAAAACAACACTTATGATCATCAAGGTATCCATAAATTATTATTGGATCCCGTATTATAATTCTGTTCTCATGGATGAGGGATGTGCTGTTACTGGAAGTACACTGAACTATTGGTTCTGTTTAAGGATTAAAATTACATATCTCATCAGTCAAGTCTCTTTTAGGTGGCTGATATTGTTCATATGATTGTCTTTACCAGGGAAACATTAAAATACCAGTTTATCCAATGAATAGAATGGGCTAGACTGGAGGGTTAGGGGTCCTCTGTAAGCGCAAATCCCCTATACGGCGCGGTCGAAGTTCAGGGGACGGCTGGCTAACCGTTCGCCGGCCCTGGAGGCTGGTGTCGAAGCCTCGTCCCACAGGATTGGTGGTGATGGGGCCCTGACTGGAGGGTCAGGGTAAACCATCTTAGCCATGGGAACGGGTCAGGCCTGGAAAGGAGCAGCTCTACCATGGACAGCCGATGCTTGTGGATTAACGGGGTGGAGCTGGTCTTCAGGATCACCGGCGAATGGAAGGCCAGTCAACCCCTGGACGTGCCCATTCATTAAGGGCAAACTATTTATTGAAGGAAAAATTTATAACAGGGAACACAGATAGATTAACTCAAGGCCGGGGTGGCCCAGTCTGGTACGGCGTTGGCCTGCTAAGCCAATGATCCTTTGGATCTCGCGGGTTCAAATCCCGTCCCCGGCGTTTAATCTGATTATTTTCATGAATTATTAATTGAATTATCTGATGATACTTCTTCTCAGTTGATGAAGGCTAACAGGGAAATTTTTGATTCAAACTTATGATCATATGACTCATGACATGTTTTGCAATTTTTTCGGTTTTGT